>NZ_JBHUZJ010000182.1:0-1089 GCF_042667685.1 Streptomyces sp. NPDC057302 | reverse complement strand
TCTCTAACGACTGAGCTACCGAGCCAACATAAATTGCGGTCGCGACCTGGGTCGAACCGGCGATCTCCTGAGTGACAGGCAGGCATGTTAACCACTACACCACGGGACCATTTGGTTGCGGGGAAAGGATTTGAACCTGCGACCTTCGGGTTATGAGCCCGACGAGCTACCGAACTGCTCCACCCCGCGATAATAAAAATGCCTGGCAACGTCCTACTCTCACAGGGACAAAGTCCCAACTACCATCGGCGCTAAAGAGCTTAACTTCCGTGTTCGGTATGGGAACGGGTGTGACCTCTTCGCTATCGCCACCAAACAAATTGAGAGTGTTCTCTCAAAACTAGATAACAGATGTGACATCATTCAAAAATATGGTTAAGTCCTCGATCGATTAGTATCTGTCAGCTCCATGTGTCGCCACACTTCCACCTCAGACCTATCAACCTGATCATCTTTCAGGGATCTTACTTCCTTGCGGAATGGGAAATCTCATCTTGAGGGGGGCTTCATGCTTAGATGCTTTCAGCACTTATCCCGTCCGCACATAGCTACCCAGCGATGCCCTTGGCAGAACAACTGGTACACCAGCGGTGCGTCCATCCCGGTCCTCTCGTACTAAGGACAGCTCCTCTCAAATTTCCTACGCCCACGACGGATAGGGACCGAACTGTCTCACGACGTTCTGAACCCAGCTCGCGTACCGCTTTAATGGGCGAACAGCCCAACCCTTGGGACCGACTACAGCCCCAGGATGCGATGAGCCGACATCGAGGTGCCAAACCTCCCCGTCGATGTGGACTCTTGGGGGAGATAAGCCTGTTATCCCCGGGGTAGCTTTTATCCGTTGAGCGATGGCCCTTCCATGCGGAACCACCGGATCACTAAGCCCGACTTTCGTCCCTGCTCGACTTGTAGGTCTCGCAGTCAAGCTCCCTTGTGCCTTTGCACTCTACGAATGATTTCCAACCATTCTGAGGGAACCTTTGGGCGCCTCCGTTACATTTTAGGAGGCGACCGCCCCAGTCAAACTGCCCACCTGACACTGTCTCCCGCCCCGATCAGGGGCGCGGGTTAGAATTTCAATACAGC
>NZ_JBHUZJ010000181.1:912-1393 GCF_042667685.1 Streptomyces sp. NPDC057302 | reverse complement strand
GGGCCGCCTCTGGCGGCCTGGCGGACGCCCCCCTTGGTACTACTACGGACTTTGTTTCTATCCCTGCGGGGAAAACCGGGTCTGACCAGCACGAATGCGGGAAGGGCACCGAACCGTGTTGCCGCCGCCGCCGCCGGTTCGAGATCCGTCGGGCCATCTGGACCTTCACGACGGTCAAGCGGCTCTCGGCCTGCGGACGGGTCATGGCTCAGGGCCGAGACGGCAAGGCTGACCGGGTCAAGATCCACGTCCGCGACGGGGTGGCCTACACGTCGGGGGTCTGCATCTGCGCGAACGGCTGGCTGTGCCCGGTCTGCTCGGCCAAGATCCGCGCCAAGCGGGCCAACGAGATCGCTGTCGGCGTTGCCTCGCTGATCATGTCGGGCGGCTCGGCCTGGATGGTCACCTTCACCGTTCGGCACGCGAAAGGTCACGCGCTCGCGGAACTCCTCGAAGCCCTCAACGACGCATTCCGGAAACT
>NZ_JBHUZJ010000181.1:0-902 GCF_042667685.1 Streptomyces sp. NPDC057302 | reverse complement strand
GGCACAGCGGGAAAAGAAGCTCACCGGGAAAATCGGCACGATCAATTCGCGGGAAATCACCTACGGCAAGAACGGTTGGCATCCTCACCTTCACGTCATCGTCTGCTTCGACTCGGAGCCGGACGTAATGCAGCTCACGTACATGATGGCTCGCTGGCAACGGCTTTGGATGGCCTGGACGAAGAAGCACGGGTTCCCGGCAGACAAGGCTCACGGGGTCAAGTGGGACAAGGTCATGACGGCCGAAGGTGCCGGGGAATACATCGCCAAGGCTCAGGACTCCGGACGGCACATCGGAAACGAGGTCGCTCGCGGTGATCTCAAGAAAGGCAAGCTCGGAAGTCTGACGCCCTTCGAGATGGTCGAGTACCTGCTTGCGACCGGAGACGCTGCGGTCGTTGATCTCTGGGTCGAGTACGAGAAGGCGACCAAGGGCAAGTCCTGGCTCCGCTGGTCTCCCAAGCTCAAGGCCCGGCTCGGAGTGGACGAGGTCAGCGACGAAGAACACGCCGCCGAAGAAGTGGCCGGCGGGGAGGTGGCCGAGCTGGCGGAGTCGGCCTGGAAGATGGTCGTCGCTCACGGCCTCGAAGCCCGAGTTCTCGAAGCCGTCGAACGGGGCGGATTCCCGGCACTCGTCAAGCTCCTCACGGCACATCAAATCTGGGCAGTCAAGAAACTCACTCCTGATGACCCGTCAGAAACCCCTGACGGACCGTCAGAAAGCAAGATCGCTTAGGGTTGGGGAAGTGTTTACCTAAAGGTGATCTGCGGGGCGAGAGCATGAAAAGGGGCCATTACACTTGTACCAATGGAGAGGGCTGGATGCCCTCACCGCACGAAGTGGGCACTCGGCCCCTTTTCTTGCTCTCGGAGGGGCCCCGCTGATCAGCTTTAGGTAAAGA
>NZ_JBHUZJ010000180.1:0-1599 GCF_042667685.1 Streptomyces sp. NPDC057302 | reverse complement strand
GGATACCTCCAGCCCGGCCGGGGGGTTTCGGTCGTCACAAGCCCCTTACATCCATGAGGACTTGAGGGGCGTGGAGTCGTGTGATGTCCGATCTGGCGGCGGGGGCCCGTTTTGTTATTACAGAACCTTGTTGAACAAGTCACAGGTGCATGTAGGTATTGATCTGCGCGCGTCAATCAGACATGGTTTCGTCCCAACGCCCGGAGATCTTCCGGATCTCAAGGGTCGTCGCAGTGAAGTTTTGAAAACCCCACAACCCCCCCACATCCCCCCACATCACCACGAGGAGATCCCTCTTCATGGCAACACACAAGCGTGCACGCTCGGTGAAGCTCGTCTCGGCGATAGCCGCGACCGCCACCGCCGTCGGTGTCACCGTCTTCGCCACCTCGTTCGCCGGCGCGGCAACCCCGGCCGAGGGCAAGGTCTACGGAGCCGACGCCAAGGGTGCCGTCTCCGGCAGCTACATCGTCATGCTCGACGAGAAGGCCGACAAGGGCGCCAAGTCCGACCTCGCCTCGGAGTACGGCGGCGAGCTGAAGCGGAACTACTCCTCCGCGATCAACGGCTTCTCGGCCAAGAGCCTCACCGAGACCGAGGCCAAGCGCCTGGCCGCCGACCCGGCCGTCGGCAAGGTCGTCCAGTCCAAGAAGTTCAGCATCAACGCCACGCAGGACGACCCGCCGTCGTGGGGCCTGGACCGCATCGACCAGGACGACACCGCGGGCGACAAGAAGTACACCTACCCGGACGCCGCGGGTGAGGGCGCCACCGCGTACGTCATCGATACCGGTGTCCGCGTCAGCCACAAGGACTTCGGCGGTCGCGCCACGTCCGGCTTCGACGCCATCGACAACGACGACGACGCGGACGACGGCAACGGCCACGGCACGCACGTCGCCGGCACCATCGCCGGTGAGGCGCACGGCGTCGCCAAGAAGGCGAAGGTCGTCGCGGTCCGCGTCCTGGACGACCAGGGCTCCGGCACCACCGAGCAGGTCGTCGCGGGCATCGACTGGGTCACCAAGAACCACAAGGGCCCCTCGGTCGCCAACATGAGCCTCGGCGGCGGCGCCGACGAGGCGCTCGACGCGGCGGTCCAGAAGGCGATCGCCTCCGGCGTCACCTTCGCGGTCGCGGCGGGCAACGAGTCCGCGGACGCCTCGCAGGGCTCCCCGGCCCGCGTGAAGGAGGCCATCACGGTCGCCTCCTCCACCAAGGACGACGAGCAGTCGGACTTCTCCAACTTCGGCAAGTCCGTGGACATCTACGCCCCGGGCTCGGACATCACGTCCGACTGGAACACGGGTGACGACGCCACCAACACCATCTCCGGTACGTCGATGGCCACCCCGCACGTCGTGGGCGCTGCGGCCGTCTACCTCGCGGCCCACCCGGACGCCAAGCCGGACGCCGTCGCCAAGGCGCTGACCGACGGTGCGACCGCGGACAAGATCTCGAACCCGAGCGAGGGCACGCCCAACAAGCTGCTCAAGGTCGTCGAGTAACACCCGGTCGAGCAACACCCACTGAACCGGCGGGGCGAGCGGCCCCCCCCCCCCCGGGCCCCCGCGCCGCGCCCGCCCCCCCCCCCCCCCC
>NZ_JBHUZJ010000179.1:0-1697 GCF_042667685.1 Streptomyces sp. NPDC057302 | reverse complement strand
CGCCGACGTTGGTCTCCTTGTCCACGAGCTTCGAGGGGTCGTTGGGCTCGTCCTTGCGGATGCCCGAGCCGAGGGCCGCTTCGGCCGCATCGATGGTGAACGTCGGGAAGCAGACGCCGACCTCCAGGTTGTCCCGGACGGCGGTCGGGATAGCGTCGCCGGTCTGCTTCTGCGTGCCGAAGATGCCGATCACGCCGAGCCCGCGACCCTCCTTGGAGATGGTCTGCATCATGCGCTGGTTGGACTCGATGACCTGCTTGTCCTTGCCGGTCAGGCCCTTGGTGTCGGCGTAGTTGTGGCACTCATCCATGAGCACCAGGACGAGCGGGTTGGTCTCGGTCGGGCCGTGCTTCCAGAACTTGTGCGTGCCGCGTTCTTCCACGAGGGCGGCCGGGCGGTCCTTGAGCAGGCGGACCAGCTCGGTCAAGCGCTGGTTGGCGGTCTCCGGGTTGTCGCCGACGACGAACATGGCCCGGCTGCCGACCTCTCCCCAGTCGCCGTATCGGGCGTCGGAGGTCTTGCCGTCGAAGATGGCGAACTGGACGTTGGCGCGGTTCGCGAGCGAGGCCATCCAGGCGAGCATGAGCATGGTCTTGCCGTAGCCGGGGAGGCCCGCGACCTTGATTCCGCTCAACTGCCGTAGCGGGATGGCGACTTGGCGCATCCAGGGGTTGTGTCCCATCGGGAGGACCCAGTCGTCTTCGGCGGGCCAGGTGTACGGCTGGTGGTCGTCGAGCGGGTTGCCGACGATGCCTCGGACCTCCACGAGTCCGGCCTTGAGTCGGCGGACTTCCACGGTCTGGCAGTCCCAGGCGTCCGCGAGCCAACCGCCGGCCTTTTCGACTTCCTCGACGCCGACCTTCGGGATGGTCTTGATGACGGCGCGGATTCCCCAGGGCTCCGGGAAGACGCGGATCTTCGGGACGACCGTGACGGGCTTGGCGGTCTTGCCCTGCCAGTCCTTGCGGCCCTTGGTGTTCTCGTCCACGCGGGCCAGGCCGACGTTCGGAGCGAGGCGACGCCAGCGGCGGGAGACGGCCCAGGCGTGGCGCATCCGGGCCCGCTGGAAGGGGGTCGCGCGGATGTACCGGTAGGTGGCGATGAAGAGGCGAGCCGCCCCCCAGGCCGCCAGCACCGCGAGGGCGATGACGGCGACCAGGGGAGCCAGGCTCAGGGAGTCAGTGGCGGACACGATCAGCCTTCCTGCGAGGCGGACTTGCGGGAGGTCGGGACGGCGGAGGTCGAGCGGATCTCGTCGGCCTGGTACCAGGCGGTGCCGCCGACGACCTTCTCGTTGCCGTTGCGGTCGGTCCGCTTCTCGGCCGGGGTCACACCGACCCGGAAGCCGACCAGCTCGACCGGCTGCGGCATGTTCTGGAGGGCGTCGCCGGGGTTCGAGTGCGAGAGGACACCGACCTTGAGGATCTCGTTTTCGGTCCGGCCGAACTGGGTGAACGAGGCGACGACCTGCACCTCCCACTTGGGGGTGCCGTCCTTGGCGGTGTCCTGCTGCTGCGTGCCGAACTGCATCTTCGGGGACGAGCTGAGGAACATGACCATGGAGAAGGTGCGGGCCTGGTCGACGTGGAAGATGGCGGGCATGGATGTCTCCTGACGTTTCGTCATCTGCGGATGTGATGACTACGGGCTGTGCTGGGCTCTACGATGAGCCTGGCAGACGGGATCTGTCAACCGAG
>NZ_JBHUZJ010000177.1:0-1817 GCF_042667685.1 Streptomyces sp. NPDC057302 | reverse complement strand
CCCGCACAGTGTCTGTGCGGGGCCCCTTCGGCGTACCAGGCGGGAGTCGGGCTCAGCCGCCGCCGAGCAGGCCGCCCACGAGCCGGTCGTTGCCGCCGCCGCCCGTGCTGCCGCCACCGCCGCTCGTGCCGCTCTCGGGCGCCCCGCCGCCGCTGCCGCCGCTGGACGTGGGTCCCGCGGTGGCCGACGTCGGAGGCTGCTGGGGCGAGGACTGCTGGGGCGGGGCCTGACCGGTGGTGCCCTGCGTCTGGCTCGGCTGGCCCTGGCCCGCGCCCGCGGTGGCCGTCTCGCGCGCGGCGCCCGGAGTGGCCGCCGCGCCCGCGCCCTGGGTGGGGCTGGCGGAGCTACCCTGGGTGGGCGCCCCCGTCCCGGAGGCCGTGGGACTCTGCGGCTGGCCCTGGCGCTGCTGCTTCTTCTTCCCGGGCTCCCCCGGAAGCGGCGATCCCGGCAGTTCGTTGCGCGGGGCCTCGCCGGGTCCGGGCACGGTCACGCGGTCGGCGTCGCGCACCGCGCCGCCGAGCATCGAACCGATCAGCAGGGTGAGCCCCACGACGATCGCCCCGATGAGCCCGCCGCGCCGCAGCACACGGCGCCGCAGCTCCCAGATGTCCACGCGCGGCCCGAGCGTGCGCCAGGCCTCGCCCGCGAGACGTCCGTCGACGGAGTAGACGGGGGCGCCCGCGATGATCAGCGGTGACCATGCGGCCAGATAGATGATGTCCGGCGCGTCGTAGGCGGGGACGGTCTTCCAGCTGACGGTGACGATGAGCGCGGCGGACAGGAGCACGCCGATGCTGGCCGCGACCCGCTGCCAGAGCCCGAGCACCGTGAGCACGCCCACGATGATCTGCAGGAAGGCGATGCAGAGTCCGGCGCCCACCGGGTGCGAGAGGGCGAAGTCCCGCAGCGGCTCGGCGAGCGCCCAGGGGTGCAGCGAGTTGAGCCACTTGACCATGGAGCCGCGGTCGCCGCCGTCGAAGTACACGGGGTCGCAGAGCTTGCCCATGCCGGCGTAGATGGAGATGAACCCGAGGAAGACGCGCATCGGAAGGAGCACGACGCCGAGGTTCATGCGGCGACCGGGGTAATAGGCGTGGCGGACGGGATCGGCTCCGTGCCGCCGGACGACCTGGCGTCCGTCCTCGCCGTCGAAGTCGTCGCCGTCGTACTCGTCGTCCCCGTAGGGGAGTTGTTCGTCGAGGTCGCTTTCCGAGATCGGCATGCGCGGGATCAGCCGGGTTTCGGGACCGTGCTGACGAGGACCGATGACGGCAGGCGTGGCCTGCGTACTCTCGAGACCGTCGTCGTCGACGTCGATGCGGGGGATGACCTGCGTGGCACCTCCGTCGTCGTAGGGGCCGCCGCCGACTGCGGCCGAATGGCGCACGCCGGTGCCGCGCACCGCCTGGAGGAGTCCGGTCGCTCCGGGGTCGCCCGGCTCGGACTTCCCGCTCCAGACGACGGGCGAGCGGCGCCGTGCGGAGGAGCCGACTGCGGGGATGCGCGCGGTGTCGTCGGCATTGTTCAAGTGCCGTGCGATACGCGGGGATTGGGTCCGCTGCGCGGTGGGGAGCTGCACGCGGAAGCTCGCGTGATTCACGATGACCTGCGCCGGGTCGCTCGGCACTTTCACCATGCTCAGCGCGGGAGCTTCGTCGAACCCTGACGAGCTTCCCCCCGTGGGATTGCGGGGCGTTCTGGTGTCCACACTCATCTAACCGAGTGATGTGTGTTTAGGACACTGCCTTGACCGCGTGGAAATGTCCGGACCGCGTCAAGATCTACAACGGACGGCGGCCGGCCCGGATATTCCGGGC
>NZ_JBHUZJ010000175.1:0-1856 GCF_042667685.1 Streptomyces sp. NPDC057302 | reverse complement strand
CGGTGAACCATCCGCGGACGGGCGCCGTAGTGGCCATCGGGTGCACGGCACAGCGACTGCGCCGCCCCCGCTTTCGACCGTCCCGGCTCCGCCGCCGGGGCGCCTTGACAAGGAGTCAGAAGATGATCTGGTACGTCCTGGCCGTGGTGCTGGGGCTGGCGCTGATCGGTGCGGTGGCCGCGCTGGTCGTCACCGAGCGGCGGCCCCGCCCGTCGAAGCCCGCCACCGCGTCGGCCGCCGTCGTGGGCCGGGAGGCACTGGACGTGGTCAACGCGGGCCTGCGTCGGCTGACGGGCGAATGTCTGCGCTCCAGCCGCCCGTTGCCCGACCTGTACGCCGTCGTCTACTCCGAGGAGCGGCTCGGGCTGCTGCTCGCCGGGGCCGAGGAGGACGCCCCCGCGCCCTGGACTGCCGAGGCGGACGGCGAGCGCTGGACGATCTCCCCCGACGATCTGCACCGCCCGGGACCTGAGGGTGAGCCTGCCCTGCCGTACTCGCTGACGGTGACGGTGGGCCTCGACGGCCCCGACCGTGTCCTTGTCGACCTCTCCCGGGCGTCGGGGCCCGTCTCGGTGACGGGCCCGGACCAGGAAGTGCGCAGCCTGGTACGGGCGGTCGTCGCCGAGGCGCTCGCCAGCCCGGTGGGGGCGCTCGCCGAGGTGACCCTGGTGGGCTCCCTGACCGACGGCCGGCTCCTCTCCGGCGACGAGGCGCGGACCTCCCGTCTGCACGACGCGGCCAGCCTGGAGGAGGCGTTCGCCATGGCGGCGTCGGCGGGCTCGGGAGCCCCGGAGCCCGGATCGCACGACGTCACCCAGATCTTCCGGCTGATCGAGGGCAGCAGCCGGATCGCCGTACAGGGCGAGGCGCCGCACCTGTTCGTCGTGGACGCCTCACAGCTCCCGCGACGTGAGGGAGCGCTGGCGGGCCTGCGGCGCGGGGACGCGCTGCTGGTGATCGGCGAGGCACCCACGGGGTGGCGCTGGCGTGCCGACGCGGACGGATCGCTCGACACCGGGCCGCTCGGCCTTGAGGTCACCCGGCACGCGGGACAGTTGGCTTGAGGTCACCCGGCACGTGGGACAGCTGGCCTGAGGTCACCCGGCACGCGGGACAGCTGGCTTGAGCGTCACCCGGCCTCACGGACCAGGCCGCCCGCGTAGAGGCCGCGGTTGTGCAGTGCCTCACGCATGGCGCGGGCCGCGTAGTACGTACGGGACTTGACCGTGCCCGGCGGCACGCCGAGCACCTTGGCCGTCTGGTTGACGCTGCGGCCCAGGTAGTGCACGTGCAGCAGGACCTCGCGCTGGGCGGGGCGCAGGTCCCGCAGCGCTTCGACGAGGACCTGGGAGGTGAGCATGTGGTCCACGCCGTCGGACACCGGCAGGTGGGCGAGCTCGGGATCACCGGTCTCCGGTGGTCTGGCCTGGCGGGCGCGGTGGCCGTCGATGACGAGATTGCGCAAGGCGGTGAAGAGCCAGGGCCGCACCGAGTCCTCGGTCGGGTCGAGCTCCCCGGCGTGCCGCCAGGCGCGTATCGCGACTTCCTGGAGGGCGTCCTCGGCCCGGTGCCAGTCGCCTTCGAGCCGTCGTGCGGCGAACTGCAGCAAGGCGCTGCCGTGGAAGTCGTAGAGCGCTCTGAGGAACTCGTCGGGGTGGGGCTCCGCGGCGTGGGGGCCGGGGCCGGGTATGGGGTTTGCTGTCGAAGTGCTGGCCGACAAGGCCCTTTCCTCCGGTCGTCTGTGGGGAGACTGGTGCGGCCGGCTGCGGGAGAGCAGGCAGGCGCGGCCTCGGGGGCCCCGGGGCCCGGGGGGGGGCGCGCGGGCCCCGGCGGCGGGGGTCGACGAGGGGGTTGGG
>NZ_JBHUZJ010000174.1:0-1974 GCF_042667685.1 Streptomyces sp. NPDC057302 | reverse complement strand
GGGGGGGGGGGGCGCCCCCCCCACCGGCCCCTCCGGTCCGTCCGTGTCCACCAGACCGCACAAGGAGACAACCGGCGATGAGCCACTACAAGTCGCACCTCAGGGACGTGGAGTTCAACCTCTTCGAGGTGCTCGGCCGCGCGGACGCGTACGGCCGCGGCGCATTCGCGGGCACCACGCCCGAAACCGCCCGCGACCTCCTCGGCGAGGTGGAGCGCCTGGCCGTCAGCGAGCTCGCGGACCCGGCCGTCGAGGCGGACCGCACCCCGCCCGCGTACGACCCCGACACCCGTACGGTGACGCTGCCGGAGTCCTTCAAGAAGGCGTACGCCCGCTGGACGGACTCGGGCTGGCACACGATCGACCTGCCCGAGTCGCTCGGCGGGGCGGGGGTGCCGCCGTCGCTGCGGTGGGCCGTCGCCGAGCTGGTCCTCGGCGCCAATCCGGCGCTGTACATGTACCAGTCGATCGCGGGCTTCGCGAAGATGCTCGACCGCCTCGGCACGCGGGAGCAGCGCGGTCTGGCCCGGCTGCTCGTCGAGCGCGCGTGGGGCGCGACGATGGTCCTCACCGAGCCGGAGGCGGGCAGCGACGTGGGCGCCTGCCGGACCAGGGCCGTGCGGCAGGCGGACGGCAGCTGGCACATCGAGGGCGTGAAGCGGTTCATCACCTCGGGCGAGCACGATCTGAGCGAGAACATCCTGCACTTCGTCCTCGCCCGGCCCGAGGGCCACGGCCCCGGCACCAAGGGCCTCTCCCTCTTCCTGGTGCCGAAGTACCACGTGACCGACTGGGAGAGCGGTGAACTCGGCGCCCGCAACGGCGTGTTCGCCACCGCGCTCGAGGACAAGATGGGCTTGAAGGCGTCCGCCACCTGCGAGCTCACCTTCGGCGCCGAGAGCCCGGCGGTCGGGGTGCTGCTCGGCGAGCGGCACGACGGCATCCGGCAGATGTTCCACATCATCGAACAGGCCCGGATGATCATCGGCACCAAGTCGATGGCGACGCTCTCCACCGGCTATCTCAACGCCCTGGAGTACGCCAAGGTCCGCACCCAGGGCGCCGATCTGGCCTCCCTCGCGGACAAGTCGGCTCCCCGGGTGCCCATCCTGCGCCACCCCGACGTGCGCCGCTCGCTGCTCCTGCAGAAGGCGTACGCGGAGGGGCTGCGCGCCCTGGTCCTGCACACGGCCACCGTGCAGGACCGGATCGCCGAGGCGGAGGCGGCGGGCACCCGCGACGACGGGGCGCACGCCCTCAACGACCTGCTCCTGCCCATCGTCAAGGGCTACGGCTCCGAGAAGGCCTGCGAGCAGTTGGGGCACGCCCTGCAGACCGTCGGCGGCGCGGGGTACACACAGGACTTCCCGCTGGAGCAGTACATCCGCGACACCCGGATCGACACGCTGTACGAGGGCACCACCGCGATCCAGGGCATGGACTTCTTCTTCCGCAAGATCGCCAGGGATCAGGGCGGTGCGCTCGCCGCCCTGATCGCCGAGGTGGAGAAGACCGCGGCGGACGCACCGGCGAGCGGCGAACTCGCCGACGCGCACGCGCTGCTGAGCCGGTCCGCGGCCCATCTCCAGGCGATGGCGACGGGTCTCGGCGCCCATCTCCTCACGTCTCTGGATGACCCGGCGGCCATCTATCAGGTGGGGCGCGGTACGACGCGGCTGCTGATGGCGGCGGGTGACGTCCTGGTGTCCTGGCTGCTGCTGCGGCAGGCGGGGGTGGCGGTACGGCGCCTCGCGGATCCCGAGGCCGGGGCGCGGCGGGCCCAACGCTCCTTCTACCAGGGGAAGGTGGCGACGGCGGTGTTCTTCGCCCAGGAGGTGCTCCCGCTGGTCGCGGCCCAGCGGCAGATCGCCGACCGCGAGGACGGCGTCCTGATGTCGCTGGACGACGACGCCTGGTAGGTGGTGCGGCGCCAGGAAGCGCACGCGGAACGCGCCGGGCCGGCTGGAGTTCTCC
>NZ_JBHUZJ010000173.1:0-2419 GCF_042667685.1 Streptomyces sp. NPDC057302 | reverse complement strand
GCTTTCAGGAGATTAAATCACTGAACGTCTTGCTCGGTCCTTATTTCTCAGGCAGGCGCTCGACGTCCTACAGAAGATTCCCGCTCGACCCTTTCGGCGAACCGCGCCCACTTCTCCGCGCATTCGCGCGCCAATTGCGCGACCCTGTCGGTGGTATGCGGTGGGAGTTGCGCCGCGACGTCGGCAAGGACCTGGGAGTCGACGTCATGAATGGCGAGATGCCGCAGCAGAAGCCGGCCGGATTCGGACAGGCGCAGCGCGGGATCTCTCCGCAGCTTCTGCAACGGCTGCCCCGCGCCCGCGAGAGGCGACAGGGATTGGGGTTCGTTCATCAGATTCGCGCTTTGAGCGGCCGGCTCGGACACGCTCTCCGAGCGCCGGGGCACCGGATCTTCACCGAGGAGCAAGCGTTTCTTGACGTCATGAGCGGTGCCGAGAGATATCCCCGCCTCGCGGGCTATTTCGCGCAGCGGCGCGCCCGGTCGCTCGGCCAGCAGCTCGCCGGCCCGCCGCCGGCCCGGCGCGACCCCGACGCGGCGGACCTTGCCGTCCAGGCCGATGCGGGCGTTCAAGTGCGCAACTTCGCCACTCGAACGGCGCAGCCGGGCGATCGTGCGGGGCGACAGGCCCGTGAGGGACGCGACGTACCGGTCCGACAGTTTCTGATTCTCCATCAGAATTCGAGTCCCGGCCGCGACCTTCTCCCGGTAGGACAGGGGCTTCCCGTGGGCAGAATTCAGCCTGACGGCCACTTCGAACAGTTTGTGCTCCGGCGCCTCGACGAGGTGGGCACGAATCATTTCCTCACCGCGAAGTCGCGCGGCGGCCAGGCGCTGCATTCCGTCTATGACTCGCCCGCTGGACTCGTGCACAACGATGGGCGGCAGCTCCTCGCCCAGCTCGCTGAGGGCTGCCACATACTCTTGATCAACACCTTTGGTGCGGGGTGAATCCGCAGGGAGCAGCCATCCGACGGGAACCTTTCTGCACGCTACCTTCACAATATTTAACGAGTCGGAATAAGGTCCACCCTGCGGTGGCGTCCATCCCGCCAATCGAGGCCAAGCACAGCCGACATCCAGGTCGCACATCGTACCCCCCGTGTCTCCGCCGATATTCAGTGCGCCAACGACTGGGACGCTAGCAAATCACGCTACCGTGCACCAGAGGATTATTGACGATTACTTTACTCGGAGTGACGGCCGACGGGCCCCGATTCAGTTGAACGTGCATGTAAATGCGTGTTACTTGCGTGCGTAGATGCGCATGGTGATGGGACCGAAGACGAGGATGAACAGCGCTGACCAGCCGAGCACCCAGGCCATTTCATCGGCGGGCCAATCACCGGCCATCACGCTGCGTACCGCGTTGCAGAGGTGGGAGATCGGGCTGTTGTTCACGAACACCTGCAGCCAGCCCGGCATGGTGCTCGGCTCGACGAACACGTTGCTCAGGAATGTCAGCGGGAAGATGACCATCATCGAGACACCCATCACCGTCTTCTCCGTGCGGAGCAGCAGGCCGAACATCGTCCACACCCAGGAGAAGGCGAAGCTGAAGACGATGAGCAGCGACACGCCCGCCAGTACGCCGACGATGCCGCCGTCGGGCCGATAGCCCAGGATCAGCCCGACCACGAGGATGACGGCCGAGGCCACGCAGTAGCGGAGCATGTCGCCCAGGAGATAGCCGACCATCGGGGACGGCCGCCAGATCGGCAGGGTCCTGAAGCGGTCGAAGACGCCCTTGCCGATGTCGGTGTTGACCGAGATGCCCGTGTACATCGTGATCATGACGACGGACATCACCAGGATCCCCGGCAGCAGGAACTGGATGTACTCCTCGGTGGAGCCCGCGAGCGCCCCGCCGAAGAGGTACGTGTACATCAGCACCATCATGATCGGGAAAGCCGTCACGTCGAAGAGCTGCTCCGGCACATGCTTGATCTTCAGCATCGCCCGCCAGCCGAACGTCACGGACGTCGACAGCGCGCTGGGCCTCGGCGGGCGCTGCCGCGAACCGAGCAGCCCGGCCAGCGAATCGGTGGCGAGCGGCGCGAGTTCGTCGGCGCCGGCGTCCGTCTGTGTCGCGGCGCTCATGCCATGACCCCCTTCTCGGCCTTCTCGGCCCGGTCCTTCTTCACGGCGCTGTCGGTCAGGGCGAGGAACACCTCGTCGAGGCTGGGCTGCCCCAGCGAGAAGTTGTCGACGGTGATGCCGGACCTGGCCAGCTCGGCCAGCGCACGGGACGCCTGCTCGGCCGCTCCCGCGCCCGCATCACGGCCGGCCACGCGGGCGCTGAGCGCGAGCGGGTCGGACTCCCGTTGCACCGGGACGCCCAGGCACAGGGCCAGCAGCCGCTCGGCCTCGTCCCGTTGGGCCGCGTCGCGCAGCCGCACATGCACCGATCCGGCGCCCAC
>NZ_JBHUZJ010000172.1:0-2425 GCF_042667685.1 Streptomyces sp. NPDC057302 | reverse complement strand
CCCTTGTGCCTTTACACTCTGCGAATGATTTCCAACCATTCTGAGGGAACCTTTGGGCGCCTCCGTTACCTTTTAGGAGGCGACCGCCCCAGTCAAACTGCCCACCTGACACTGTCTCCCCGCCCGATAAGGGCGGCGGGTTAGAAGGTCAATACAGCCAGGGTAGTATCCCACCGATGCCTCCACCGAAGCTGGCGCTCCGGTTTCCAAGGCTCCTACCTATCCTGTACAAGCTGTACCAACATTCAATATCAGGCTGCAGTAAAGCTCCACGGGGTCTTTCCGTCCTGTCGCGGGTAACCTGCATCTTCACAGGTACTATAATTTCACCGAGTCTCTCGTTGAGACAGTGCCCAGATCGTTGCGCCTTTCGTGCGGGTCGGAACTTACCCGACAAGGAATTTCGCTACCTTAGGACCGTTATAGTTACGGCCGCCGTTTACTGGGGCTTCAATTCGCACCTTCGCTTACGCTAAGCGCTCCTCTTAACCTTCCAGCACCGGGCAGGCGTCAGCCCCTATACTTCGCCTTACGGCTTCGCAGAGACCTGTGTTTTTGCTAAACAGTCGCCTGGGCCTATTCACTGCGGCTCTCTCGGGCTTGCACCCTAACAGAGCACCCCTTCTCCCGAAGTTACGGGGTCATTTTGCCGAGTTCCTTAACGAGAGTTCTCTCGATCACCTTAGGATTCTCTCCTCGCCTACCTGTGTCGGTTTGCGGTACGGGCACCTCTCACCTCGCTAGAGGCTTTTCTTGGCAGTGTGGAATCAGGAACTTCGCTACTATATTTCGCTCGCCATCACAGCTCAGCCTTATGGGAAACGGATTTGCCTATTTCCCAGCCTAACTGCTTGGACGCGGATATCCAATACCGCGCTTACCCTATCCTCCTGCGTCCCCCCATTGCTCAAACGGTGAAGAGGTGGTACAGGAATATCAACCTGTTGTCCATCGCCTACGCCTTTCGGCCTCGGCTTAGGTCCCGACTAACCCTGAGCGGACGAGCCTTCCTCAGGAAACCTTAGGCATTCGGTGGAGGGGATTCTCACCCCTCTTTCGCTACTCATACCGGCATTCTCACTTCTAAGCGCTCCACCAGTCCTTCCGGTCTTGCTTCACAGCCCTTAGAACGCTCTCCTACCACTGTTCGAAGAACAGTCCGCAGCTTCGGTGATACGTTTAGCCCCGGTACATTTTCGGCGCAGAGTCACTCGACCAGTGAGCTATTACGCACTCTTTAAATGGTGGCTGCTTCTAAGCCAACATCCTGGTTGTCTAAGCAACTCCACATCCTTTTCCACTTAACGTATACTTTGGGACCTTAGCTGGCGGTCTGGGCTGTTTCCCTTTTGACTACGGATCTTATCACTCGCAGTCTGACTCCCAAGGATAAGTCATTGGCATTCGGAGTTTGACTGAATTCGGTAACCCGGTAGGGGCCCCTAGTCCAATCAGTGCTCTACCTCCAAGACTCTTACCTTGAGGCTAGCCCTAAAGCTATTTCGGAGAGAACCAGCTATCTCCAGGTTCGATTGGCATTTCACCCCTACCCACACCTCATCCCCGCACTTTTCAACGTGCGTGGGTTCGGGCCTCCATTCAGTGTTACCTGAACTTCACCCTGGACATGGGTAGATCACCTGGTTTCGGGTCTACGACCACGTACTCATGCGCCCTATTCAGACTCGCTTTCGCTGCGGCTCCGCATCTTCTGCTTAACCTTGCACGGGATCGTAACTCGCCGGTTCATTCTACAAAAGGCACGCCATCACCCGTTAACGGGCTCTGACTACTTGTAGGCACACGGTTTCAGGATCTCTTTCACTCCCCTTCCGGGGTGCTTTTCACCTTTCCCTCACGGTACTGGTTCACTATCGGTCACTAGGGAGTATTTAGCCTTGGGAGATGGTCCTCCCGGATTCCGACGGAATTTCACGTGTTCCGCCGTACTCAGGATCCACTCAGGAGAGAACGAAGTTTTGACTACAGGGCTGTTACCTCCTATGGCGGGCCTTTCCAGACCTCTTCATCTACCTCGTTCCTTTGTAACTCCGTACAGAGTGTCCTACAACCCCAAGAGGCAAGCCTCTTGGTTTGGGCTATGTTCCGTTTCGCTCGCCGCTACTCAGGAAATCGCATTTGCTTTCTCTTCCTCCGGGTACTTAGATGTTTCAGTTCCCCGGGTCTGCCTTCTCATATCCTATGAATTCAGATATGGATACCACTCCATTACGAGTGGTGGGTTTCCCCATTCGGAAATCTCCGGATCAAAGCTTGCTTACAGCTCCCCGAAGCATATCGGTGTTAGTCCCGTCCTTCATCGGCTCCTAGTGCCAAGGCATCCACCGTGCGCCCTTAAAAACTTGGCCACAGATGCTCGCGTCCACTGTGCAGTTCTCAAACAACGACCAACCACCCGTCACAC
>NZ_JBHUZJ010000171.1:0-3005 GCF_042667685.1 Streptomyces sp. NPDC057302 | reverse complement strand
CCGAACGGCAAGCTGGACCGACGCGCCCTGCCCGCACCCGACTTCACCGCCGTCGTGGCAGGCCGCGCCCCGCGCACCCCGCGCGAAGAAGTCCTGTGCGGCCTCTTCGCCGAGATCCTCGGCGCCCAGCAGGTCGGCATCGACGACAACTTCTTCAACCTCGGCGGACACTCACTGCTCGCCACCCGCCTCGTCAGCCGCGTACGTTCCGTCCTGGGCATCGAACTGCCCCTGAGCGCACTCTTCGAGACGCCCACCGTGGCCGGACTCGCAGCCGCCACCGCCTCCGCCGAAACCGACACGGCCCGGCCCGCGCTGACGAAGCAGCCGCGTCCGGACGCCGTGCCGCTGTCCTTCGCCCAGCGCCGCCTGTGGTTCCTCAACCGCCTGGAGAGCGCGGGCGCCCTCTACAACATGCCGCTCGCCCTGCGCCTCACCGGCACCCTCGACCACGAGGCACTCCAGGCCGCGCTCGGCGACGTCATCGCCCGGCACGAATCACTGCGCACCGTCTTCCCCGACACCGACGGCGAAGCCCACCAGAGCGTCGTCGGCACCGAAGCGGCGTACGTGCCCATCCGGCAGGCCGCCGTATCCGACGAGGCGGAACTGCGTTCGGCGCTGCGTCAGGAGATGACGGGCGGCTTTGATCTGGCCCGCGAACTCCCAGTCCGTGCCGCCCTGTTCACAGTGGGCACGAACGAGCATGTGCTCTCGCTGGTCCTGCACCACATCGCGGGCGACGGCTGGTCCATGGGGCCCCTCGCCAACGACCTCGGCACGGCCTACGCGGCGCGCGTCGAAGGCACCGCCCCGAACTGGCAGCCCCTACCGGTCCAGTACGCCGACTACGCCCTCTGGCAACGCCAACTCCTCGGCGACGAAACCGCGTCGGACAGCATCGCGCACGCCCAGCTCGACTACTGGCGCTCCAACCTCGCCGCCCTCCCCGAAGAGCTCGAACTGCCCACCGACCGGCCCCGCCCCGCGGTCGCCAGCCACGACGGCGGCATGGTCGCGCTGGACTGGGACGGCGAACTGCACGAGCAGCTCGTGGCGTTCGCCCGTGAGTCGTCCTCGTCCGTCTTCATGGTCGTACAAGCCGCCCTCGCGGCCCTGCTCAACCGGCTGGGTGCCGGGGACGACATCCCCATCGGCAGCCCCATCGCCGGACGCACCGACGAAGCACTCGACGACCTCATCGGCTTCTTCACCAACACCCTCGTCCTGCGTACCGATGTCTCCGGACAGCCCACCTTCCGTGAGCTGATCTCCCGCGTCCGGTCCACCGACCTCGACGCCTACGCCCACCAGGACATCCCCTTCGAGCGCCTCGTCGAACTCGTCAACCCGACCCGATCCCGCGCACGACACCCCCTCTTCCAGGTGATGCTGGTCTTCCAGAACACCCCGGAGACGACCCTCGAACTGCCCGGTCTCACCATCGGGGCCGAGCCCGTGGACACCGGTGTCGCCAAGTTCGACCTGGTGTTCAGCTTGCGTGAGCGGCCCGGAATTGGCGGGATGCACGGCCTGCTCGAGTTCAGCGGTGACCTGTTCGACACCGGCACCGCCGCGGGTCTCGCCCGTCGCCTGGAAAGCCTGTTGCGTGCCGTCGTCGCCGAACCCGACGTCCCGGTCAGCCGGGTCGAACTCCTCGGCCCGGACGAGCGGCAGCAGGTCCTCGCGGAGTGGAACGACACCGCCGTCCCGGTCTCGCACGGCACCCTGCCCGCCCTCTTCGAGGCCCAGGCCGCCCGCACCCCGGACGCCGACGCCGTCATCCACGACGGCACCACCCTCAGCTACGCCGAACTCGACGCGCGGGCGAACCGCCTTGCCCGCCTGCTCGTCAGCCGCGGTGTCCGGCCCGAAACGGTGGTGGCCCTCGCCATCCCGCGCTCGGCGGAGCTCGTCGTGGCCGTCCTCGCGGTGGTCAAGGCGGGCGCGGCGTATCTGAACATCGATCCGGACTACCCGGCCGAGCGTGCCGCCTACATGTGCGCGGACGCCACGCCCATGGGCCTGCTGACCGTGGGCGACGCGGGCCGGCGCGTCCCGGACTCCGTGCCGCGCTGGCATCTCGACGGGCCAGAGGCCGCCGCCGAGCTCGCCGCCTTCCCCGCGCTCGCCCTGACCGACGCCGACCGGCTGTTCGCGCTGCGCACCGATCACCCGGCGTACATCGTCTACACCTCGGGCTCCACCGGTACGCCCAAGGGCGTTCTGGTCACGCACCACGGGCTGGCGAGTCTCGCCCTCTCCCATCAGGAGTCGCTGGGCGTCGACGGCGCGTCGAGGGTGCTCCAGTTCGCCTCGCTCAGTTTCGACGCATCGGCCTGCGAGCTCGCCATGACCCTGCTGGCAGGTGCGGCCCTGGTCGTGCCGCGCCCGGAGCAGGTCATCGGTGACGCCGTGGTGCGGCTCATGGCCGCCGAGCGGGTCACGCACGCCATGCTGCCGCCCGCCTTCGTCGCCACCCTGGACCCGGATCGCGTACCCACGCTGCGCGGTCTGATCACCGGTGGCGAGGCCTGCCCGCCCGAGGTGACCGCACGCTGGTCGGCCGGGCGTCGGATGCTCAACGCGTACGGCCCGACCGAGTCGACCGTGTGCGCCACCCTGAGCTCCCCGCTGACCGGCGCCGTCTCCGCGCCGATCGGCCGCCCCATCGCCAACACCCGGGTGTACGTGCTCGGTTCGGGCCTGCGTCCGGTGCCCGCCGGTGTCGTCGGCGAGCTCTACCTGGCGGGTGACGGTCTGGCGCGGGGTTATCTGGGGCGTCCGGCTCTGACCGGTGAGCGCTTCGTGGCCTGCCCGTTCGGGGAGCCCGGCGAGCGCATGTACCGCACCGGCGACCTCGTCCGCTGGAACGCGGCCGGAGAGCTCGAATACATGGGCCGCGCCGATGACCAGGTCAAGGTCCGCGGCTTCCGCATCGAACCCGGCGAGATCGCCGCCGTCCTGGATCGCCACCCCACCATCGCCCACTCCGCAGTCGTCGT
>NZ_JBHUZJ010000170.1:0-3037 GCF_042667685.1 Streptomyces sp. NPDC057302 | reverse complement strand
GGAACCCGGTGCCGGGTTCCCGCCCTCTCGTGTGTCCGCGGCGTCCGCGGGCGTCTACCGGGGGGTCGGCTACGGCTCGAACTTGTAGCCGAGGCCCCGCACCGTCACCAGGTAGCGCGGCGCGCCCGGGTCCGGTTCGATCTTGGCGCGCAGCCGCTTGACGTGGACGTCGAGGGTCTTGGTGTCCCCCACGTAGTCCGCGCCCCAGACGCGGTCGATGAGCTGCATGCGGGTCAGGACGCGGCCCGCGTTGCGCAGGAGCATCTCCAGGAGGTCGAACTCCTTCAGCGGCAGGTCGACCTTGGAGCCGGAGACCGTCACCACGTGGCGGTCCACGTCCATGCGGACGGGGCCGGCCTCCAGGGCCTGCGGGGCGACCTCCTCGGGCTCGCCGCGGCGGCGCAGGACCGCGCGGATGCGGGCCACGAGCTCGCGTGACGAGAAGGGCTTCGTCACGTAGTCGTCGGCTCCTATTTCGAGGCCGACCACCTTGTCGATCTCGCTGTCCTTGGCGGTGACCATGATCACCGGGACGTTGGAACGGCTGCGCAGCTGGCGGCAGACCTCCGTGCCGGGCAGGCCCGGCAGCATCAGGTCGAGCAGGACGAGATCGGCGCCGTTGCGCTCGAACTCGTCGAGTCCGTCCGGGCCGGTGGCCGCGATGGCGACCTCGAAGCCCTCTTTGCGGAGCATGTAGGACAGGGCGTCGCTGAAGGATTCCTCGTCCTCGACGACGAGCACTCGGGTCACGGAAGGACCTCCGGGGCAGGAATGGGTTCGTACGCAGTGGTCTCGTCGGGCCGTGCGGTGTCGGCTTCGCTGCCGTCTCCGCCGTGACCGGATCCGCGGTCGCGGTTGGCGGCTGCTTCGGGCAGCCGCAGGGTGAAGGTGGAGCCCTGTCCCTCGGAGCTCCACACGGTGACCTCCCCGCCGTGCGAGGCGGCCACGTGTTTGACGATGGCGAGGCCGAGGCCGGTGCCGCCGGTGGCCCGGGAGCGGGCCGGGTCCACCCGGTAGAAGCGCTCGAAGATGCGGTCCTTGTCCTTGTCGGAGATGCCGATCCCCTGGTCGGTGACGGCCACCTCGATGAGGTCTCCCCCGGGCGCGGTGACCCGGCGGGCGGCGATGCCGACGCGGGTGCGGGCGGGCGAGTAGTTCACGGCGTTCTCGACGAGGTTGCCGAGCGCCGCGGCGAGCTGGCCGCGGTTGCCCCATATCTGCAGGTCGGCGGTGCCGCCCGCGGCCATGGTGATCTGTTTGTGCGAGGCCTGGTGACGGCTGCGGTCGATCGCCTCCGCCACCAGTTCATCGACACGGACGGGTTCGGCGTCCTCCAGGGGATCGTCGTTCTGGACCCGGGAGAGGTCGATGAGCTCCTGGACGAGGCTGGTCAGGCGGGTCGCCTCGATCTGCATGCGGCCCGCGAAGCGCTCGACGGCCTCGGGGTCGTCCGAGGCGTCCATGACGGCCTCGGAGAGGAGGGAGAGCGCGCCTACCGGGGTCTTGAGCTCATGGCTCACGTTCGCGACGAAGTCGCGTCGTACGGCTTCGATGCGGCGGGCCTCGGTGAGGTCCTCCACGAGGAGCAGCACCAGGCGGGAGCCGAGGGGGGCCACGCGTGCGGAGACGGCGAGGGCCTCGCCCCGGCCGGTGCCGCGGCGTGGCAGGTCGAGCTCGACCTGGCGTATCTCGCCGTCGCGCCGGGTGTCGCGCGCCATCTGGAGCATGGGCTCCACGGCGAGCTTGCCGCCGCGGACCAGTCCCAGGGCGTACGCCGCCGAGCTGGCCTTGACCACGCTGTCCGCCTCGTCGAGGACGACGGCGGACGAGCGGAGCACGGAGAGAACCGTGTCGACGCCCGGTGGCAGTACGGGGTCTGTGTGCAGGGAGGTCCGGGTGGGGCGTTTCAGGTCGCGCTCGCTCCAGCGGAACGCCAGCATGGCGATGACACCGGTGCACACCCCGGCGATCGCTGCCGCTGCGGCGACCGCCGCGTTCACGTCCATGCCCCCAGGTTATGCGCCCTTTACGCACGGACCACAGCCATACGGGTGCGCACTCGAACACTCGTCGCCCAGAGTTCACCGTGGGGACGGTGGTGGTTCACTTCGGCCGAACGGGTTACTCCGGTCCTGGCGGGAGCCGCTCCGGACAGGGCGCTGCACGTCGCCCACAGTTCACCTCGGTGACGGGGGCGGTTCACCCAGGATGTCGGAAACGGATGCGTCGGACCCGCACCGTGGGAGCGTGGGGGTCACCCCCCGGGACGTACTAGAGAGGGACATCCACATGCGGGACGCGTACCACGAGGAACTTGACTCGATCGGCGAGGGCCTGGTCGAGATGGCCCGTCTGGTCGGGTCCGCGATCGGGCGCGCCACGACGGCCATGCTCGACGCCGACCTGAAGCTGGCGGAGAGCGTGATCGCCGGTGACCAGAAGGTCGACGATCTCCAGCACGAGCTGGAGGCGCGCGCGATAGCCCTGCTCGCGCGGCAGCAGCCGGTCGCCACGGACCTGCGCATCGTCGTCACCTCGCTGCGGATGAGCGCCGACCTGGAGCGCTCGGGCGACCTCGCCCAGCACGTCGCCAAGCTGGCCAGGCTGCGGTTCCCGGCGTCGGCCGTTCCGCACGACCTGCACGCGACCATCCTGGAGATGGGGCAGCTGGCGCAGCGGCTCATGGCCAAGGCGGCGGAGGTCATCATCACGAAGGACGTCGACCTGGCGCTCCAGCTGGAGCAGGACGACGACGAGATGGACCTGCTGCACCGGACGCTCTTCCAGCACCTGATGGACGACCGCTGGAAGCACGGCATCGAGACGGCCGTGGACGTGACGCTCCTGGGCCGCTACTACGAGCGTTTCGCCGACCACGCGGTCTCGGTGGCGAAGCGGGTCGTCTACCTGGTCACGGGTGAGCACGCGGACGAGATGCAGCAGACGGGGGCGCCGGTGGAAGGCGCCTGAGCCTTTCGCCGCCCGGGATAAGCAGGGAAATGGGTGTGCCCCGTGCTGTCGTACCTACCGACAGCAC
>NZ_JBHUZJ010000169.1:0-3038 GCF_042667685.1 Streptomyces sp. NPDC057302 | reverse complement strand
CTCATCTACCGGTTGGCTTCCGGTAGATGAGGGCGGGCCTTCGTCGTGTCCGCGCGCGGTGTCGGACCTGCGGTGTCGTCCTACGCGAGGGTCTCCACGGCCGCCGTGGCGAACCCGTGGTCCTGCTCGGGCGCCCCGCCGCCGACACCGATGGCGCCGATCAGACGGCCGTCACGGTGGACCGGGACGCCGCCGGCGATGAAGAGCAGCGGCCGGTCGAGGGCGGTAGGCAGGGTGTGGAAGGGGCCTTCGGGCTTGACCAGGTCGACGAGGTCGGCGGTCGGGGCGTTGAGCTGGAGCGCCGTGTACGCCTTGCGGGTGCTGGTCTCGCCGGAGATCAGCACGGCCCGGTCGTCGCGCTGGAAGGCGAGCAGATGGCCGCCCGCGTCGAGGACGGTGACGCTGACCGTGACGTCGGCCGCCTCGGCGGCGCGGCGGGCCGCGGTGACGAGTGCCTCGGCGTCCTGAGTGGTCAGCGGGGCGACGGCGGGGGTGGTGGTGCTCATGAGGTTCTCCTAGTGCGGTGGTGCTTATGGGGGGAGTTGGATTGAGGGAGAGCTGGCTCAGTGGTGGACGGGCGCCGCCTGCTCGGCGGGGGACACGCCCGCGACGATCAGGCTGGGAGCGGCCGAGCGGCGCTCAAGGGCGGCCGAGACGACGGCCAGGACGAGCGCGGAGCCCGCGAGTACCGCGCCCACCCAGTTCGGGGCGGTGTAGCCGAGGCCCGCGGAGATCACGAGGCCGCCGAGCCAGGCCGAGAGCGCGTTGCCGAGGTTGAAGGCGCCGATGTTCATGGCCGAGGCGAGCGTGGGCGCACCTGAGGCCTGGTCGAGCACCCGCTTCTGCAGCGGCGGCACGGTGGCGAAGCCCAGGGCGCCGATCAGTGTGATGGTCACGGCTGCGGCGATCTTGTTGTGCGCGGTGAGGGTGAAGAGGGCGAGCACGATGGCCAGCGAGCTCAACGAGATGTAGAGCAGCGGCATCAGGGCACGGTCGGCGAACTTTCCGCCGATCAGGTTGCCCGCGACCATGCCGAGGCCGAAGAGGACGAGAAGCCAGGTCACGGAGGAGTCCGCGTAACCGGCGACGTCCGTCATCATCGGGGCGAGGTAGGTGACGGCGGCGAAGACACCGCCGAAGCCGAGGATCGTCATCGCCATGGCGAGCAGCACCTGGACGTTGCGGAACGCGGCCAGCTCATGGCGCAGCCGTACGCCTTCGGGCTTGGGCAGGTCCGGGACGAGCTTGGCGATGCCGACCAGGCCGATGACGCCGAGGCCCGCGACGACGGCGAAGGTGACGCGCCAGCCGAGGGTCTGCCCGACGAGCGTGCCGAGCGGTACACCGACCACGTTGGCCACGGTGAGGCCCGTGAACATCATGGCGATGGCTCCGGCCTTCTTCTGCGGGGTGACCAGTTCGGCCGCGACGACCGATCCGATGCCGAAGAAGGCGCCGTGGGCGAGCGAGGCGACCACACGGCCGGCCAGCATGACGCCGAAGACCGGGGCCACCGCGGAGAGCAGGTTGCCCGCGATGAACAGGCCCATGAGCAGCATCAGCATCCGCTTGCGCGAGATGCGGGTGCCGAGAACGGTCATCAGGGGAGCGCCGAGTACGACACCGAGTGCGTAGCCGGTCACGAGGAGACCGGCCGTGGGGATGGAGACGCCGAAGTCACCCGCGACCTCAGGGAGCAGACCCATGATCACGAACTCTGTGGTCCCGATTCCGAAGGCCCCGATCGCGAGGGCCAGTAGCGCGAGAGGCATGGTTCTACCTTCCAGACGGTTGCAGGTGCGCTTAGCTAGCGTCCACAATAATTGCACACGCGGGTTACTTGCAACCGCCGGATATTGCGTGGGTGGACTATCCTGGTCCTCAGCCGCTCCGGGACGGAGGAACAAGAGCCATGACAGCGACGGACCCCGCACTGACCGCCCTTGCGCAGGGCTGGTGCGCGCTCTCCCTGCTCCACGGGAAGATCGAGACCCACATCGAGCGCGCCCTGCAGGCCAAGCACGGCCTGAGCGTGCGCGAGTACTCCCTGCTCGATGTCCTCAGCCGCCAGCACGACGGGGAGGGGGGCCATCTGCAGATGAAGCAGGTCGCCGACGCCGTCGTCCTCAGCCAGAGCGCCACCACACGCCTGGTCACCCGGCTTGAAGACCGTGGGCTGCTCTCCCGCTATCTGTGCCCCACCGATCGCCGCGGCATCTACACGGACGTCAGCGAGTCGGGCACGGCGCTCCTCGCCGAGGCCCGCCCCACCAATGACGCCGCGCTGCGCGAGGCGCTCGACGAGGCAGCCCTGAACCCGGAGCTCACCCCGCTGGTCAGGGCCGTGGAAGCGGTGCGCGTACCGGCGTAGGACGCCCGTGGTCGCAGTGGCCTGCCCTGCGGGCAGGTGGCTGCATAAGCTGATCCTCATGGGAGATCTTGAGATACGCCCTGCGGTCGCCGACGACATCCCCGCCATCGTGGAGATGCTCGCCGACGACCCCCTGGGCAGCACCCGCGAGTCGCCGGACGACCTCACCCCGTACCTCGCCGCGTTCGAACGCCTTGCCGGAGACCCGAACCAGCACCTGGTCGTCGCCGTGCGCGAGGAACGCGTCGTCGGCACACTCCAGCTCACGATCGTTCCGGGCCTGTCCCGCAAGGGCGCGACGCGGTCGATCATCGAGGGCGTACGCATTCACGCGGACGAGCGCGGCAGCGGTCTCGGCACTCAGTTCATCACGTGGGCCGTCGATGAATCCCGCCGCCAGAACTGCCAGTTGGTGCAGCTGACCTCGGACGCCACCCGTACCGACGCCCGCCGTTTCTATGAGCGGCTCGGGTTCACGGCTTCACATGTGGGCTTCAAGCTGGAGCTCTGAAGCGCCCGTTGACGTGTCATAGCGGTCACAGCGGTGGGGGGGGGGGGGGTTGGAGTTTATAAAAAACCACCACCAGCGCGAGAAAAAAAAAAAAACAAAGCAACCACCCCCCCCCCCCCCCCCCCCCCCCCCCCCCCCCGCACCCCCCCCCCCGCC
>NZ_JBHUZJ010000168.1:0-3279 GCF_042667685.1 Streptomyces sp. NPDC057302 | reverse complement strand
GGCTGAGAGTCCAGCCCGTCCGGCGTTTGAGGACATCTTGAAGGGGGTCCAGGGGGCGGAGCCCCTTGGTTTCGGGAAGGGGCGGGATTGGGGAGAGCCCCGCAGGGAACGCCCGAACCTCACCCCCGCGGCGAAGCAATCGCCCGCGCAGCGACCACCTCCTGGCGGAGCGGCTCCAGGACGCTGTCCTGGGGGCCGGTGAACGACGTCGGGACCTCCTCCAGCGTCTCCGCGCCCCGCAACCCCTCCGCCAACTCCCGAAGCTGCCGCCCCACCTCCCCCACCTCGGTCAACGTCGGCGCCCCCGCCCCATGCCGAATCCGCACCGCCGCCGCGGTCGTCGCGTCCACGATCCGCTCGACGGCGATCACCAGCGGCCACCACGCCGCAGCCCTCGCCCCCATCGGAGGCGGTTCCGTCAGGGCGCGCTGGAACTCCGTGCGGATGACCGAGAGGTCCCGGTACAGGCCCCGCCTCATCCGTGCCCGCCCCGCCGCGTCCACCGCGGTGCCGAACGCGCTCTCGACGTACGACGCCGTGTCGGCCACCGCGTCGGCGAGGCGGTCGCCGATCCGGGTGTGCCAGCTCTCCGGCCAGAGCAAGTACCCCGCCACCATCGAGATCGCACAGCCGATCAGGCTGTCGACCAGGCGTGGCACGACGAGGCCGAAGCCCTGGTGGTTCAGGACGTCGGACAGGAGCAGGATCACCGGGGTGATCGCGGCCGTCTGGAAGCCGTAGCCGCGTGTCGTGAGCGCCGGGATCAGGGCCGCCAGGACCAGCATCACCGGAACGTCCCACCAGCCTCGCGGGACCTCGGACAGGACCGCTGCCGCCACCACGAGGCCCGCCGCCGTGCCCAGCGCCCGCAGCATCGCCCGCGAGAAGACCGAGCCGAAGTCGGGCTTCATGACGAACGTGACGGTGAGCGCCACCCAGTACGAGCGGGGCACGTCGATCAGGGACACCAGCGACTGCGCGATGCCGATGCAGAGAGCGAGGCGCAGGCCGTAGCGCCAGGACGCGCTGGAGAGGAGGACGTTGCGGGCCGCTCTGCGGGCTCGTACGCGCAGGGCGGCGGGGCGGCCCAGGCGGTCGGAGGGGGCGGAGGGGGCGGCGGGGTCGTCCTTGATGTGCACGATTCCGTGCGGGTCGGCGTCGTTGAGGAGCTCCGCCACGTGCCGCAGGGCGTGGTCGACCGCGTCGGCCGAGGGGTCCGGCGGCTCGGGGAGCACGGGGGCGGGGACCCCCGCGTCCCGCGGTGCCGCCACCGCGTCCGCCAGGCGCCGCACCTCCGCCGGGAACTCCGGCGGCATCGGAACCCCGCACTGGTGCGCGGCGGGCGCGGCCTCGACCACCGGCGTGATCGCGTTCAACTGGGCGATCAGGTGCACCAGATCGGGGTTGCGGCCGTGCGCGCGGGTGCGGCGGGCGAGGACGAGGTCGTACGACTGGTTCAGGGATGTGGTGACCGCCGCGCGTGCCTCGTCGTACCGCTGCGTGCCCGCCGCTTCGAGCAGCGCCGCCACGCTGCGGTAGGTCGCCGCGACGGCGGCCCGCTCCGGGATGCCCGAGCGGAAGGGCCAGGCGAGGAGGGCCAGCGTGAGGACGAGGAGGCCGCCGCCCGTCATCAGGGCCGGGGCCAGCCACCACTCTCCCGGCATGGGCAGCCCCGCCCCCACCACGGAGTTGAGCAGCAGGAGCAGGCCGGACACGGACGCCACGGCGCCGATCGTGGACATCATCCCGGAGACGAGCGCGACCAGCGTGATGACGCCGACCGCGATCCAGCCGTGCCCGAAGACGAGCGAGCCGATGGTGACGCCGAGCGCGCCGAAGAGCTGCGGGACCGCGATGTTGAAGATCCGCATGCGGTACGCGTCGGCCGTGTCGCCGATGACTCCGGAGAGCGCGCCCATGGACGCGAGCGCGCCGTACGCGGGCTGCCCCGCCGCAAGGCCGATGAGGAGGGGCAGTGCCAGGGCGACGGACGCGCGCGCCACCGCCGCCCACGGGATCGGCGCCGCCTGCGGTTTGAGCGTCCTGACCAGCCAGGGAGGTGGGGCGAGGGCGCTCAGGGGGCCCGGTGGTGCGGGTGGGTCGCGGCGGGGCATGCGGCCATTATTGCCGTCCTTGTTGCCGCTCTGCCTGCCCTGACCTGCGGTTCACCGGATTCAGCGGTTCGGCTCGTGGAGTGTCAGGTCCACCACCAGTGCCCGGTGGTCCGTGTCGCCGATGTCCAGGAAGCGCGCGTCCTTCGCCGAGAAGTCCGGGGTGGCGAGGACGTGGTCGATCTGGGTGCCGAGCGGCGACATGAGGTCGGCGGGCCAGCTGGCGGTGCGGGCGGAACCGGAGAGGGCCGCGGCGTCGCGCACGCCGCCGGTGTCCAGGAGGTCGCGGAAGGCCGCGTGGTCCTGGGTGGCGTTGAAGTCGCCCGCGACGATGGTCGACCGGTGCGCGTGCCTGCCCTCGGCGGCGTAGTCGCGCAGGGCGGCCAGTTCCGTGCGCCAGGTGCCGAGTTGCTTGGGCAGCGGCGGCATGGGGTGGGCGAGCTGGACGCGGACCTGGTGGCCGTTCCTCAGCTCGGCCACGGCTCCGGGCATGCCCAGCGTGCCCGCGACGCCGCTCGCCTTCTTCAGCGGCAGCTTGCTGACGATCACCGAACCTTCGGCGCCGCCTGCCTCGCTGGCGGTGCGGTAGGGGTAGTCGGAGCGGGGCAGTTCGTCGCGCAGGGTGTCCGAGCAGGTGTAGTCGCACTCCGGGACGAAGAGGAGGTCGGGTTTCTCCTTGCGGACCGCCTTGACCAGGCCCTGGGTCCCCTGGCCGAACTCCACGTTCGACGCCATGACGCGGACGTCGGCGACCGCGGGGCCGTCGGGCGCGTCGGTCTTGCCGTACGGCTCCAGGAACCAGGCGACGGCGCCGAGCGCGAGGACTCCCCAGACGAGGCCCAGGCGCCAGCGGGCGAGTGCGGCGAGGAGGAGGGCGGCGACGGCCGGGGCGAGGAGGAGGGGGAGGAAGGCGAGGAGCTGGGGCACGGGGGTGACGCCGTCGGAGTCCGCGATCCGGAAGCCGAGGATGGCGGTGACGCCTGCCAGCAGGAAACCCGCCAGCCCGGCGGAGGGGCGGTGGCGGGGGCGCCTCTTCGCGTGCGGCTCGGGCCAGTCCTCGTGGGGCGCCGTCCTCGCTGCGGTTGCGCTGTCCAAGGCCGGCCTCTCCGTCTGGGGTGCTGCGCGAATCTTCCCCTAGAGACGGTGAGGGGTGCGGGAGGGTTGCAAT
>NZ_JBHUZJ010000167.1:0-3282 GCF_042667685.1 Streptomyces sp. NPDC057302 | reverse complement strand
GGTCGTGTCGCCGACCACCGGCCCGTCCGGCTCCCACGCGTTCGCCGCCTCTACTCAGCTCAGCTTGGCTCATCCGGCCGTCACGCCCGCGTCAGCCGCAGCGTCACCAGCTCGAACGGCCGCAGCGTCAGCGCGACACCCTCGACCGAGTAGTCCGGTGCCACGGCGTCCGCGAGGGGCCGCTCAAGCAGGTCCGTCACCTCGACCGAGCCGACCGCGAAGCCCGCCGCCAGGGTCGCCTTCGCGCGCCCGCCGCGCGACTCGTGGAAGCGGACGACGACGTCGCCGCTGCCGTCGTCGGCGAGCTTGAGCGCGGTGACGACGACGGCGTCGTTGTCGACCGTCACCAGCGGGGCCACCTCGGCGCCGCCGCCCGCGATCCGCCGCTCGGGCAGGTTGATCCGGTAGCCCTCGCGCACCGCGTCGCCGATCCCGGCCCCCGGGACCAGCGCGTGCCGGAAGCGGTGGACGCCCTGGTCCGTCTCGGGGTCGGGGAAGCGCGGGGCACGGAGCAGCGAGGCACGCACCGTCGTGGTCGTACCGGCGTCCGACGCGCGCACCGTGCGCGTCACGTCATGGCCGTACGTCGAGTCGTTGACCAGGGCGACGCCCCACCCGGGCTCCTCCATGTGCACGAAGCGGTGGTTGCACGCCTCGAACTTGGCGGCCTCCCAGCTCGTGTTGGTGTGCGTGGCCCGGTAGAAGTGGCCGAACTGCGTCTCCGACGCGTACCGCTCCGCGTGGATGTCCAGCGGGAACGCCAGCTTCAGGAACTTCTCCGTCTCGTGCCAGTCGACCTCCGTGTCGATGTCCAGGCGCGTGGAGCCGGGCGTCAGGGACAGCACCTGCGTGAGCCGCGAGTCGCCGAAGCTGCGTACGACACGGACCGAGGCACCGCCCTGCGCGGGCTCGACCGTGTCCGCGTCCGTGAGATCGGTGACCGTGTTGCGGTAGAACTCGTCGACGTCCCACGCGTCCCACATGTTCGGGAAGTCGGCGTGGAGCTGCGGCAGGTTCGCCGCCTGGCCCGGCGCGACGGTCTCCCGGTCGGCCACGATGTCGTACGCGGAGACGATCAGCCCGCGGGCGTCGATCTCGACCCGCAGCAGACCGTTGTCCAGGACATAGCCGCCGTCGGCGCGCGAGGCGATCGCGGACTGGCCGTCGATGGCGGCGGGGCGCGCGCCGCCCGCGGGGACGCCGTCGCGGGTGTGCGGGGTGGAGTTGAAGATGAGCGTTCCCGAGCCGCCGTCGCCCGCCAGTGCGCGCTGGGCCGCGTCGATGATGCCGTTCAGCTCGTCGGCGACCTTCGCGTACGTCGCGCGCGCCTCCCGGTGCACCCAGGCGATGGACGAACCGGGCAGGATGTCGTGGAACTGGTGGAGCAGCACCGTCTTCCAGATGCGGTCCAACTCCTCGTAGGGATAAGCGAATTCGCCCGATTCGCCCGCCCGGACGGCCGCCGTCGCCGCCCACAGCTCCGCCTCCCGCAGCAGATGCTCGCTGCGGCGGTTGCCCTGCTTGGTGCCCGCCTGGCTGGTGAGGGTGGCGCGGTGCAGCTCCAGGTACAGCTCGCCCACCCAGACAGGGGCGTTCGGGTACTCCGCCTCGGCCTTCTCGAAGAAGGCGGCGGGGGTCTCCCACTCGACGGTGGCCGAACCCTCCAGGTCACGCAGGCGTCCGGCCTTCGCGATCATCTCGCGGGTGGTGCCGCCGCCTCCGTCGCCCCAGCCGGTCGGGGCGAGCGAGTGCCGGGCGACTCCCTTGTCCTTGAAGTTCTTCGCCGCGTGGGCGATCTCGCTGCCCTTCATCGAGCAGTTGTAGGTGTCGACGGGCGGGAAGTGCGTGAAGATGCGGGTGCCGTCGATGCCTTCCCAGTTGAAGGTGTGGTGCGGGAAGCGGTTGGTCTGCGACCAGGAGATCTTCTGGGTGAGCAGCCACTTGGACCCGGCCGCCTTGATGATCTGCGGAAGCCCCGCCGCGAAACCGAAGGTGTCGGGCAGCCACGCCTCGTCGTTCTCGATGCCGAACTCGTCGAGGAAGAACCGCTTGCCGTGCACGAACTGACGGGCCATCGCCTCCGAGCCCGGCATGTTCGTGTCCGACTCGACCCACATGCCGCCCGCGGGCACGAACCGCCCGTCGGCGACCGCCTTCTTGACCTTCGTCCACACCTCGGGGCGGTGCTCCTTGACCCACGCCCACTGCTGCGCCTGGGACATGGCGAAGACGAAGTCGGGCTCGTCCTCGATGAGCGCGGTCATGTTCGACGTCGTACGCGCGACCTTGCGCACCGTCTCGCGCAGCGGCCAGAGCCACGCGGAGTCGATGTGCGCGTGGCCGACGGCGCTGATGCGGTGGGCCGAGGGCTCGGCGGGGGTGGCCAGGACGCCTTCGAGCTCGGCGCGGGCCGCGGGCGCCGAGCCGTTCACGTCCTGGAGGTCCACGGCGTCCAGGGCGCGGCCGATGGCGCGTACGACGGCGTAACGGCGCCCGGAGTCCTCGGGAAGCTCCTGCATCAGCTCGCCGAGCACTTCGAGGTCGATGACGAGCTGCCACACGGTCTCGTCGAAGACGGCGAGGTCCATGCGGGCGAGCTTGTACTGGGGCTCGCTGCCGGCCGTCTCCTTGTCGCCGAGCTGGGTGGGCAGGAAGGGGTGGTAGTCGAGGATGACGGGGTTGGACGCGGCCTCGATGTGCAGGTGGACGTCTTCGCCGCCGGTTGCCGGGGCGGCGATCCGTACCCACTGGTTGCGGGGGTTGAGGCCCTTCACCGGGGTGCCGTCGGGGCGGTAGACCAGGCCCTCGCACTGGAAGCCGGGCATGTTCTCGTCGAAGCCGAGGTCGAGGACGGCCTCGACGGTTTTCCCCGCCCACTCCTGGGGCACGGTGCCGGTCACCCGGAACCAGCTGGTGGCCCAGGGGGCGCCCCAGGCCGCGCCGACCTCGGTCGGCTCGGGGTGCGCCGCGAGGCCCTCCGCGACGGGCACGGGCTCGCCCGGGGCGGTCCATACGGCGACGTCCAGGGGGACGGAATCGGGGTAGACGGCGGGGCGGATGCGCTCGTCGAGGACGCGCTTGAGGCGGGCTTCTATGAGGGTGCGGTCGTCGTGCATGGTGCTCTCCGTTTGCATGTTGAGTGCGGGTGGGGGGCGGAGTCTTTTCTTTCCCCAGCCCCGCCCCTTCCCGAAAACCCGCTGGCGCGGGGGCCTTGGTTGCCGTCTCATCACCGGCTTCGCCGAGTTCGTCCTCAAACGCCGGACGGGCTGACGGGTTTCAGCC
>NZ_JBHUZJ010000166.1:1431-3298 GCF_042667685.1 Streptomyces sp. NPDC057302 | reverse complement strand
AACACAGTGGACGCGAGCAACTGAGGACAAGCCCTCGGCCTATTAGTACCAGTCACCTCCACCCGTTACCGGGCTTCCAGATCTGGCCTATCAACCCAGTCGTCTACTGGGAGCCTTAACCCCTCAAGGGGGTGGGAATACTCATCTCGAAGCAGGCTTCCCGCTTAGATGCTTTCAGCGGTTATCCTTTCCGAACGTAGCCAACCAGCCATGCCCTTGGCAGGACAACTGGCACACCAGAGGTTCGTCCGTCCCGGTCCTCTCGTACTAGGGACAGCCCTTCTCAATATTCCTACGCGCACAGCGGATAGGGACCGAACTGTCTCACGACGTTCTAAACCCAGCTCGCGTACCGCTTTAATGGGCGAACAGCCCAACCCTTGGGACCGACTCCAGCCCCAGGATGCGACGAGCCGACATCGAGGTGCCAAACCATCCCGTCGATATGGACTCTTGGGGAAGATCAGCCTGTTATCCCCGGGGTACCTTTTATCCGTTGAGCGACGGCGCTTCCACAAGCCACCGCCGGATCACTAGTCCCGACTTTCGTCCCTGCTCGACCCGTCGGTCTCACAGTCAAGCTCCCTTGTGCACTTACACTCAACACCTGATTACCAACCAGGCTGAGGGAACCTTTGGGCGCCTCCGTTACTCTTTAGGAGGCAACCGCCCCAGTTAAACTACCCATCAGACACTGTCCCTGATCCGGATCACGGACCCAGGTTAGACATCCAGCACGACCAGAGTGGTATTTCAACGTTGACTCCACGAACACTGGCGTGCCCGCTTCAAAGTCTCCCACCTATCCTACACAAGCCGAACCGAACACCAATATCAAACTGTAGTAAAGGTCCCGGGGTCTTTCCGTCCTGCTGCGCGAAACGAGCATCTTTACTCGTAGTGCAATTTCACCGGGCCTATGGTTGAGACAGTCGAGAAGTCGTTACGCCATTCGTGCAGGTCGGAACTTACCCGACAAGGAATTTCGCTACCTTAGGATGGTTATAGTTACCACCGCCGTTTACTGGCGCTTAAGTTCTCAGCTTCGCACACCCGAAAGTGCACTAACCGGTCCCCTTAACGTTCCAGCACCGGGCAGGCGTCAGTCCGTATACATCGCCTTACGGCTTCGCACGGACCTGTGTTTTTAGTAAACAGTCGCTTCTCGCTGGTCTCTGCGGCCACCCCCAGCTCACGGAGTAAATCCGATCACCAAGAATGGCCCCCCTTCTCCCGAAGTTACGGGGGCATTTTGCCGAGTTCCTTAACCATAGTTCACCCGAACGCCTCGGTATTCTCTACCTGACCACCTGAGTCGGTTTAGGGTACGGGCCGCCATGAAACTCGCTAGAGGCTTTTCTCGACAGCATAGGATCATCCACTTCACCACAATCGGCTCGGCATCAGGTCTCACCCTCATGTCATCCGGATTTACCTAGATGACGGGCTACACCCTTACCCCGGGACTACCATCGCCCGGGCTGGACTACCTTCCTGCGTCACCCCATCACTCACCTACTACCACCTTGGGTCGGCGGCTCCACCACTTCCCTTTGCCCGAAGGCTCCAGGACGGCTTCACGGCCTTAGCATTAATGGGCTCGATGTTTGACGCTTCACAGCGGGTACCGGAATATCAACCGGTTATCCATCGACTACGCCTGTCGGCCTCGCCTTAGGTCCCGACTTACCCTGGGCAGATCAGCTTGACCCAGGAACCCTTAGTCAATCGGCGCACACGTTTCTCACGTATGTATCGCTACTCATGCCTGCATTCTCACTCGTGAACCGTCCACCACTAGCTTCCGCTGCAGCTTCACCCGGCACACGACGCTCCCCTACCCATCCCAGCAGGCGTTGGCCCTATA
>NZ_JBHUZJ010000166.1:0-1338 GCF_042667685.1 Streptomyces sp. NPDC057302 | reverse complement strand
GTACATGCTGGAATGACACGACTTCGGCGGTACGCTTGAGCCCCGCTACATTGTCGGCGCGGAATCACTTGACCAGTGAGCTATTACGCACTCTTTCAAGGGTGGCTGCTTCTAAGCCAACCTCCTGGTTGTCTCTGCGACTCCACATCCTTTCCCACTTAGCGTACGCTTAGGGGCCTTAGTCGATGCTCTGGGCTGTTTCCCTCTCGACCATGGAGCTTATCCCCCACAGTCTCACTGCCGTGCTCTCACTTACCGGCATTCGGAGTTTGGCTAAGGTCAGTAACCCGGTAGGGCCCATCGCCTATCCAGTGCTCTACCTCCGGCAAGAAACACACGACGCTGCACCTAAATGCATTTCGGGGAGAACCAGCTATCACGGAGTTTGATTGGCCTTTCACCCCTAACCACAGGTCATCCCCCAGGTTTTCAACCCTGGTGGGTTCGGTCCTCCACGACCTCTTACAGCCGCTTCAACCTGCCCATGGCTAGATCACTCCGCTTCGGGTCTTGAGCGCGCTACTAAATCGCCCTATTCGGACTCGCTTTCGCTACGGCTTCCCCACACGGGTTAACCTCGCAACGCACCGCAAACTCGCAGGCTCATTCTTCAAAAGGCACGCAGTCACGACGCATTGAGTAAACTCAATGCGCGACGCTCCCACGGCTTGTAGGCACACGGTTTCAGGTACTATTTCACTCCGCTCCCGCGGTACTTTTCACCATTCCCTCACGGTACTATCCGCTATCGGTCACCAGGGAATATTTAGGCTTAACGGGTGGTCCCGCCAGATTCACACGGGATTTCTCGGGCCCCGTGCTACTTGGGTGTCTCTCAAACGAGCCGTTGATGTTTCGACTACGGGGGTCTTACCCTCTACGCCGGACCTTTCGCATGTCCTTCGCCTACATCAACGGTTTCTGACTCGTCTCACAGCCGGCAGACTGTGAAAGAGAGATCCCACAACCCCGCACACGCAACCCCTGCCGGGTCTCACACGTATACGGTTTGGCCTCATCCGGTTTCGCTCGCCACTACTCCCGGAATCACGGTTGTTTTCTCTTCCTGCGGGTACTGAGATGTTTCACTTCCCCGCGTTCCCTCCACATACCCTATGTGTTCAGGTATGGGTGACAGCCCATGACGACTGCCGGGTTTCCCCATTCGGAAACCCCCGGATCAAAGCCTGGTTGACGACTCCCCGGGGACTATCGTGGCCTCCCACGTCCTTCATCGGTTCCTGGTGCCAAGGCATCCACCGTGCGCCCTTAAAAACTTGGCCACAGATGCTCGCGTCCACTGTGCAGTTCTCAAACAACGACCAACCACCCGTCACA
>NZ_JBHUZJ010000165.1:0-3310 GCF_042667685.1 Streptomyces sp. NPDC057302 | reverse complement strand
CCGTGCTGTCGTACCTACCGACAGCACGGGGCACACCCATTTCCCTGCTCGCGCGCTCGCGCGCTCGATTCCTCAGCCGCAGCAGCCGCCGCACTGGCACGGTCCGCCCGACTGACAGCCACAGCCACAGCCCGAGCCGCAGCCGCAGGCGCCGAGAAGCACGAGGGCGGGCAGGCCCGGCGCATCGGCCGGCTGCTCGGGGACGGGTTCGGTGACGGGGGACTCAGCCATGGGTCTCCTCCTCGAAGGCGTACTGCCTGATGCCCGTTCCATGCCCACTGGAAGGGGCGCACCAACGGCGCACACGCGCGCGGGTATTGCGGGGCGAGCGGGAACGGCGCTCGGCGCGGCGCGCGTTATGGGCGTGCGGGGAGGTCGGCGGGCGCGGGGGACTCGGCGGACGCGGGGACGGGCGGAGCCACCGGAGTGGTGAGTACGGCCGGAGTGGCCGGAGCGGTCAGTACGGCCGGAGCGGTGAGTACGTCCGGAGCGGCCGGAGCGGTCGGGATGACCACCGCGCCCGCCATCTCCTCTTCCGTGGGAAGCCCCCGCATCAGCGACCAGTAGCCGAGCGCGGCGACCGTTCCGATGACCGCGCAGATGCCCCAGAGCCACTCCGCTCCGAAGCGGTCGATCACGAAGCCGGACATCAGCGGGGCGACGAGCGCGGCCACGGCCCACGACAGGGTGTACATGCCCTGGTAGCGGCCCCTGCCGTGGGTCGGCGAGAGGCGGACGACAAGGCCGGTCTGGGTGGGGGCGTTGACGATCTCGGCCAGCGTCCAGACGCAGACGGTGAGGGCGAAGACGCCGATGGACCCGGCGAAGGCGGTGAGCCCGAAGCCGTACCCGGCGAGCAGTGCGGAGATGACCAGCAGGCGCTGCGGGTCGCGGTGTTCGATGAAGCGCGTGACGGGGATCTGGAGCGCGACGATCAGTACGCCGTTGACGGCGATGGCCATGCCGTAGTCGGCGGGCGTGAATCCGGCCTCGCCCATGGCGACGGGCAGCCCCACGGAGCCCTGCTGGAAGATCAGGGCGATGAGGAAGGAGAGGCCGACGACGCCCATGAACCGTCCGTCGCGCAGGACGGCCCCCAGGCCGACGTCCGGCTCCGACTCCTTCTCCAGGGCGGTGCGCACGGGCCGTGATTCCGGCAGCTTCGCGAAGACGACGATGGCGCAGACCATGGTCATGACGGCTTCGATGAGGAACCCGGCGAGGTAGCTGAACTCGGCGATGAAGCCCGCTCCCGCGGAGGAGACGGCGAACCCGAGGTTGATGGCCCAGTAGTTGAGCGAGAACGCCCTGACCCGGTCCTCGGGGCGGACGATGTCGGCCATCATCGCCTGGACGGCGGGCCGGGACGCGTTGCTCGCCATGCCGACGAGGAAGGCGACGGCCGCGATGGCCAGGGGGTCCTTCATGAAGCCGAGGAGGGCGACGGAGAGGGCGGTGGAGACCTGGGCGACGAGGAGCGTGGGCCGCCGCCCGAGACGGTCCGTCATGACGCCGGCCCCGAGCGAGGAGACGACGCCGCCGAGGCCGTGCAGGGCCGCGACGAGACCGGCGTACGTCGCGGAGTAGCCGCGGTCGAGGGTCAGATAGAGCGCCATGAAGGTGGCGACGAAGGCGCCGAGCCGGTTGACGAGGGTGCTGGTCCACAGCCACCAGAACTCGCGGGGAAGACCGGAGACGGACTCCTTGGCGGCACGTCTCAGGGCGGCGAGTGGCATCGGGGTCCCCCACAGGATCACAGAATCAAACGGCAAGCATGTAAGTGTCGCTAACGACGAGCGAACATTACGACTCACGGGCCCGGAAGAGCCAGTGGATTAGCAGAACCCGTCAACTGTCCCCGGCCCGCCGACGTCTGTCCGGGGTCCGGGCGGACGCGCGGGGCACCCGGCGGTTCGATTACGCTCAGGGGCATGGCCGACGCACCGTACAAGCTGATCCTCCTCCGCCACGGCGAGAGCGAGTGGAACGAGAAGAACCTGTTCACCGGCTGGGTGGACGTCAACCTCACCGCGAAGGGCGAGAAGGAGGCGACGCGCGGCGGCGAGCTGCTCAAGGACGCCGGCCTGCTCCCCGACGTGGTCCACACGTCCCTCCAGAAGCGCGCGATCCGCACCGCGCAGCTCTCCCTGGAGTCCGCCGACCGCCTCTGGATCCCCGTGCACCGCTCGTGGCGCCTGAACGAGCGCCACTACGGCGCGCTGCAGGGCAAGGACAAGGCGCAGACGCTCGCCGAGTTCGGCGAGGAGCAGTTCATGCTCTGGCGCCGCTCGTACGACACCCCGCCGCCGGCGCTCGACCGCGAAGCGGAGTACTCGCAGTTCTCCGACCCCCGCTACGCGACGCTCCCGCCGGAGCTGCGCCCGCAGACGGAGTGCCTCAAGGACGTCGTCGTCCGCATGCTCCCGTACTGGTTCGACGGCATCGTCCCCGACCTCCTGACGGGCCGGACGGTCCTGGTGGCGGCCCACGGCAACTCGCTCCGCGCCCTGGTCAAGCACCTGGACGGCGTCTCGGACGAGGACATCGCGGGCCTGAACATCCCGACGGGCATCCCGCTGGCGTACGAACTGGACGCGGAGTTCAAGCCGCTGAAGGCCGGGGGCACCTACCTCGACCCCGACGCGGCCAAGGCGGCCATCGAGGCCGTGAAGAATCAGGGCAAGAAGAAGTAAGCCCACGGCTTCGGGCCCCCTACCTGCGGGTTCTCCGCTGGTAGGGGGCTTTTTGCTGCGCTGGGGCCGTGGCTGGGCCGTCAGATGCGACGGCGCCAGCGGTGGAATCGGATGTCGAGGACGATCAGTAGGGCGACGGGAACGGCGATCTCGACGGGAGCTTCGGCCCAGAGGGCGAGTGCGCCGCCGGCCGAGCCGATGAGCGCCATAGGCAGGTCGCGTAGGCCGATGTCGACCGTGACGCCTGTGCGTGGGACCATAGAGTCTCCATCTGAGTTCGGTTTCCTTGCGAGGGATTCTGGACACGGCAATGGAACCGAATGCCGCCCCACCACGGGCGGCATTCGCATGCCGTCGAGACTTTCTCATGACCGTCACGGGTCGATCAAACGAGCAGGTGAATTGGGGTGCGAGGTGCGGTTGCACTTTTGCCCTTACACCTGCAAAAGCTCCCACCAAACCCGCAGAATCGTTTCTCTGTCTCTTTCCGTAGACGTTCTGTCTACGCAGACAGACAGGTCAGCGCCCTGGGACTCTGCGCACCACCCCAGGTGGCCGGGGAATTCCTCCCTCGCGAGGGACCTTTCTTGCTAGCAAGAAAGAAAGCTAGCGAGAAC
>NZ_JBHUZJ010000164.1:0-3573 GCF_042667685.1 Streptomyces sp. NPDC057302 | reverse complement strand
GCGCAGAACGCAGAACCGCGCCGACCGCCGCGCGAAGGGTCTCTCAGTCGCGTACGAAGTGGAAGATGCCCCACGTCAGATGCTTCTGGCGGCCCCCGTCGATCCAGTGGCCCAGGCCCTTCTTCATCTGGGTCAGATAGTCGTGGCTGATCTGCCGGGCCAGACCGTCCGCCTCCTGCCGCGCCGTCTCCTCGAGGACGCGGGCGTAGTGCGTGGTCAGCTGTTCGCCGTGCTCCTCGAAGCCTCCGTCCGTGCCGTCGGCAGGAGTGAAGCCGAGCCGGGACAGCTCCCGCCGGTAGAAGCCGGGCGAGCCCATGTCGTCAAGGTGGATGCGGTCGAGGATCGGCTGGAGCACGCCCGGCGGGCAGTCGTCCGCGGCCATCGGGTCGGTGAAGATCAGGTGGCCGCCGGGCCGGAGCACCCGGGCGATCTCCTCCAGGACCTTGACGCGGTTTCCGCTGTGCAGGAAGGCGTCCTGGGACCAGACGACGTCGACCTCCCCGTCGCCGTACGGAATGTCCTCGAAGGAGCCGTCCACGACCTCGATGCGCTCGGTCAGGCCGCGGCCCGCGTTCAGCTCCTTGTGGCGCCGGTTCTCGACCTCGCTCAGGTTGAGCGCGATCACCCGGCAGCCGTGCCCCCCTGCCAGCTGACGGGCGGAGCCGCCGAAGCCCGAGCCGAGGTCGAGGACCACCGACTCGCTGGTCAGAGGCAGTTTGCCCGCCATCCGCCGGACCGTGCGGCGGCTGGCGTCCGCGATCGGTTCGCCCGGGGTGTCGTAGAGGCCGATGTGGATGTCCTCGCCGCCCCACACCTTGGCGTAGAAGGTGTCCGCGTCGTGCGAGTTGTAGTAGCTGCGGGCGGTGCCGACCGCGCCGGTGTAGCGGCCGTCCGATCCGTCCTCCGTGCGGTACTCCTTCTCCGCCACGTGCACGAAGAAGTCCGGCTGCTCGCCGCGGTACGTGTGCTGGAAGTCGCCGTACGTCTCCACCCGCTGGAAGCCCACGTCCGTCATGAGCTTTCTGGTGTAGTCCTTGCGCAGCGGGAACATGTTGAGGTGGTACACGGAGTCGTCCGGGAACTGGTACCGCATGCGGCACAGCCCCTCGTCGACGTACTCCGGCTCCACGGCGACGTCCTCGCCGCAGTAGTAGTACCTGTGCTTACTGGTGTAGCCGTCGTCGAGGATCGCGTCGTAGTTGCGCTGGTCGAGGACGAGGATGCCGTCGTGCTTGAGCATCGCGTAGAACTCGGCGAGCGCCTTGCGGCGGTCGCGTTCGGAGAACAGGTGCGTGAAGGAGTTGCCGAGACAGACGATGGCGTCGTACTCGCCGTGCACGTCGCGGTTGAGCCAGCGCCAGTCGGCCTGGACGACCCGCATGATGTGGCCGCCCTTCTGCATGCCGTTCGCGAAGGCCATGGACAGCATCTCGGCACTGCCGTCGGCGCTGACGGTCTCGAATCCCGTGGCGAGCAGCTGCACCGAGTGGAATCCGGTGCCCGTCGCGACGTCCAGGACGCTTCGCACACCCCGTTTGCGCAGCAGATCGACGAAGAACGTCCCTTCGCTCTCCGCCCGCTTCTCCCAATCTATGAGTGAGTCCCACTTCTCGACGAAGCTGGGTACGTATTCCTCCGTGTAGTGACCGGTTTCACGTACTTCGACAGGGTTGTCGCCGAACTCTTGGGCCGGTTGCACGATGATGGAGAACCCTTCAATTGTAGGGATTCTTCTCTTACGTGACTCTGCTCTTGCGTGGCTCGCGATCGCATGTTGGCTGGTTCGCCCGGGTATGACCGGGCGACTCGGGTCCGGTTGGCGAGGGCATCGCTATCCACCTTCTGGAGCTTCATTCCTCCAACTGCCGTATACATGGCGGAAGCTGTCCGTCTGCTCCTCATACGCATCAGCGGCGTAGAAACTGCGTACATCCATGCCTCGCCGCGAGTGCACCGCATCGCGGTGGGAACCAGGAGTTCTCGCCAAACGGGAGCGGGAGTGAGCCATGTCGCAACAGGATGCGTTTCACGACTTCGGTGCCCTGCATTTCGGCCGACGGGCCGAGTTCGATCAGGCCGAGGTGCAGAGGGTTCACGAGGCTTTACGGGACAGCGGTGTTCGGGACTTGTACGTGCTGGTGCACGGCGCCCACAACGATGAGGCGGTGGCCACAGCCGCCGACGGCGCGTTCAGCGGGATGCTCGCCGACGCGTGGGCAGACGCTTCGGGCACGGTGGGGTGTCTCTCGGTGCGGTGGCCGTCGCTGTGCTTCAGGGACGAGGGCATCCCGGGTGTGGCGGAACACGAGACGAAGCGTGAGCGGGACGCGTACCCCGGCATCAGCGAGGCGATGAGTGAGGATCTGGCGCGGCATCTGCCCGACAGCGCGGCCCCGTTGGCCGAGATCGTCCGGCTGCTGAATGGGCAGCCCCCGCACGAGGGGGCGTTCGACGACCTCGGCTCCGCGCTGCGTCGGATCGCGGAAACCCCCTTGCAGGATCCGCTGACCGAGTTCGCCGCCGACACCGAGGGCGAGGTGCTGCCGCAGACCGACCCGCTCATGCTGTTCGAGGACACGAAGACGATGTGCAGCGAATTCGCCGCCGCGCTGGACGACTTGACCGGCCCCGAGGACACGAAGCCGGGCGAGGCCGCCCGTCACGAGTCCGGCACCGGCAAGTCCGGCTCCCCCGTGTCCAAGGCGGGCACGCTCCCCGAGATCCGGGTGGCGGGGCACAGGCCGGCCACGCCACTCAGCGACCGGGTCAACAGGACCGGCACGATTGCCGCGGGTGGTCCTGTGGGGCAGGACCGCGATCAGCTGGATTCCGCGGACTCGTGGCGCGGGGCTCATGAGCTGTTCCGCCAGGTGGTACGTCATGTGCTGCGGCGCCGCGCGGGCGTGGTGGGGCAGGCGGGCCTGGGGCCCTGCCTCGCGGCCTTGGTCGACGCGTGCGAGACGCGGATCCATCTGGTCGGCCACGGGCTGGGAGGCCGCCTGGCCGGATTCGCGCTGCGCGGCCTGGAGAGTCAGGGTTCGGACTCGGTCATGCTCGGGTCCCTGACGCTCATACAGGCGGAGATGTCACACTTCGTCTTTGCCGACAGCTTGCCCCAACAGGTCTCCGGGCACGGCGCGTTGTGGAATCAACGGCGCCTGATCAGCGGGCCCTTGCTCTGCACCTTCTCCCATCTCGACACCCACCTGGGCGTGATGTATCCGCTGTCCGCCCAGATGATCGGCGACTCGGCGGAGCTGGCCACCATGAGCCGCAAATGGGGAGCCCTGGGCTTCGACGGGATCCAGGGCATCGACGGCCCTCCCGACACGACCTTGAGCGACACCTTGGGCGACGCGCAGGAGCGGAATCTGAGCGAGATGCCTTACACGAACGTGGACGCCTCCTCGCTCTTCCGGTCCGACAACGTGCCGATGGGAGGTCATCATCACGTCGTCCACGCGGAGATAGGCCGACTGCTGCGGAAGGTGGCGGAGAGCTGCGCCGAGAAGTGACGCTGTGATGACTGATGACACATAACGGATGACATCGACAGAGTGCCCCGCGCTGACG
>NZ_JBHUZJ010000163.1:0-3872 GCF_042667685.1 Streptomyces sp. NPDC057302 | reverse complement strand
GGTGGTGCTCGTGCACCACGGCCGCCCTCGCGCTCACACCGGTTCCATCGCCTCCCGCCGACGACGCTGGCCGTCCGCCGCCTCATGGCCTGGGGGCTCGGCATCGCCGTGATCGGCCCCCTCGTCACCTGGGGCCCGTTCGTCGTGCCGTCCTCGCTGTGAGGCCGTACGAGGTAGGGCTGTACGTCGTCTTCGCGCCCGTCAGGGAGTGGGTATGCCGCCAGGGCGGGCGGGCCGCCCGAAACGGACCGGAACGCCCGGCGAGTACAGCACGCTCACCGGATCCCCGACCGGCCTCGGCAGCCCCGCGGCCTCGACCAGGTCCTCGTCGCACTCGATCAGATCGGCGCGGTGCAGCGGCCAGCGCGGATGCGCGTTCGGCAGGAACATCTGCCGCCCGAAGAACGTGTTGTGCATGCCCCACCGGGCGGTCAGGAAGTGCTCGAAATCGGTGGGCTCCCCGACCCGCTCGCCCACCCGGACGGTGATCCGGCTGTGCGCGCCGCGCGGGCCCGGCCAGCGCCTGGCACTCGTGTACGTGACGGTGTCGCCGCTGTGCCGGATGCTCATCCGCGACCACTGGTACGGCAGCCGGAAGGCGCCGCGCGCGACCGCCACCGGGATCAGGCGCGAGGCGTCCAGGGAGCGGAAGACGACACCTCGGCGGCCATGGGAGTCCACCGAGTAGAGGCGGACGTTGGTCTCGGGAAACGTACCCAGATAGGGGATGCCGGGCAGCCGGAACCAGCCGACCCGGTGCATGCGGAACGCGACCAGCCCCACGTAGGTGGCCCCGTCGTGCAGATCGGGAACCGTACCTTCCGGAAGGAGCGGCGCGACGTCCGCGGGGTCCACGGCCCAGTGCACGAACGCCAGGTCCAGCCACGACTGCGTGAGCAGCGGGTTCTCGGCGGATGCGGAGGCGGGCGGATCGGCGGTTATCGGTTCCGGCACGGCAGGAGTGAGGACCACGGAATCAGGATCGCAGGGACCTGGGCCAGGCCCGGAACGGGGGCCTGCGTACGGGCGCGCACGGCCGCTGACCTGGGGCGGCCGCACATGACTGAGCCCCCGGCCGACCGTGCCGGTGGCAGCGGTGTCCGGGGGCTCGGTCCGAGAGCTAGGTCAGGAACGCGGCCGACCGTCCTGCTCGGCCCGCTCCGCGTTCTTCTCCTTGATGCGTACGGTCTCCTTGCGGACCTCGGCCTGGGTGGCGCGCTCCTTCTGCAGCCACTCCGGGTTCTCCGCCTTCAGGGCGTCGATCTGCTCCGTGGTCAGGGCCTCGGTGACCCCGCCACGCGCGAGACCGGCGATGGACACGCCGAGCTTCGCCGCGAGGACCGGCCGCGGGTGCGGGCCGGTGCGACGCAGCTCCTGGAGCCACTCGGGCGGCTCGGTCTGGAGGGCGGCCAGCTCGGTGCGCGAGACGACACCCTCCTGGAACTCGGCGGGGGTGGCCTCGAGGTACACACCCAGCTTCTTCGCCGCAGTCGCGGGCTTCATGGTCTGGGTGGTCTGGTGCGACGTCATGGTCACCAGGGTATCGAGCATGTGAGCTACCGCCGACCACGACCGGTAACCTGGCGGGGTGACAGACTCGCAAGTAACCCCTTCGTTCAGGCTCGCGTATGTCCCGGGGGTGACGCCCACCAAGTGGGTGCGGATCTGGAACGAGCGGCGGCCGGAGATGCCGCTGACCCTCGTCGCGGTCTCCCCGGGCGAGGCGTTCGAGCTCCTGCGGGGCGGCGGCGCCGACGCCGGTTTCGTCCGGCTGCCGGTCGACCGTACGGACCTCAGCGCGATCCCCCTCTACACCGAGACCACGGTCGTGGTGATCCCCAAGGATCACGTCATCGCGGCGGTCGACGAAGTGACGGTCGAGGACCTGGCCGACGAGATCGTGCTGCACCCCCTCGACGACACCCTCCCGTGGGAGAGCCTGCCGGGAAAATCCGCGAACGAACGCCCCGCCACCACGGCGGACGCCGTCGAACTGGTCGCGGCGGGAGTGGGCGTCCTCGCCGTCCCCCAGTCGCTGGCCCGCCTGCACCACCGCAAGGACCTCACCTACCGGCCGCTCACACAAGCCCCCGAGTCGAGGGTCGCGCTGTCGTGGCCCGAGGACGCGACCACGGACCTGGTGGAGGACTTCATCGGGATCGTCCGGGGGCGCACCGTCAACAGCTCCCGGGGGCGCACCCAGACTCCCGCCGCCTCGGCCGCGGACCAGTCGAAGCGCAAGAGCCCCGACAAGGGCGGCGCCCGGGGAAAGCAGACCGGACAGACCGGTAAGGCGGGAAAGCCGGGAAAGACGGGCGGCAAGAACGCGAAGACCGGCACGACCGGCAAGAGCGCGCGGAGCGGTTCCGGCGGCGCCTCCAAGGGCGGCGGCAAGCGCGGCAAGCCCCGCGGCCGTCGCCCCTAGCCCGCTCGGCCGTCTCTCCGGCCCGCTCGGCCGTCCGGCGGACGGCCGTCGGCGGCAGCCTCACCCGGAGCCGTACTGCTGCACCCACCAGGCGAGCACTCCGCCGAGGACCAGCAGCAGACAGATGGCCGCGTTGGTCCGCTTGTAGGCGACGAGGATCGCGGTGAACTCCCGGATCGTCGCGGTGGGCCAGAAGTACGCGGCGGTGGGCGAGCCCACCACCTGCCCCCTGATCCCGGTCCGCCGGGCCGTGAGGGCGGCCCGGAAGGCGTGGTAATTGTTCGTGACGATGACGCACCGGTAGTCCGGCGACGCCTTCTCCATGATCGCCTTGCTGAACCGCAGATTCTCGTCGGTCGTCGTCGAACGGTCCTCGCGCTCGATCAGATCAGCGGGAAACCCGCGGGCGATCAGATGGTCCGCCATCGCGTGGGACTCGGGAAGATCCTCGTCCGGTCCCTGGCCCCCCGAGGTGATGAGCACCGGAGAGCCGCCCCGCGCGGTCATGCGCGTGTGCACCGCGTGCGCCCGCTTGAGGCGACTGGCCAGCAGAGGCGGCACGGTGGAACCACCGACGAGCCCCGATCCGAGTACGACCACGTAGTCGGCCTTGCGGCGCACCCGCAACCGCCCGTAGAGGAACGCGTAGAAGACGAAACACAGGAACAAGAACGAGAGATAGGCGGCAAGCCCACCGGCCGCCGTACCCACCCCGACCCACACCGGCGTCCGCACGACCACCGCCGTGACCAGCAGTGCCACGACGGCCAGAATGCAGAACGCGGCCACCAGCGAGAGCAGGTTGGTGGGACTCCTGCCCTCCTTGCGCACCATCTGCAGGCCGTTGAAGAACAGCAGACACGTCAGTACGAGGATGCCGAGGGCCCCCAGCACCAGTAGCGCCCACGCGACGGCCTGACCCGAAGCCGAACCGGACCTGACCAGTTGGAACACCCAGGCGGCCAGACCGAGGAGCACGGCCAGTCCCAGGATCACGGCATTGCTGAACTTCCTGCGCTCGCGCGCCACGCGCACGCAGAAGACGAGGAACAGGAGCGCCGCCGGGGCGTAGAGCAACATTCGCACAGCGTAGGCGCCGCGAGCGCACGCCCTGGACCGGAACCGGAGAGGTCCGCTTCAGTGATCTCCGGAATCAGGCCGTGCCCTTTACGCGCGACGGGAGTTGACCCCGGTATGAAGAAGCGAAGCGTACTGGCCGTTGTCTCTCTCGCCGCCGGGGCTGTCATCGCCGCGATCAGCCCGCCGCCGGGAGCGGACACGGCCGACACGAGGGAGCCCGCCCACGCAGCGGGGACGATGGAGGAGATCGGCGACGTCGAGCCGTGGACCGACAGCCCGCCGCAGACGCCCGGCGCCGGTGTCGGCGTGGTCGCCCCCGGCATCTCCGGCACGCAGACGCTCTGAGGCGGTGGACGCGGGGCCGGGA
>NZ_JBHUZJ010000162.1:0-4523 GCF_042667685.1 Streptomyces sp. NPDC057302 | reverse complement strand
CCCCGGCATCGGGGTGCGGGCCTTCCTCGTACGCGAAGTGCTTCAGTCCTCGCCGAGATACGCCTTGCGCACGGACTCGTCGTGCAGCAGGTCGCCTCCCGTACCGGACAGGACGATCTTGCCGACCTCCATGACATGACCGTGGTCGGCGAGCGAGAGCGCCGCCTGGGCGTTCTGTTCGACGAGCAGAATGGTCGTGCCCTGGGATTTGAGCTCGGAGATGGTCGCCATGATCTTCTGCATCATGATCGGCGAAAGACCCATGGAGGGCTCGTCGAGCATGAGCAGTTTCGGCTGGGACATGAGCGCGCGCCCCATGGCGAGCATTTGCTGCTCACCGCCGGAGAGCGTGCCCGCCGCCTGCTTTCTGCGCTCCCCGAGAATGGGGAAGAGCTCGTAGGCGCGCGCTATGTCCTTTTCGATGGCTGCTTTGTCGCTGCGCAGATAGGCGCCGAGCCGCAGATTGTTCTCGATCGTCATGCGCGGAAAGATGTGCCGGCCCTCGGGAGAGTGGGCGAGGCCGAGCGCGACGATCTGGTCGGCGCGGTATTTCCGCAGCGCTTTTCCGTTGAATTTGATGGAGCCGCCGACCGGCTTGAGCAGTCCGGAGAGCGTGCGCAGCGTGGTGGTCTTGCCTGCGCCGTTCGTGCCGATCAGGGTGACGACCTCGCCGGCCTCGACCTTGAAAGAGATGCCCTTGACGGCCTCGATCTTGCCGTAGGCGACCTTGAGGTCCTCGACCTCGAGCAGTGCGGTCATCAGCTGTTCTCCTCGTTGCCCGTCGCGTCGGCCTCTGTGCTGCCGGGGGCACCTTCGAAGGGCTCGCCCAGGTAGGCGGCGATGACGCGGTCGTCCTGCTGGACGGTTTCACTGTCGCCCTCGACGAGCTTCTCGCCTTGGACGAGTACGGCCACGCGGTCGCACAGGTTGAAGATGAAGCGCATGTCGTGCTCGATGACCAGGACGGCGATGCCCATGTCCCGGATGGCGAGGACCAGTTCCTCGGTGGCGCGGGTCTCCTGCGGGTTCATGCCCGCCGTCGGCTCGTCCAGGAGGAGCAGGCCCGGCTCGCTCGCCAGCGCACGGGCGATCTCCAGCTTGCGCTGCTCGCCGTAGGGCAGATTGCGCGAGAGGTGCTCCGCCTTCTCGGCCAGGCCGACGAATTCGAGCAGCTCCAGGGCGCGTTCCCTGGATTTGGCCTCCGCCTTGTGGAAACCGGGGCCGCGCAGGAGGGCCGACCAGAGGCCTTCCTTCGTACGCGTGTGGCGCCCGACCAGGACGTTCTCCAGGACCGTCATGTTGGCGAAGAGCCGGATGTTCTGGAAGGTGCGCGCCACGCCGGCCGCGGTGACCTTGAACGACTTGCTCGGCAGGACCTTGCCCTTGTACCGGACTTCGCCCTCGGTGGGGATGTACAGGCCGGTGAGGCAGTTGAAGAAGGTGGTCTTGCCCGCGCCGTTGGGGCCGATGAGGCCGACGATCTCGCCGCTGTTCACGGTGAGGTCGACGGAGCGCACGGCGGTCAGGCCGCCGAAGCGCATCGTGACGCCCTTGGCGTCCAGGACGGTCTCGCCGGCCGGTGTCGCGGCCGGGGCGCCCTTGCTGGTGGTGGTGTCGGTGGTCATGGCTCAGGCCCCTGTCTTGCTGAGGACTGTGGGTGGCGGCGTGTCGCCGGGAGCCAGATCGGCCTCGTGGAACTCGAGCTGGCGGCGGCGGTTGGGGATGAGGCCCTCGGGGCGGAAGCGCATGAGCAGCACGAGCGCGAGGCCGAAGGCGAAGAGCTGGTAGTCGCCCAGGAACGAGAGCTTGCTCGGGATGAGGTAGAGCAGCGCCGCGCCGACCAGGGGTCCGCTGATGGTGCCCATGCCGCCGAGGACGACCGCGGCGAGCAGGAACGCCGAGTTGGGCGGGACCGTGTTGGCGAACTGGTACTGCTCGGGCGTCACGGTGTAGGTGACGTGCGCCTGCACCGTGCCCGCGAGTCCGGCGAGCGTGGCGCCGAGCGCGAAGGCGATGAGCTTCACGCGGAAGCCGTTGATGCCCATGGCGAGCGCCGCGGTCTCGTCCTCGCGGATGGCGACCCAGGCACGCCCGATGCGGGAGTCGCCGCTGCGCCTGAAGACGAGCACGACGACGAGGGTGATGAGCAGCATCAGGAAGAAGTAGTTCGCGAAACGGCCGATGGTGACGCCGAGGATGCTGTGCTCGACGCCCAGGTCGAAGCCCAGGATCTTGAGGTTCGGGATCGAGGAGATGCCGTTCGAGCCGTTCGTGATGTCCGGGCCCGACGTGCCGTCGGAGTTCATCGCGACGAGCCGGAAGATCTCACCGAAGCCGAGGGTGACGATGGCGAGGTAGTCGCCGCGCAGCCGCAGGGTCGGGGCGCCGATCAGCACACCGAAGATCAGTGAGGCGCCCGCGCCGACCAGGATCGCGCCCCAGAACGGCAGATGGACGTCGAAGGGCGACGACGGCGACCCGGAGACCATGGACGCCGCGTAGGCGCCGACGCCCAGGAAGGCGACGTATCCGAGGTCGAGGAGTCCGGCGAGGCCGACGACGATGTTCAGGCCGAGCGCGACGGTCGCGAAGATGAGGATGTAGACGCCGATGGTGGCGTACTGGTCGTCGCTCTGCGTGAACGGGAAGGCCGCGGCGGCGACGAAGGCACCGATGAGCGTGATGTTGCGGTGCCGCGCGGTGTACGTGGAGACCTGGGCGACGAGTCCGGCCTTGGACAGGGCGGCGAAGCTGAACGCCACGGTGACCAGGAAGCCGATGAAGAGCTCGTCGTACTCGGTGCCGATGCCGTAGGTGAAGACCAGCAGGCCCACGGCGAGCGCGGCGACGATGACGAGGATCTCGACGTAACTGGGGAGCTTGCGCGGCGTGGGCGGGGCCTCGGCCGCGAAGGCGCCCTTGAAGATGATCATGCCGTTGCGCAGGTGGTGCTTGAACTGCTCGCTGTCGCTGTCCTCGGGGTCGACCGCGTAGGTGTGCGGCCGGGTGAAGGGCAGGGCGAGTGCGCCGACGAAGGCGCCCAGGGTGGCGATCGCGGCGATCCAGGCACCGGGGTCGAGGTTGGCGAGGCCGCCGAGCTGGTAGCTGATCGAGATGACCGTGTACCAGGTGGTCGTGAAGGCGGCGAGCGCCGCGTACTTCAGCGCGGCGTCGGCTCCGCCGGGAGCCAGCGCCCGTACGCCCCTGACGCCGTACGAGGCGAGGCCGAAGAGCGTCGTCAGGGCGCCGGCGATCAGGACGAGGACCTGGAGGCCGCCGGGGTAGCCGTAGACCGTGAGGTCGCCGGGGAACGCCGAGGTCCAGGTCCAGGCGAGGAACGTGGAGATGACGGTGAGGATGCCGCCGCCGGTCGCCAGCGCGCGGGCGGGGCCCTCGGAGATGGCGATGAGACCGGTGGGGGTGTGGTCCTGCTTGGGGCTCGGCGCGTCGGCCGCGGTGTGCTGTGTGGTCATGGTGGTCACGCCCTGTCCGCGACGCGCTCGCCAAGGAGGCCTTGTGGCCTGACGAGGAGTACGACGATGAGGAGTACGAAGGCCCAGACGTCGGCCCAGGACTGCCCGCCGAGCTGGCTCATGCCGGGGATGTCGTTCATGTACGCGGTGGCCATGGCTTCGGCGACACCGAGGACGAGGCCGCCGATCATCGCGCCGTAGATGTTGCCGATGCCTCCGAGCACGGCGGCCGTGAAGGCCTTGAGGCCCCAGAGGAAGCCCATGCGGAACTGGACTTCTCCGTAGCGGAAGCCGTAGGCGACGGCGGCGATACCGGCGAAGGCGGCGCCGATCGCGAAGGCCACGACGATGACGCGGTCGGTGTTGACACCCATGAGCTTGGCGGTGTCGGGATCCTGCGCGGTGGCCTGCATGCCGCGTCCGACGCGGGTCTTCATCACGAAGTAGCCGAGGGCGAACATGCAGATCGGGGCGGTGATCAGCAGGAAGACGTCGCCGGGCTGGATGGTGACGGAGCCCATGTGGATGGAGTCACCGGGCATTTCGGGGAAGGTGCGGGACGACTTCGCGTTGGGGTACCAGGCCCAGACGGCCTGCTGCAGCGCGAGCGAGAGGCCGATGGCGGTGATGAGGGGTGCGAGGCGGGGTGCGCCGCGCAAGGGGCGGTAGGCGAAGCGTTCGGCTCCGACCGCTATGAGGGTCGAGACGATCACGGCACCTATGAGCATCAGTGGCAGGGCGAGCCACATGCTGGTGCCACCCGGCAGCCAGAGCCAGACGGTGAGGGCGCCGAAGCCGCCGACCATGAAGATCTCGCCATGGGCGAAGTTGATGAGCTGGACGATGCCGTAGACCATTGTGTAGCCGATGGCGATCAGGCCGTACATGGATCCCAGTAGCAGGCCATTGACCAGCTGTTGCGGCAGTTCGTGCACCGCAGGTCCTCCGAGTCTTTCGGTGTCGTGCGGCCTGCGTGCGGTGGCGGTGGGCCTCGCGGTGGCCGGACGGCTTAGGTGACGGATGCGACGCCGCGCGGGGCGCTGCAGAGGC
>NZ_JBHUZJ010000161.1:0-4903 GCF_042667685.1 Streptomyces sp. NPDC057302 | reverse complement strand
GGGTGGTGTGGGGGAACCACCCCTGCGCGGGGGGCTCAGCCCCCGATGTTCACATCGATGCAGGCGTAGAAGGCGTTCGCCGTGTCGGCGATGTTCCACACCGCGAGCACCTTCTGCTTGCCGCTGAGGCCTCCGAAGTCGACCTTGTGCGTGACGGTCTCGCCCGGCTGGGCGCCCCCGTCATCGACTTCGGCGATCTTGTTGCCACCGACGAAGTACTGCCAGGTGCTGGTGCTGTGACGAGCCGTCAGCTTCCAGCTGAACTCCTGCGACGAGCCGACATCGGTGACCTTCCAGCCCTTGCCGTCGTCGTCCAGTTCGTCGAACCGGGCGTTGCCGCCGCTGCACGTCGTCTGCCCCTTGGGGCCTTCGACGCTCTGCGGTTCATTGGTGATCTCGCCGCAGGACACGGTGCCTGCCGCGCACTGTGCCTGGCGGCTCGGGGGCGATGAGACGTAGCCGTGCGCACTGGCCGGGGTGACGGAGGCCAGGACGAGCACGGGCGCGAATCCCGCGCCCACGAAGGCTGCCAGCTTCTGCTTCTTGTTCATCTCTGTTCCCTCTGGGTGGGGGGAGGAGGGGTGAGAGACGACCGGGCGCCTCGGTCGGCTCATTGGCCTAGACCATACGCTTTGTCGGAGCTCAGTCAACCCTTCAAGTAGTGCGCGTGGTACGGAAGTTGCGGTTGGGGCGCTCTCCGAGGTGTGGAGGGTGGGGGAGGAGCGGCTGGGGCTAGGCGGCAAAACCCAGGGTCAGAGCCCCGATCACCGGTGCCGCGTACAGCAGCGGGAACGGGATGTGCGCGTACCAACGGGCCCGGATCACGGTGACGACGGCGCCGGCGAAGTACAGCGCCAGGCAGATCCCGGCCGCGACGCCGATGGCGGGCACGAGCAGGCCGACCAGCAGGCCCGCCGCCCCCGCGGCCTTGGCCGCGCCGAGCAGGGGCAGCCACGAGAGGGGGACGCCGTAGTCGGCCATGGGCTCCACGACCCACTTGGCGCGCAGGAAGACGGACGCGGCCGAGAAGCCCACCATGACGGCGGCCAGGACGGTGACGACAACGTAGGCGGTGGACATCAGAAATGCTCCCATCGGGCGGGTGCCTGGGCGGACTTGTTCCGGCCGGGCTTCTTGAGTGCGTCACTGCTCTGACGGTCCGCGACGCGGGAATGTGACCGGCGGACGCCGTTCTCCGTGTGACCTGGGACACACGTGGGGTGCCGCCCGGTGCCGCCCGAGTCGCATCTGGCTCAGATCCGGGGCGCGCATATTCGAGACGATCGAGTGACGAGACGCTGGGACATGTAGAAGAGACAGAAGGCTATTCTGCGACTCATTCGATCTCCCTAGGGTTGAGGACATCAGGCAGAGCACGACATGAGACCCAGCGTGAGACCCAGGGAGAGTCACCATGCGCGCAGTGATCCAGAAGTCCTTCGGCGGGCCCGAGGTCCTCGAGGTCGTGGAGGCCCAGCGGCCCGAACCGCAGGCCGGTGAGGTCCTCGTCAAGGTCCACGCCAGTGCCGTCAACCCGGCGGACGTGGCCGTCAGGTCCGGTGCCTTTCCGCTGCTCGGCGAGCCGCCGTTCGGCGTGGGCTGGGACATCTCCGGAGTGGTCGAAGAGGCGGGCGCCGGGGCCGGGTTCGCGGTGGGCGACGAGGTGTACGGGATGCCGCACTTCCCCCGCGCCGCCACCGCGTACGCCGACTACGTCGTCGCGCCGTCCGATCAGCTGGCCCGCAAGCCCGCCTCGCTCGACCACGTGCACGCCGCCGCCGTCCCCCTCGCGGCTCTCACCGCCTGGCAGGGCCTGGTGGGAGCGGCGGACATCAAGGAGGGCGACCGGGTGCTGATCCAGCGGGCGGCCGGCGGCGTCGGCCACTTCGCCGTGCAGATCGCGAAGGCACGCGGCGCCCAAGTGATCGCCATCGCCAGCGCGGGCCGCCACGACTTCGTACGGGGCCTCGGCGCCGACGAGATCATCGACTACCGGACCACCGACTTCACCGAGGTCGTCAAGGACGTCGACGTACTCCTCGACTCGAACGCCCAGGGCGACCGCTCGCTCGGCGTGGTGCGCCCCGGCGGCGTACTCATCAGCATCCTGGAACACCACGACCAGGAGCTCGCCGCGCGCGTCGAGGCTGCCGGGCGGCGCTTCGCCGGAGTGATGGTCGAACCGGACTCCGCCGGGCTCGAAGCACTCGCCGAGCTGATCGACACGGGCCGGATCCGTCCCTACGTCGAGGAGACGTTCCCGCTGGCGGAGGCGGGCAAGGCACACGAACTGGTCGCCGCGGGACACGTACAGGGCAAGATTGTCCTGACGGTCGACGGCTGACCGGACCGACCGCGACATCGGCAGACGACGAGCGACGAGCGACGAGCGACGAGCGGCACGCGGCATCAGGAAGGGCGAGGCCGGATGGACATCCTCACCGAGGCGCTGGCCTCGATGCGCACCGGGCACCCGGCGTCCGTACGGACCAACGGCCGCGCCCCCTGGGGCCTGCGTCTTCCGCCCGTCGCGGGCGCCGGATTCCACGTGGTGCTCTACGGCACCTGCTGGCTGGTCCCGCTGCCCGACGCGCCGCCGCACGTCGAGCCGATTCCGCTGAACCCCGGCGACGTGATCTTCCTGCGCGGCGGCCGCGGCCACATCCTCGCCGACCACCCTTCCACCCCGGCCGAGGAGTGCAAGAGCGAGCAGTTCCGCGGGAGTTCACCGATCGGCTCGATCACACTCGGCGGCGAGGGCGCCGAAACGAGCCTGCTGTGCGGCAGCTACCACCTGGACCAGGGCCGCCCGCACCCGCTGGTGCACCAGCTGCCCGAGGTGATCCACCTGCCGACGCGGCACGGACGCCATCCGGAGCTGAGCTCCGCCGTCCAGCTCCTCGGCTCCGAGCTGGAGAACCCGCGCATCGGCTCGGACGGCATCGTGCCCACCCTGATCGACTCGCTGCTCCTCTACATCCTGCGGGCCTGGCTGGACGATCAGCCCCCGGCCGCGGCACAGGGCTGGGCCGCGGCCCTGGGGGACGCGGCCGTCGCACCCGCACTGCGGGCCATGCACGACGATCCGGCGGCCTCGTGGACGGTCGAGTCCCTGGCGGTGCGGGCCGGTCTCTCCCGCGCCGCGTTCGCCCGTCGGTTCGCCGCCCTGGTCGGCGAACCACCGATGGCCTATCTGACCCGCTGGCGCATGACGACCGCGGCACGTCTGCTGCGCGAGTCCGACGCCCCGCTGACGACGGTCGCCGCCCGCACCGGATACGGCTCGGAGTTCGCCTTCGCCAAGGCCTTCAAGCGGGAGTACGGCCTGGCGCCGGGTGGGTACCGGCGCCAGAGCAGGGCGGCCTAGCCGGGTTCGACTCCGCGCGGCATCAGCCGAACTGACCGGGCTGGTAGTCGCCGGCGGGCTGCTGGACGAGGAGGTTGAAGCGGTTGGCCGCGTTGATGAGGGCGATGAGCGACACCAGGGCGGCGAGCTGGTCGTCGTCGTAATGCTTGGCGGCGTTCCTCCAGACCTCGTCCGGGACCCCACCTGCCGCGTCCGCGATACGCGTGCCCTGTTCGGTCAGCTCCAGGGCGGCACGCTCGGCGTCGGTGAACACCTTGGCCTCACGCCAGGCGGCGACCAGGTTCAGGCGGACCGGGGTCTCCCCCTCGTGCGCGGCGTCCTTGGTGTGCATGTCGGTGCAGAAACCGCAGCCGTTGATCTGGCTCGCGCGCAGCATCACCAGGTGCTGGGTCGCGGACGGCACCGTCGAATCCGAGATGATCGCCTTGCTCGCCGACGCGAGGTGCTTCAGGGCCTTGGCCGTGACCGGGCTGCCGAAGAGGTTCAAGCGGGCTTCCATCGTGTGTGCTCCTTGCGGTCGTTGGCGGTTACACCTCCTACACGTGGCGGCCGTGCGCGATTCGACAGGGGAGTTTGTGACGTGAGCCACTTTGCGTCGCCGCTCCGTAGTGCGGGGCCGCTCACAAGGCCACGGCGACCGCCGCGGTCACCCCGACCACGACGATGAGCCCGCGCAGCACGGTGGGTGAGAGGCGGCGGCCCACCCGTGCGCCGATCAGACCGCCCAGGGTGGAGCCGACGGCGATCACTCCAGTGACCTTCCAGTCGACGGTCGTCACCGCGATGAAGATGACCGCGGCGACACCGTTCACGAGGGACGCGAGGACGTTCTTGACGGCGTTCAGGCGCTGCAGGTCATCCCGGAGGAACGATCCGAACAGGCCCATGAGCAGCACCCCTTGGGCCGCACCGAAGTAGCCGCCGTAGACACCGGTGACCATGACGCCGCTCCACAGGGGGATGCCGCCGTCCTCCCGGCCCCGGCTGTCGCGCCGCGCCAGCCACTTCTGGAGGCGGGGCTGCAGCAGCACCAGCACACAGGCGAGCAGGATCAGCACCGGCACCGCGGCGCGGAACGTGTCGGCGGACAGCTTCAGGAGCAGCACCGCTCCCACGACGCCGCCCAGGAGCGACGCGAGACCGAGCTTGACGAGGCGGGGGAGCTGGCCCTTGAGCTCGGCGCGATATCCGTACGCCGCGCTGATGACGCCGGGGACCAGCCCGATGGTGTTGGAGACGTTGGCCAGCACCGGCGGGTATCCGAAGGCGAGCAGCGTGGGGAAGGTGATCAGGGTGCCGGAGCCGACCACCGCGTTGATTCCGCCGGCCGCCACGGCCGAGGCCGCGATGGCCACTGCCTCGAGTGCGTGCATGAACAGCCCTTCTCGGGACGGTCGGCGTACCGGAGCGCGGGCAGCCCGGGACGGAAAGTCTGGTGCGTAAGTCTGGCGCGCAGCCGATCTGGAGAGCAGCCGATCCGGCGCGGGGCCGACGGGTCGGCACCCGGCCCGGCGTACGCGTCCTCCGGAGGCCGCG
>NZ_JBHUZJ010000160.1:0-5513 GCF_042667685.1 Streptomyces sp. NPDC057302 | reverse complement strand
CCGCCGCATGACGCGGCGGGCCCCCTCTGCGTATCCCCGTAGGGGCTACTTCTTGAAGCCGTAGTCCATCAGCTTCTTCGCGTCCTTCGTGCGGTTGGCCGAGGAGGTCGAGGTGAGGACCGTCCCGATGACCGTCTTGCCGCTGCGGGTCGCGGCGAAGACCAGGCAGTACTTGGCCTGCGGGCCGGAGCCGGTCTTCACGCCGATCGCGCCGCTGTAGCTGCTGAGCAGGTTGTTCGTGTTCGACCACGACATGTAGCGGTAGCCACCGCTCTTCGTGGTGACCTTCTGCTTCGTCGACTTCGTCTTCACGACCGTACGGAACGTGGAGCTCTTCATCGCGCTGCTGGCGAGCTTCGTCAGGTCGCGGGGCGTCGAGTAGTTGCCGGCGCCGCCGATTCCGTCGAACGAGTCGAAGTGGGTGTTCGACAGGCCGAGGCTCCTGGCCTGGGCGTTCATCTTGCCGATGAACGACTTCACGCGGGCCGAGCGGGTGTTGCCCTTGCCGAACTTGTCCGCGAGCGCGTACGCCGCGTCGCAGCCGGACGGCAGCATCAGGCCGTACAGGAGCTGGCGGACGGTGACCTTGTCGCCGACGATCAGGCGGGCGGACGAGGCCGTGTTCCTGACGATGTAGTCGCTGTAGGCCTTTTGGATCTTGACCTTGGAGTTGAGGTTCAGGTTCGCCTGGGAGAGGACCACCTTCGCCGTCATGATCTTGGTGGTGGAGCCGGTGGACCGGCGGGTGTCCGCGGCCTTGGTGAAGAGCGTCTTACCCGTGCCGTTGTTCATCACGAAGCCGCCCTTGGCGGCGATCGACGGCTTCGGCAGTGCGGCCGCATGGGCCGGGGTCGTGAGGGCTCCGCCCGCGAATACCGCACCTGCGGTGACGATTACGGCCGATGCGCGACGAATGCCCTTAATGGCGGTTTTCAAGTTCAATGCTCCAAATGCCCCTGGAATGCGGCCACATGAGCGTGCCGCTCGATAGTGAGACACACGGGAGAGGCAAAAGGATGCGCGTGGATGCTGTCTTTTACGGGTGATGTCCGGATCGTGGAATGGACGACCTGATGGGTACGTGTTGTATCTATGCTGTGCGCATGCCAGTCGCGCCCCCCTCGTCCCCCACCGCCCCCGCCCACACCCTGAAGCAGCCGCCCGCCGCCGAGCGCGTGTACGCGCACGTCAAACAGGGCGTGCTCGACCGCCGGTACGAGGGCGGCACGCTGCTCACCGAGGGGGAGCTCGCCGAGGCCGTCGGGGTGTCCCGCACGCCGGTGCGCGAGGCCCTCCTGAAGCTGGAGGTCGAGGGGCTTCTCCGGCTCTACCCGAAGAAGGGCGCCCTCGTCCTGCCGGTGTCCGTGCAGGAGATCGCCGACGTCGTCGAGACACGCCTCCTGGTGGAGACGCACTCGGTGCGCAAGGCCGTACCGGCGCCGCAGGGCCTCGTCGCCCGCCTCGAGGAGCTGCTGGCCCGCCAGCGGGAACAGGCCGCCGCCGGGGCTCTCGCGGAGGCGGCCGTCACCGACCGCTGCTTCCACGCGGAGATCGTGCGCAGCGGCGGCAACGAGATCCTCTCCCGGCTGTACGACCAGCTCCGTGACCGGCAGCTGCGGATGGGCGTCGCCGTGATGCACTCCCACCCCGACCGGATCGCCAAGACGCTGACCGAGCACGAGGAGATCCTCGACGCGCTGCGGGCAGCCGACGCGGAGCGGGCGGTGGCCGTGGTCACCCGGCACGTCGGGTGGTTCCGGGACCTCGCCCGGGGTGAGATCCGATGAGCTCCCTCTCCGCCCCCGTCTCCCTGCCCGGAGATCCCCCGGGCGGCAGGAAGGCCGTCCTCGTCTGGGGCATCGGCGTCGCCGTCTACTTCGTCGCCGTCATCTTCCGGACTTCCCTCGGCGTCGCCGGGCTCGACGCCGCCGACCGCTTCCACGTCAACGCGTCCGCGCTCTCGACGTTCTCCATCCTCCAGCTCCTCGTCTACGCGGGCATGCAGATACCCGTCGGCCTGATGGTCGACCGGCTCGGCACCAAGCGCGTGCTGACCATCGGCGTCGTCCTCTTCACGCTCGGGCAGCTCGGCTTCGCGTTCTCGCCCTCGTACGGGATGGCGCTCGCCTCCCGCGCGCTGCTCGGCTGCGGTGACGCGCTGACCTTCATCAGCGTGCTGCGCCTGGGCACCCGCTGGTTCCCGGCCCGGCGCGGCCCGCTGGTCGCCCAGCTCGCCGGGCTCGTCGGCATGGCGGGCAACCTCGTCTCCACCCTCGTCCTCGCCCGGCTCCTGCACTCCGTCGGCTGGACCGCGGCCTTCGCCGGCAGCGCGCTCTGCGGCGTCATCGTCCTCGTCCTCATGACGCTGTTCCTCAAGGACCACCCCGAGGGCCACGCCCCGGAGCCCGTGCGGCACACCGGCGGGGCCTTCGTGCGCGAGCAGATCGCCCTGAGCTGGCGCGAGCCCGGCACCCGGCTCGGCCTGTGGGTGCACTTCACCACGCAGTTCCCCGCGATGGTCTTCCTGCTCCTGTGGGGCCTGCCGTTCCTCGTCGAGGCGCAGGGGCTCTCGCGCGGCGCGGCCGGCACGCTGCTCACCCTCGTCGTGCTCTCCAACATGGTGGTGGGCCTGGTCTACGGCCAGATCGTCGCCCGCCACCACGCGGCCCGCACGCCCCTGGCGATCGGCACCGTCGCGGCGACGGCCGTGATGTGGGCGCTCACGATCCACTTCCCCGGCGACCACGCCCCGATGTGGCTGCTCGTCGCGCTCTGCGTCGTGCTCGGATCCTGCGGACCCGCGTCCATGATCGGCTTCGACTTCGCGCGCCCCGCGAATCCGCCGGAGCGCCAGGGCACCGCGTCCGGCATCGTGAACATGGGCGGCTTCGTCGCGTCCATGACGACGCTGCTCGCCATCGGTGTCCTCCTGGACGCGACCGGCGACAACTACCGGATCGCCTTCTCCGCCGTCTTCGTCCTCGAAGCGATCGGCCTCAGCCAGATACTGCGGCTGCGGACGCGCGCGGTGCGCCGGGAGAGGGAGCGGCTCGTCGCCAGCCGCGTCGAGGCCGTGCACGTCCCTGTCTGAGGGTCGCCGTCCAAGGAAAAGGAAAAGGAAAAGGGAAAGGGAAAGGGAAAGGGAAAAGGGAAAAGGGCTACGGCGTGACGGCGAACTCCCGCAGGATCGCCTCGCCCAGCCCGTGATCGCCCTCGATCTTGACCCGGTCGGCCACCGACGCGTACGAGATGCGGCCGCACGCCAGGCGGAAGTACGTCTCCCAGTCCAGGCTGAGCGTGGCCAGCGGGCCGAGGGAGGGGGCGCTGTCGACCGTGGCGCGTCCTTCGGCATCGACGCGGACCGTGCGCAGGAATTCGACGGGCCCGCTCACGTCGAGGACGACCGCCGAATTCGCCGGTGCCGCGGCCTTCTTGGCGACCACCTTGGCGAGTCCCTGGAGCAGCAGGTCGCGGGCCACGTACGCACCCTGGGAGTCCAGGTTGCCGGGCTTGCGCAGCGTCGTACGCAGGTCCTGCTCGTGCACCCAGACGTCGAACGCGCGCATCCGCGTGGCCAGTTCGAGGGTCTGCTCGGTGCCGAGCGGGCCGCGGATCTTGTGGGAGGGGTCACGCGATTCGTTCCGCAGCTGCCGTGAGCGGCGGATGATCGTGTACTCCAGCTCGGAGGTCATCTCGGGCGCGGTGTGGTGGCGCCGGACGTCGACCTGTATCTCCATGTAGCGCTGGCCCTCGGTCTGTACGTGGTACAGGTCGCGGGGCAGGGTGTGGATGGGGCGCGGGTCGCCCAGCATCTCGCAGTCCAGGCCTATGACGTGGGAGACGAGATCCCGCACCGACCAGCCGGGGCAGGGCGTGGCCCAGTTCCACTCTCCCTCGGCGAGCGGGGACACCAGCTCGGATATGGCTGATACGGACTGGGTCCAGGCGTCGGCATAGGTTTGCAGGCTGGGATGGAGACTCACGGGACCCCTCGACGGTCGTACGCGGGCGGTGGGTGTCTGAGACGCGTCATGGGGGTCCGGGGGGTACCCCCGGAAAATCACAGTACGCTGCCCACAGGCACCCCTGCAGTGCTTTCGTGTGACGATCGTAGGCCTGCATTGACGGCTCGAATGCCAGGACGGTGGTAGTGTGCGCGCCTCCCTCATCCAGATCGCCGTAGACGAGGGCGAATCGGTCAATTCCCGTCGCTCGCGGGTCTCTTCACTGGTACGTGAGGTAGCCGGGCGGGAGCGGCCGGATCTGGTCGTTCTTCCCGAACTGTGGACCACGGGCGCTTTCGCGTACGAGTCGTTCGCGAGCGAGGCGGAGCCGCTGGACGGGGCCACGTACGCGGCGATGGCCAAGGCCGCGAGTGACGCGGGCGTCTGGCTGCACGCGGGGTCGATTCCGGAGCGGGACGCGGTGGGTGACCTCTACAACACCTCGCTGGTCTTCTCGCCCGAGGGTGAACTCGCCGCCTCGTACCGCAAGATCCACCGCTTCGGCTTCGACAAGGGCGAGGCCGTGCTGATGGGGGCGGGCAGCGAACTGGTGACGGTGCGGACGCCTTCCGCGGCGATCGGGCTCGCCACGTGCTACGACCTGCGCTTCCCGGAGCTGTTCCGGGGGCTCGTGGACGCGGGCGCCGAGATGTTCGTCGTCCCCGCCGGGTGGCCGGCGCGGCGGCGGGAGCACTGGACGCTGTTCGCTCGGGCGCGGGCGGTCGAGGACCAGGTGTACGTCCTCGCCTGCGGCACCGGCGGTACGCATGCCGGGGTTCCCCAGGCCGGGCACAGCGTCGTCGTCGACCCGTGGGGCGAAGTGCTCGCCGAGGCGGGGGACGGTGAGGAGGTCCTCACCGTCGACCTCGACCCGGCGAAGGTCGCTGCCACGCGGGAGCAGTTCCCGGCCCTGAAGGACCGGCTGCTCGGGCTGGACGCCCCGAAGCCCCTCTAGTCGTCGTCGCCCCGTTCCTTCTCCGCCAGGCGGATCACGCAGACCGTGACGGCCAGGAGGAGGGATGCGTCGGCGTCCTCGCGGGTGACGTGGAGGCCGTACGTCTCGCGGACCGTGAACCAGCGGCGCGAGATGTCGGCAAGGAGTTCGCCGTCGTACTCGATGGCGAACTCGCGGTCCAGGATCTTGCCGCTCACGTCGAGTTCGGTGCCGTCGACCAGCTCCACGCGGTAGTGGTTGCGCAGCAGCGAGAGGCGCTTGCGCTTGACCGTGGCGAGCGGTTCGCCGTCCCGTTCGATCAGCATCGTGTCGCGCAGCGCCAGCATCTTGGCGCGGATGTCGATGAGGACGCGGCCCTGCATGTCCTTGAGCTCGAAGGTCTCGCGCAGGCGCATCGCCTTGCCGTCGACGAGGAAGACCTTCTGGCCCTGGTCGTCCTCGATCCAGTAGTCGTCACCGATGCCGAGCAGCCGGTCGCGTACGAGAAGTTTCATGGGGTCATGACTACCCCGTGGCGCGCCCGGCACCAGGGCGGGCGGGGGGAGTTCACCGGG
>NZ_JBHUZJ010000159.1:0-5838 GCF_042667685.1 Streptomyces sp. NPDC057302 | reverse complement strand
CCTCATGTGAGGGCACCCGGCACCGTCGCACCATCTGCTCAGCCGCCGCTCGAAAGCGGCACCGTCACTTCTTCGGGATCCAGGACTCCCAGACGTCCTTGTTCTCCTTGACCCACTTCTTGGCCGCTTCCTCGCCGCTCATCTTGTCCTTGGCGATGGACATGGCGACCTCGTTCTGCTGCTCGGTCGTCCACTTGAAGTTCTTCAGGAACTTCGAGGCGTCGCCGCCGTCCTTGGCGAAGTCGGCGTTGAAGTACTTCTGCAGCGGGGTGTTGGCGTAGCCGCACGCGGTCTTGGTCTCGGGCTCGTTGCAGCCCTCCTCGAACTTGGGCAGCTTCACCTCGACCATGTCCATGTCGGCGTTCGCCCACAGCGGCTCCCACCAGTAGGTGATGAACGGCTGCTTGTCCGCGTACTTGCGCTGGATCTCCTTGATCTGCACCGCCTCGCTGCCGGTGTCCTTGATCTTGTAGTTCAGCTTGAGGTTCTTGATCAGGTACTGGTCGTACGTGGTGTACGAGGGGGCGGCGCCGATGAACTCGCCCTTGCCGCCGCTACGGTCGCTCTTGAAGTCCTTGGCGAACTTGTTGAGGTTCTTGTAGTCGAGGATCTCGGGGTGCTTGTCCGCGTAGTACTTGGGGACGAACCAGCCGATGTGGCCGGTGACGCCCAGGTCGCCGCCCTTGACGACCGTCTTCTTCTGGTCGATGTAGAGCTTCTGCTTCTTGGGCTGGCCGTCCCAGTCCTCCAGGATCGCGTCGGCCTTGCCGTTGTTCAGGGCGTCCCAGGCGATCGGCTCGTCGAGCTGCTTGAGGTCGACCTTCTTGACGCCGACCTCGTCCTCGAGGAGCACCTTGGCGACCTCGGCGTTGGCGCGCGCGCCGACCCACGAGGGCACCGTGAGGGTGACCTCGTCGGAGCTGCCGGAGGACTTGGTGTCGGCGGCGCCACAGGCGCTGAGCGCCACCATGGACGCCACGCCGACACCGGCAAGGACTGAAGTGCGTATCCGCTTGCTGTAGTTCACGAGATTGTTCCCTTACGTAGCAGGAGAGCGGGGCCCGAGAGCGTACGTCAGTACGTCAGCGCAGTGCGCGTTCCTTGACGTCGGCGCCGGGCTGGGAGATCCGGTCGAGGAGCAGACCGAGGCAGACGATCGCGATACCGGACGTCAGACCGAGGCCGAGGTCGCCCTTGGTGAGGCCCCTGATCACGTCCACACCGAGCGCGCCGCCGCCGATGATGCCGCCGATGACGACCATGGAGAGGACCAGGACGACGCCCTGGTTGAGGGCGACGAGCAGCGCGGGCCTGGCCAGCGGAAGCTGGACCTGCCGGAGCTGCTGGCCGGTGGAGGCGCCCAGCGAGCGGGCCGCCTCCAGGGCCGAGGGGTCGATCTGGCGGACGCCCTGGGCCGTGATGCGGATGACGGCGGGCAGCGCGTAGATGACGGCGGCCACCGCACCGGCGGAGGGGCCACTGCCGAACAGCCCGACCATCGGGATGAGATAGATGAACGCCGGCAGGGTCTGCATGGTGTCGAGCACCGGCCGGATCATCCGGTCCACCCAGTCGACCCGGGCCGCGACCACACCGACGGCGAAGCCCATGATCAGCGTGACCACGAGGGCCGCGAGGACCTGCGAGAGGGTGTCCATCGAGTTGTTCCACAGACCCATCGCGCCGATCGCACCGAGCGCGAGCACGGCGGTGACCGCCGCGCGCCAGCGTCCCGCGAGGTAGGCGAGGACACCGGAGACCAGGAGCACCGCCCACCACGGGGTGGCGAGCAGGGCGTCGAACAGCGGGTTGATGACCCAGCGGGTGAAGCCGCTCGCCCAGGTCAGGGTGCCGCCGAGGACCGGTACGCCGGAGCCGAGCTCGCGCTCGATCCAGGCGAAGACGTCGTTGATCGGCGTGGAAATGGAGACGACCCAGTTCTCCGGCCATTCGGTGCGGCCGATCGCCTGGCCGAGTACGGCGGCGCCCGCCACCACGGCGGCCATGACGACCCACAGGACGCGCGTCGCGACGGAGCTGCGCGCGGGTCCCGCGTCGTCGACGCGTTCGCCGAACGCCGCCGTCGTGCGGTCCAGCCAGATGGCGATCAGGACGATCGCGATGCCGGCCGGTGCGGCGAGGCCCACGTCGAGGGTGGAGATCGCGGTGAAGATCGGGTCGCCCAGACCGCCGGCGCCGACCACGGTGGCGAGCACGACCATCGAGAGACACATCATGATCGTCTGGTTGAGGCCGAGCAGCATCGGCTTGCGGGCCAGCGGCAGGCGGGCCGTCCACAGCCGCTGCCAGGCGCTGGCGCCGAGCGACTGGGAGGCCTCAAGAGCCGCCGCGTCGGCGCCGCGCAGGCCGAGCGAGGTGAGCCTGGCCATCGGCGGGGCGGCGTAGATGACGGTCGCCATGAAGACGGCCGGGGTGCCGACGTCGAACATCAACACGAAGGGCAGCAGGTACGAGAAGGCCGGCAGCACCTGCATGGTGTCGAAGACCGGCCGCAGGATGCGCTCGGCACGGTCCGAGAGCCCGGCCGCGAGGCCGAGAAGGACACCCACGAGCCCCGCGACGGCCACACAGACCACCATCAGGGCGAGGGTCTCCATCGCCTCTTCCCACACGTCGAGCAGGCCGATCACGGCGAAGGTGCCGAAGGCGACGCCCGCGAGGCTCAGCGCGCGGCGGCGCACGTTCGCCCCGCCCGCGTACCAGGAGATGAGCACGGCGGCGACGGTCACACCGATGAAGCCGAGGCCTTCGAGACCGCTGAGCACACCGTCCACCGCGGACTGCGAGGTGTTGCTGATGTGCAACAGGAAGTACAGGAAGATCGGGTGGGTGTCGCGGTTCTCCGCCATCCACGTGTTGACGTCGTCGAGCGGCGAGCGCACGTCGAAGGTCAGGTCGGAGGGCCAGGCGCCGTTAGCGGTGACGGCCGCCGAGACGACCGCGACGAGGACCGCGGCGAGCAGCAGGATCGCCTTGGGGTTGCGCAGGAGGCCTGCCAGCGGCCCGGGGCCTTCGGCGGGAGGGCCCGGCGGGGAGACGCCGTCCTTCTTTTCGAGGACGGTGGTCGGGGCGGCACTCATACAGCTGCCACCTCTTTGCCCTGGGGATCACTGTCGAGGCCCGCGACCACGGCGAGCAGCTGCTCGTGGTCGACGATGCCGATGGTGCGTCCGCCGTCCACGACGCGGCAGTACGCACCGCTGCGGGCCACGGCCTCGATCGCGTCGACGACCAGCGTGTCCGGGCCGATCGCGGCACCGGACTCGGCCTCGTCGCCCTGGGCGGGGCGCATGGCGCGGCGCACGGAGATGACCTGCTCGCGCGACACGTCCTGGACGAAGTCGCGGACGTAGTCGTCGGCCGGGTTGGCGACGATGTCCTCGGGGGTGCCGAGCTGCACGATGGCGCCGTCCCGCATCAGCATGATGCGGTCGCCCAGGCGCAGCGCCTCGCTCAGGTCGTGGGTGATGAAGACCATCGTGCGGCCCTCTTCGCGGTGCAGGCGGATGACTTCTTCCTGCATGTCGCGGCGGATCAGCGGGTCGAGCGCGCTGAACGGCTCGTCGAAGAGGAGGACTTCGGGGTCGACGGCGAGGGCGCGGGCCAGGCCCACGCGCTGCTGCTGGCCGCCGGAGAGCTGGGTGGGACGGCGGTCCTCCAGGCCTTCGAGGCCGACCTTGGCGACGACCTCCATGGCCTTGGCGCGGCGCTCGGCCTTGCCGACGCCCTGGATCTCCAGGCCGTACGCGACGTTGTCGAGGACGGTGCGGTGCGGAAGGAGGCCGAAGTTCTGGAAGACCATCGCGGCCTTGTGGCGGCGCAGTTCACGCAGCTGGTTCTTGTCCATGGCGAGGACGTCCTGGCTGTCCATGGATATGGATCCGCTGGTCGGCTCTATGAGCCGGGTCAGGGTCCGCACCAGCGTGGACTTGCCGGAGCCGGAGAGCCCCATGACGACGAAGACCTCGCCGCGCTGGACGTCGAAGCTGACGTCCCGCACGGCCGCCGTGCAGCCGGTGCGCTCGCGCAGCTCGACGGCGGAGAGACCCGCGTACTCCTCGTTGCCGGGGATGCTCTTGGCCTTGGGCCCGAAGACCTTCCACAGGTCCCGCACGGTGAAGGCGGGTACCGCCTCCTCGGAGGCCGGCGTCTCGGGGACAGGCGTCTTGTCAGTGGTGGTGGTCATCGGACATCACTCCCGGTCAGCAGTTCCGCGCACTTTTCCCCGACCATGAGCACTCCGATCATCGGGTTCACGGCAGGCATCGTCGGGAAGACGGATGCGTCCGCGATTCGGATTCCCTCGAGGCCCCGGATCCGCAGTTCCGGGTCGACTACGGCAAGTTCATCAGCGGAAGCGCCCATTCGGCAGGTTCCCGCAGGGTGGTAGACGGTGTGCGCGGCCTTGCGCACGAGTTCGCTGATCTCAGCGTCCTCGGTCACCTCAGGTCCGGGGAAGACCTCGCGCTTGAGCCACTTGGCGAAGGGCTCGGCCCGTGCGACCTTGCGGGCCAGCTTGATGCCGTCGACCAGCGTCTGCCCGTCGTAGTCATCTTCGTCCTCGAAGTACTTGAAGTCGAGGGCGGGCTTGACCTCCGGGTCGGCGGACGTCAGGTAGACGCGGCCACGCGCACGGGACTTGGTGATGTTCGGCGTCATGGAGACCCCGTGCTCCGGGCGTTCGTAGCCCAGGCGCTCCGGATTGTCCGTGAACGGGATCTGGTAGAAGTGGAACATCAGGTCAGGGCCCTTGTGGTCCGGGTCCCGCTTCACGAACAGGCCCGCGTCGGAGTCCATCGCGGAGTTGCCGGGGATCGGCCCGTTGGTCTCCCAGACGATGACCGACTCGGGGTGGTCGATGAGGTTCTCGCCGACGCCCGGCAGGTCGTGCGTGACGGGGATGCCGAGGGCCTGGAGGTCCTTGGCGGGGCCGATGCCGGAGTGCATGAGCAGCCGGGGCGTGTCGACGGCGCCCGCGCAGACGAGCACCTCGCGGCGGGCGGTGAGCAGCTTCTCCTCGCCGTCCTTCGTACGGATGTGCACGCCGCGCGCGGCCTTGCCCGCGAGCTCCAGCTTGGTGGCCCAGGTCTCCAGGAAGAGGTGGAGGTTCGGGCGGTCACCGGCCTCCATGTGGGGGTGGAGGTAGGCGACGGACGCGGAGGAGCGCTTGTTGTTCTCCGGGTGGTACGAGAGGTCGAAGAAGCCGACGCCCTCGTCGAAGGGCTTGTCGTTGAAGCCGATGACCTCGGGGATGCCCAGTGCGTCCTGCGCGGCCTCGACCCAGTCGGTGGCGATCTGGTTCTGGTCCTTCTTGGCGACGCGCACGATGTTGTTGCGCAGCTTGCCGAAGAAGGGGTCCATCGCGGCGGCGCCCCAGCCGGTGGCGCCCGCCTCTTCCCACTCGTCCCAGTCGGAGGGCAGCGGCTTGAACGAGATCAGGGTGTTGTGCGACGAGCAGCCGCCGAGGACCTTGGCGCGGCTGTGCAGGATGTGCGAGTTGCCGCGCGGCTGCTCGGTGGTCGTGTAGCCGTAGTCGAGTTCGCCGCCGAGGAGGCCCAGCCAGCGGCGCAGCGTGAGGACGTCCTCGCGGTCGATGTCGCTGGGGCCGCCCTCGATGACGGCGACGGTGACGTCCGGGTCCTCGGTGAGGCGGGATGCGATCACCGACCCTGCGGTGCCGCCGCCGACGATGACGTAGTCGTACTCGGTGGTCTCAGCCATGCGTGCTGCTCCTCTTCCTGCGAGGCGTGGTGCCAAGGTGCTTGCGCGTATAGAGCGGGGGGTGCTCGGACGTTCGGACATACATACGTGCGCGGG
>NZ_JBHUZJ010000158.1:0-6620 GCF_042667685.1 Streptomyces sp. NPDC057302 | reverse complement strand
GGCCCGGATATTCCGGGCCGGCCGCCGTACGGGGTGCGGCTTAACTCCGGCGCCGCGACGCCTCGTAGAGCACGACTCCCGCCGCCACACCGGCGTTCAGGGACTCCGTGCCGCCCGGCATGGGGATCCGCACGCGGTAGTCGCAGGTCTCGCCGACCAGGCGGGAGAGGCCCTTGCCCTCGCTGCCGATGACGATGACCACGGGACCGGAGAGCGCCGCGAGGTCGCCGACCTCGTGATCGCCGTCGGCCGCGAGCCCGACGATCGCGAGCCCGGCCTTCTTGTAGGACTCCAGGACGCGGGTCAGGTTCGTGGCACGGGCCACGGGCGTACGGGCGGCGGCGCCGGCGGCCGTCTTCCAGGCTCCGGCGGTCATTCCGGCGGCACGCCGCTCGGGGACGACGACGCCGTGCCCGCCGAAGGCGGAGGCGGAACGCACCACGGCACCGAGGTTCCGCGGGTCCGTCACGCCGTCGAGGGCGACGATCAGCGGGTCCTCGCCCTGGTCGAACGCGGCGGCCACGAGCTCCTCGGGGTGCGCGTACTCGTAGGGCGGCACCTGGAGCACGAGGCCCTGGTGGTTGAGCCCGTTGGTCATGCGGTCCAGCTCGGGGCGCGGGGCCTCCATGAGGTGGATGCCGCCGCGCTCACCGGCGAGCTGCAGCGCCTCGCGCACGCGCTCGTCGTTGTCGATGAACTGCTGGACGTAGAGCATCGAAGCGGGCACGCCCTCGCGCAGCGCCTCGACGACCGAGTTGCGTCCGACGACCATCTCGGAGGTGCCCTTGCCGCGGCCCTTCACGGCACCGGGACGCCGGCCGCCGCCACCGGGGCCGCCGGTGGCCTTCTTGGCCACGGCGCTGGCGATGCGGTTCTTCTTGTGTCCCTTGCGCGCCTCGGCGGGCGGCGTCGGGCCCTTGCCCTCAAGGCCGCGGCGCCGATTTCCACCGCTGCCGACCTGCGCGCCCTTCTTGCCGGACATGCGGCGGTTGTTAGCGGCCATGGACCTACCTGTCTCTGTGATGCGTGTGGCTGTCCGCGTACTGCGTGACTGCCCACTGCGGGACTGCGTACGTATATGAAGTGTGCCGCCCGGTTCGCCGGGCGGCACATCGCGAGGTCAGACGCTCAGCGCGGGCCGAGAGTCCACCGCGGTCCTGTCGGGCTGTCCTCGATGACGAGTCCGGACTGGTTGAGCTGGTCGCGGATGGCGTCGGCGGCGGCCCAGTCCTTGCGGCCGCGCGCGGCCTCCCGCTGCTGGAGCACGAGACGGACGAGGGTGTCGACGACTCCGTGGAGGTCGTCGCCGCGGTCGCCCTCGCCGGCCCACTGCGGGTCGAGCGGGTCGAGTCCGAGCACGCCCAGCATGGCCCGCACCTCGGCGAGCCGCTCCACCGCGGCTTCCTTGTCGTCGGCGGCCAGGGCGGAATTGCCCTGCCGGACCGTCGTGTGGACGATGGCGAGCGCCTGCGGGACGCCCAGGTCGTCGTCCATCGCGTCGGCGAAGGCGGGCGGCACCTGGGCGGCGGGCTCGACGACGCCCCCGGCCTTCTCCATGACGCGCTGCACGAAGCCCTCGATCCGCGCGAACGCGGACTCGGCCTCGCGCAGGGCCTCCTCGCTGTACTCGATCATCGAGCGGTAGTGCGGGGTGCCCAGGTAGTAGCGCAGGACGATCGGGCGCCACTTCTTGACCATCTCGGAGACGAGGACCGAGTTGCCGAGCGACTTGGACATCTTCTCGCCGCTCATGGTGACCCAGCCGTTGTGCACCCAGTACCGCGCGAACGCGTCGCCGAAGGCCTTGGCCTGCGCGATCTCGTTCTCGTGGTGCGGGAAGATCAGGTCGATGCCGCCGCCGTGGATGTCGAACTCGCGGCCCAGGTACTTGTGGGCCATCGCCGAGCACTCCAGGTGCCAGCCGGGACGGCCGCGGCCCCAGGGGGTCTCCCAGCTGGGCTCCCCCTCCTTGGCGGTCTTCCACATGGCGAAGTCACGCGGGTCGCGCTTGCCGGTCTCGCCCTCGCCGGAGGGCTGACGCAGCTCGTCCAGGTCCTGGTTGGACAGCTCCAGGTAGCCGGGGAAGGACTTCACGTCGAAGTAGACGTTGCCCTCGGCCTCGTAGGCGTGGCCGCGCTCGATCAGGCCGCGCATCATCTCGACCATCTCGGTGACGTGGCCGGTGGCGCGCGGTTCGTAGGTGGGCGGCAGGCAGCCCAGGACGTCGTAGCCGTCGTTGAAGGCCCGCTCGTTCTCGTACCCGATCGACCACCACGGGCGGCCCTGCTCGGCCGACTTCCGGATGATCTTGTCGTCGATGTCCGTGACGTTGCGGATGAAGGTGACGTCATAGCCGCGGTGGGCGAACCAGCGGCGCATGATGTCGAAGTTCAGACCCGAGCGGATGTGCCCGATGTGCGGGGCCGCCTGCACCGTCGCGCCACACAGGTAGATCGAGACACAACCGTCGATGAGCGGGCTGAAGTCTCGGATCTGCCGGGCGCTGGTGTCGTACAGGCGAATCGTCACCACTCCAGGGTAGTGGTCGCAGGGCAGTGCCCTGCGACCTCCGGGGTCAACAGGGCACGGAACTGTGACATGCGCGGGTGCGCGGGGGCCTCAGAGGCGGCCGACGACCTTGCGCGGAGTGACGCGGACGACGACGCGGGCGTCGTCCTTGCCGGAGGACGGATTGAACTCCGCGTACTTGAGGCCGGTGTATTTCAGCGCGAGCTCGTCGATGAGCTCCTGCCCGCCCTCGGTGGTCATCGTGGCCTCGCCGCGGATCTCGGCGTACGTGTACGGGGCGTCGAAGGGCTGGAGCAGCACCGTCACGCGCGGGTCGCGGCGCAGGTTCTTCTCCTTGCGGCGGCCGAGCGTGGTGGAGAAGAGCAGGTCGTCGCCGTCGCGCTTCACCCAGACCGGTGAGACCTGGGGGCTGCCGTCGGGCTGGATGGTGGCGACGGAGATGAAGACGGGGGTGTCGAGAAGGGCCTTGAGCTTGTCGGACAGTTCGGCGGCCATTGCGGGTGCCTCTCTCTCGTACGTCGGTGGGTGACGTCGGGCTGCTCCGGGGATGTGTCCCCGGTACTGCTCCAACACAGCCTGCCTCAGCGGCATTTCACCCGTCACCCGGTTGCCGGTCAGTCCGTGCGCACGACCAGTGCCGTCGCGATCGCGGCCAGGCCCTCGGCGCGGCCGGTGAGGCCGAGGCCGTCCGTCGTCGTGCCGGAGACGGCGACCGGGGCGCCCGCGGCAGCGCTCAGCGTCTTCTGCGCCTCGTCGCGCCGCTTGCCGACCTTGGGGCGTACGCCGATGACCTGGACGGCGATGTTGCCGATCTCGAAGCCTTCGGCGCGCACGATCCTGGCCGCCTCGGCGAGCAGCGTCACACCGGAGGCGCCGGACCACTGGGGCCTGCCGGTGCCGAAGTGTGCGCCGAGGTCGCCGATGCCGGCCGCGGAGAAGAGGGCGTCGCAGGCGGCGTGTGCGGCGACGTCACCGTCCGAGTGCCCGGCGAGGCCGGCGCTCTCGCCCTCCCAGAGGAGCCCGGCGCACCACAGCTCGCGCCCTTCTTCGAAGGCGTGCACGTCGGTGCCGATGCCGACCTGCGGGAGGCGCATCCGCTCAGAAGCCATCGTTGGCCCTCCTGCGGGCGAGTACGGCCTCGGCGAGGACGAGGTCGAGGGGCCGCGTGACCTTGAAGGCCTCTTCGTGGCCGGGTACGACGACGACCTGGAGGCCGAGCTGCTCGACCATGCTGGCGTCGTCCGTGACGTTGTCGGTGACCGTCGCGTGGGCGCGCACGAGGGTGTCGCGGTCGAAGCCCTGCGGGGTCTGGACGGCGCGCAGGCGGGAGCGCTCGGGGGTGGCGACCACGGGCTCGGGGGCGCCGGGCTCTCCCGGCTCGACCTGCTTGACGGTGTCGGTGAGGGGCAGCGCGGGGACGACGGCGGGGGCGCCTTCGCGGACGGCCTCGATGACGCCGTCGACGGTGTCCACGGGGACGAGGGGGCGGGCCGCGTCGTGCACGAGGACGACGCCGATGCCGTCCGGCAGGGCGTCGAGGCCGAGCTTCACGGATTCCTGGCGGGTCTCGCCGCCGGGGACCACCACGAAGTCGGTGCGATCCGGCAGCGCGTGGTCGGCCAGGAGGGACTTGACCTCGGCGGCGCCCTCCGGCGGGGCCACCACGACGACGAGCGACACGGCGCGGGAGGCGGCCATGGCCCGTACGGCGTGGATGAGCATGGGCGTGCCGTTCAGCGCGCGGAGCGCCTTGGGGGCGCCCGGGCCGAGCCGTACGCCGCGTCCGGCGGCGGGGATCACGACCGCGGTGCGGGATTCCTCAGACATCGCTTCCGTTCAGGTTTGTGTGCTCGGCCGACGTGGGTATGGCCACAGCGACGCCGGGCGCGGGCCTTGACCGGACCCTTCCGTGACATCTGGTCGAGCCAGCTGCCCGAGCCCGGCACACACGCCGAGCAGCATCGAGTAGGACACGAGCATCAGTACGAGTACGACATAAGAATTCGGGGAAAGCGCCTGGGGATACGCCCTGGGTATGTCTGGGTACGAACATGCCGCAGCGCCCGGCGACACCATTGAGGGTCAGCGGGCACCGCGGCATTCATGGCGCCAAGACGTATGCGTATGTCAGGACGCGATCAGGACGCGAGGACCTCGTCAAGCAGGGCCTCGGCCTTGTCCTCGTTCGTGTTCTCCGCGAGGGCGAGCTCGCTCACCAGGATCTGGCGAGCCTTGGCGAGCATGCGCTTCTCACCCGCGGACAGTCCGCGCTCACGCTCACGACGCCACAGGTCACGCACGACTTCCGCGACCTTGATGACATCGCCCGATGCGAGCTTCTCGAGATTTGCCTTGTAGCGACGGGACCAGTTCGTCGGCTCTTCGGCGTACGGCGCGCGCAGTACTTCGAAGACCCGGTCAAGCCCGTCCTGACCGACCACATCACGTACGCCGACGAACTCCGCATTGTCCGCAGGCACACGTACCGTCAGGTCGCCCTGAGCGACCTTCAGCACCAAGTAGGTCTTGTCCACGCCTTTGATCTGGCGAGTCTCAATGGCCTCGATCAGCGCGGCCCCGTGATGGGGATAGACCACGGTGTCGCCAACCTTGAACGTCATGTGACAGGTACCCCTTCCGTGGCTATCCATCCTAACACGAGAACCGCCTCTTCTGAATGGCGTTTTCGCAGGTCAGGGCGCATCTCGGGGCTTGACAACAGCAACAGGAACGTGCTGCGAAGGGCTTCCGGAGTGAGGTATTCGCAGGTGGGAGCGGCTCTCCGGGGAAGCAGAAACACGCCCGTCACACGCCCTCCGAGAGCGCTCCACGGGCCTGAACGTCCCGGTTTGCCAGGTTCCAAGCGGTGAACTTCCGCTACTCCGTTCGACGACCGGAGAGACGTACTCATCGACGTCGGGCGTGAATCCGGAATTGATCAAGCGCCCTTGATGATCAATTCCCCGGACTTCCCCGGACTTCCCCGGACCGCCATGTATTCCTTACCGGAAATCCCCAAGTCGGGCCGGTCCGACGCTTGACGGCTCTTATGTGAATGGTGAACAAGAGGCCAATGACACGGAGGTGACGGAAGTGTCATGTACGGCGGGACAGGAGTGGCGCGGGAGAGGCTCACGGGCCCTAGGGGCGGGTCGGGTGCGGTGGCACGGGAACGGCTCGGTAACCTAAGGCCGCTGACACACACTTAGGACGGCTTTACGGCCGCCCGCCCCTTCCCGTACCGCCCTCGTTCAAGGAGTTGCCGCCGCCGTGAGCCGCAGCCTTCGACGTGGCGCCATCGCCGCCACCGCCATCGCGTTCTCGCTCGCGTCGCTCGCCGCGTGCGGCGCCGGTAACAACGCTCAGACGCACGAGATCAAGCCGGACAACGCCGCGACCGCCGTCGGCGACATCAAGATCCAGAACGCCATGGTGATCACCCAGCCCGACCTGAAGTCGACGGGTCCCGCGGTGATCGCCGCCACGATCTTCAACAACGGCTCCACCGACCAGACCCTGACCGGGATCAAGGTCAACGGCACCGGCAAGACGGCCAAGATCACGCCGGCCAAGGACGACAAGGCCTCCAAGCGGGGCGGTCCGCTGACCATCCCCGCCGGCGGCTCCGTCGTCATCGGCGGCAAGGACAACGCCACCGCCGTCCTGCCCAGCAGCCGCGAGGCCGTCAAGGACGGCAACGCGCAGCCGGTCACCTTCGCCTTCAGCAAGACCGGCGACGTGAAGATGAAGACCTTCGTCGTGCCGGCCGAGAGCTACTTCAAGAAGTGGGGCCCGACCGAGGTTCCCGAGGCTCCGGACTCGAAGCCGTCGACGAAGCCGACCGGAGTGGCGAGCGGTGAGCCCAACGAGGGCGCGACCGAGGGTGCGAACACCGACCCGTCGGGTCAGCCGTCCGGGCAGCCCTCGGGCAGCGCGTCCGGTGCCGCGAACAACGACCCGTCCGGCGCCGCGTCGGACGACGCGGGTACGGCTGCGGGCTCCGAGCACTGATCGACGTACGCACGCGTCGGCGTACGTGGACACGTCGGCGTACGAACGAGAGGGCGGGAACCCGGTGCCGGGTTCCCGCC
>NZ_JBHUZJ010000157.1:0-6747 GCF_042667685.1 Streptomyces sp. NPDC057302 | reverse complement strand
GGCTGGAAGTATCCAGCCCGTCCGGCGTTTTCGGCTATCTCCGCCACAGCGGATGCTCCCGCTCCGCCCACTCCGGGTCCACCGACCCGGTCCGCATCCCGCGCCTCGCCTCCGGGTCCGCCCACGCCATCCCCACGTGCCCGGCGATCACCACGCCGAGGGCCAGGGCCAGCCAGTCGTGGACGAACGTGCTTCCCGTGCGCCAGGCCAGGGGGGCCAGGTGCGTGAACCACATCAGCAGGCCCGTGCCCAGCATCACCAGGACGGCTCCGGCCAGCCAGCTCGCGTACAGCTTCTGGCCCGCGTTGAACTTTCCGGCCCGCCGGGTGCGCCGCCGCAGCCAGGCCCTGTCGTACGGGCCAAAGCGGTTCAGGAGGCGCAGGTCGCCGCGGAAGGCGCGGGAGGCGAGGCCCGCCAGGAACGGGGCCGGGAGCAGCAGGCCCGACCATTCGTGGACGGTCACCACCAGCGCGCGGCGCCCCACGAGCTCGGCCAGCTGAGGGACGTACAGACACGCGGCGGTCGCCACGCACACCCCCATCAGGAGCGCCGTCACCCGGTGCACCCAGCGCTGCGCCGGGCTGAACCTCCGTACCCTTGAGGCCACTTCAGGCCGTGGGCTGGTCGTCCCTGCCATTCGAATCACCCACCCACGCGTCGACGTCGTAGCCGCGCTTCTCCCAGTACCCCGTCTCCACCTCGTCGGTGAGCGTGATCCCGGAGAGCCACTTAGCCGACTTGTAGAAGTACATGGGGGCGACATAGAGGCGGGCCGGGCCGCCGTGGGTGTGGCCCAGGTCCTTGTCCTGCATGCGCAGGGCCACCATCACGTCCGCCCGCCGCGCCTGCTTCAGCGTCAGGCTCTCGCTGTACGTCCCGTCGAAGCAGGTGAAGCGGACGGCGCGGGCGGTGGGGCGCACCCCTGCCGCGTCCAGGAGGCGGGAGAGGCGCACGCCTTCGAAGGGCGTGTCCGGCACCCGCCAGCCCGTCACGCACTGGACGTCGCGCACCATGCGGGTCTGCGGCAGGGCGCGCAGCCGGGCCAGCGAGTACGCCGTGGGGCGCTCCACCAGGCCGTCGATCTTCAGGCGGTACGTCGAGGCGCTCTTGTGCGGGACGGACGCGGCCACCGAGTAGTAGCGGAAGCCGCCGCCGTTGGGGAGCAGGTCCGTCAGGCCGGTCGGGTCCTTGTCGGACGCGGCGCCCAGGAAGGCTTCCAGGCCCCGCTGGAGCGGCGGCGCGGCTGCCACGCCCAGGGCGCCGAGGCCGAGCATGCCGAGGATCAGCCGGCGGCCCACCGGGGCACCGCTGCCGGCGTCTTCTTCGGGCTGCCGCTGAGGGGGAGTCGTCACCCTTTGATTCGAGCACCCGCGGCCCCCGGGGTACAGGGGCCGCGGGAATCCGTCAGCGTTCCGTCACACCTTGGCGGACGGCTCCTCCGCCGCCTTCTCCAGCTGGAACGCCTCGTTGCCGAGGCCGATCCGTGCGTGCGCCTCCGGCTTGGTCGAGCGCAGGACGGCGCCGTAGACCACGCCGATCACGGCGGCCAGCAGGATGATGCCGGGCAGTACCCAGCTGAGCGCCGAGCCGGGGCCCGCGCCGACCAGGACGTCGAAGTCCTTGACGGTGTAGCCCGCGATGACGAGCAGGCCGACCGCGGCGAGCGCGGAGGCGGTGATGCGCCAGGCCTGGGCGCGCGCGGCGCCCCGGCGTACGAAGAAGACGATGACCGCGACGGACGCGGTGGCCATCAGGAGGATGACGCCCAGCGCGCCGATGTTGCCGCCCCAGGTGAACAGGTGCAGGACCGGCGCGGTCGGGTCGCCGAACTCGCCGTCGTCGGTGACCGCGAAGGCCACGACGACGATGACGGAGATGACCGTCTGGAGCAGGGAGCCGGTGCCCGGGGCGCCGGTCGAGGTGTTGGTCCTGCCGAACGTGGCGGGCAGCAGCTTCTCCCGGCCCATGGCGAAGGCGTAGCGCGCGACCACGTTGTGGAAGGAGAGGATCGCCGCGAACATGCCGGTCACGAAGAGGACGTGGAGTACGTCGGTGAAGGTGCCGCCGAGCCGTGACTCGGTGAGCCCGAAGAGCAGCCCCGCGCTCTGTTCCTGTGCGGCGGGGACGATGCCGGAGGGGCCGGCGGCGACGGTGAGCGCCCAGGAGCTGATCGCGAAGAAGATCGCCACGAAGCCGACGGCGAAGAACATCACGCGGGCGACGACGACCTGCGGGCGGCTGGTCTCCTCCGCGTACACGGGAGCCTGTTCGAAGCCGGTGAAGGCGGCGATGCAGAAGCAGAGCGAGGTGGCGACGCCCGCGCCGGTGAGGGTGTCGGGGTTGAACGCGTGCAGGGACAGGCCTTCCTTGGCCGGGTCCGCGATGGCCGCGATGTCGAAGATGACGACGAGCGCCACCTCGATGAGCAGCAGCACGCCGAGCACGCGCGCGTTCAGGTCGATCTTCAGCCAGGCGAGCACGGCGACGACGGCGACGGTGACGAGCGCCGGTATCCACCAGGCGACTTCGACGTCGAAGTAGGTGTTCAGGAGGCCGGAGACCTCGAAGCCGAGCAGGCCGTAGAGACCCGCCTGGAGCACGCTGTAGGCGACGAGCGCGACCAGCGAGGCGCCCGCGCCCGCGGTGCCGCCAAGGCCCCTGGATATGTACGCGTAGAAGGCGCCGGCGTTGTGGACGTGGCGGCTCATCTCGGCGTAGCCGAAGCTGAACAGGCCGAGGACCACGCCGAGGATGAGGAAGAGCAGCGGCTGTCCGACGACACCCATCACGCCGTACGTGGTGGGCATGACGCCCGCGACGACCATGAGCGGTCCGGTCGCCGCGAGCACGGACAGGAGGAGACCCGCCGTGCCGAGGCGCCCGGCGCGCAGGGCCGTCTCCTGCCCCTTGTACGTGCTGATGCCGCTGCCGTCGGCGGCGGCGTTGCCCGCTGGTCTCGTGCTGCTCGAACTGCCCGTCGCCATGGCGCGGTTGTCCTTTCGGGTGGGCCGGTTGGTGCGGTGGGTCAGGCGGAGCCGAGCGCGGCGCCGCGCGCGGCGGTGAACGCCTTGTACGGGTCCCGGTCCGGGTACGACCAGGGGGCTCGGGTCGCGTGCCGCCCGATGCGGTGGAACAGGGCGGCAGCCTCGGCCGCCCTGCCTTCGCAGAACTTGGCGTGGGCGAGGAAGTTCAGGTCGACGCGGCAGCGCGGGTGGGCCCTGGTCCCGGGCATCTCCCACTCCAGCCACCAGTCGAAGGCGGCCTTCATGACCTGGCGGGCCCGGCGTCCCGTCCAGTGCTCGGAGGCGGCCGGGTTCACGGGCTCGCTGCCCGCGGCGGACAGGACGCGGTAGCGCTCGGCGTGCGCGATGACGGGCAGGACGGCCAACGGCGAATCCGCGGGCGCCTGTTCGGCGGCCCAGGCGGCGAAGTCGTACACCTCGTGCAGCGGGTCCTGGCCCGCGGCGGGGCGCCGCTCGGCGAGCCTGGCCACCATCAGGTGGTGGGCGTGGTGGTGCTCGGGGTGCCGGTGGCGGACCTCGTCGAAGAGCCGGACGACGTCCTCCTCGCGGCCCAGGGAGCGCTCCAGGGTGAGCAGCGCGAGCCACGGCGTGGGGTCGGCGGGCAGCAGCGCGGCCACTTCGCGGCAGGCCTCCCGCGCCTTCTCCGAGCGCCCCTTGCCGCGCAGCGCGAGGTGCACGGAGGCATGGGCGAGCAGCAGGAGGGCGTCGGTGCTCTCCGGCTCGGCGAGCCGCCAGTCACGGGCCCAGGCCGTGGTGGTGTGCTCCTGCGCGAGTACGTCGAACCGGTGCCCCCGGCGGTCCCAGTCGTCGCCGGTGCCGGCGAGCAGCGCGCGGACCTCGGTCCAGCGCCCCTGGGTCAGGGCGGTGCGGGCTTCGGCGAGTTCGGCGTCGTCGAGTGCGGGGTCGAAGGCGTAGGCGGCTCGCTTGCGGGAGCGGCCCAAGGGGGGTGGAGGTGGTGACACCGCGGGACTTCCTCCCCGGCGCGGATCGCGTGCGGATGATCACGCACAGCAAAGCGGTAGGCAGCCCTCCAGTCAAGGTCTGCCCACGCCAGGGGCCTTCACCAACTCGTTTCAGAATCCGCAGACTTCATCCCCGACCTGCGGAATTACCCGCCAGGACACGATTCGGACAAGCGACGACGATCATGCGGCGATGCGACGAACGCCCCTTTCACCCCACCGACTTGGCGGCAGCGCGGCCCGCCGCGCGCCCCGAGAAGAGGCAGCCGCCGAGGAACGTGCCTTCGAGCGAGCGGTAGCCGTGCACTCCCCCGCCGCCGAACCCGGCGGCTTCGCCCGCCGCGAACACGCCGGGAAGCGGCTCGCCGCCCTCGGTCAGGACGCGCGAGGACAGGTCGGTCTCCAGGCCGCCGAGGGTCTTGCGGGTGAGGATGTTGAGCCGCACCGCGACGAGCGGGCCCGCCTTGGGGTCGAGGATGCGGTGCGGGGCGACGGCCCGGATGAGCCGGTCGCCGAGGAACTTGCGGGCGCCGTGGATGGCGGTGACCTGGAGGTCCTTGGTGAAGGGGTTGGTGACTTCCCGGTCGCGTGCGGTGATCGTGCGCCGCAGCGCGGCCTCGTCGATGAGGGGCTCCTTGGTGAGCGCGTTCATGCCGCGCACGAGGGAGGGGAGGTCCTTCTCCACGACGAAGTCGGCGGCGTTGTCCATGAACGCCTTCACCGGGGCGGGCACGTCGGCGCGCGCCCGGTCGATGACGCCCCGCACGGACTTGCCGGTGAGGTCGGGGTTCTGCTCGGAGCCGCTGAGCGTGAACTCCTTGCCGATGATGCGCTGGTTGAGCACGAACCAGGTGTATTCGTACCCGGATTTCATGATGTGTTCGAGCGTGCCGAGGGTGTCGAAGCCGGGGAAGAGCGGCACGGGGAGACGGTCGCCGCGCGCGTCGAGCCAGAGCGAGGAGGGGCCTGGCAGGATGCGGATGCCGTGGTTGTCCCAGATGGGGTTCCAGTTCTGGATGCCCTCGGTGTAGTGCCACATGCGGTCGCGGTTGATGAGGCGCGCGCCCGCCTCCTCGGTGATGCCGAGCATCCGTCCGTCGACGTGCGCGGGCACACCGGCGACCATGCGCTCCGGCGGAGTCCCGAGCCGCTTCGGCCAGTTGGCCCGTACGAGGTCGTGGTTGCCGCCGATGCCGCCGGAGGTGACGATCACCGCCTGCGCCCTGAACTCGAAGGACCCGGTGGCCTCGCGGCTGCTCGCCGTGCCGCGCTCGGCGTCGGAGGGTGCGAGGACCTCGCCGGTGACGGTGTCGACGCTGCCCGCGCTGCGGGTCAGGCCCGAGACCCGGTGGCGGAACTTGAGCTGGACGAGGCCGCGGGCGACCCCTTCGCGGACCCGGCGCTCGAAGGGGGCGACGAGGCCGGGGCCCGTGCCCCAGGTGATGTGGAAGCGGGGCACCGAGTTGCCGTGCCCCTGTGCGTCGTAGCCGCCGCGCTCGGCCCAGCCGACCACGGGGAAGAACCGCACGCCCTGCCCGTGCAGCCAGGCCCGCTTCTCGCCCGCGGCGAAGTCGACGTACGCCTCGGCCCATTTGCGCGGCCAGTGGTCCTCGGGGCGGTCGAAGGCGGCGGTGCCCATCCAGTCCTGGAGGGCGAGGGCGTGCGAGTCCTTGATGCGGAGCCTGCGCTGCTCCGGAGAGTCGACGAAGAAGAGCCCGCCGAAGGACCAGTGCGCCTGGCCGCCGAGCGACTGCTCGGGCTCCTGGTCGACGAGGATGACCCGGCGGCCCGCGTCGACGAGCTCCGCGGTGGCCGCGAGGCCCGCGAGCCCCGCGCCGATCACGATGACGTCTGCGTCGTAGGCCATCCGGGGGTTCCTCCTAGGCAGGGGTTACTGGTGAGTCAGATCCTGAGTATCCGCGGGGGCGGCGTCAACCGTCTGGCTCGGGTAACAGCTCCTGGCTTTTAATAATGGCCAGCATTATTATGACGTCATGGCCAGGACCTCAGGACCGGAGACCCGGGAGAAGCTGCTCCGCGCGGGCGAGGAAGTCTTCGCCGCGCAGGGCGTGCACGGCGCGCAGCTGCGGGACATTGTCCGGCTCGCCGGGCAGAGCAACCCCTCCGCGGTGCAGTACCACTTCGGCAGCCGGGGCGGTCTGCTCGACGCCGTCATGGCCGAGCGCCAGTCCCGTACGGAGAAGGTGCTCTCCGCCGAGCTGACCCCGGCCCCCGACGGGCTCCGCGGGCTCCTGCGCGCCCTCGTGGCCGCCGAGGCCAGCGAGCTGCGCACCGAGCGGGGCCGCCGCTGCCTGCGCATCTCCGCCCAGCTCAGCCACGAGAGCGGCGTGCGCACCCGCACCCCGCATCCCACCATCGACGGCACCGTCTACTGGGACCTGATCGGCCGCGTCGAGGAGTGCCTCACCGCGCTCCCGGAGCCGCTGCGGCTCCACCGCCTCGACCTGGCCCTGACCCTCGTCGGCGCCGCCATGGCCGACCGCGCGGGCCAGTACCTGGCCGCCGTCACTCCCCTGACCGGCGAGGAGCTCTTCCTCGCCGACCTGGTGGAGACCACCGCGGCCCTGCTGAACGCCCCTCACCACGCTTTGGGAGACACACCATGACCGAACCGAACCCGCACGACCTCACCGGCAGGACCGTCGTCATCACCGGCGCGGGGGGGGGGGGCGGGGGCCCGGCCGCCGCGGCCTGTCGACGACGGGCGGTGACCCCGGGCGGGGGGCTTTGGGGGGATCTTT
>NZ_JBHUZJ010000156.1:0-7412 GCF_042667685.1 Streptomyces sp. NPDC057302 | reverse complement strand
GTGGGGCACCCCTCTCCAAAGGGGTGCCCCACCGTCGTACCGCCGTTTCTTGCGCGTCAGTTGTTCTGCTTCCTGCGGTACAGGGCGAAGCCGAGACCCGCCGCGCCGAGCGCCGCCATGCCGCCGCCCGCCGCGATCAGCGGGGTGCTCTCGCCGGCCGGGTGCAGGCCTTCCGCGCCTGCCTTGACGCCGCCCTTGGGGACGACCTGGGAGGTGTTGTTCTTGGGCTTCTGGCCGGTGGGGTGCGCGGCCTTGCCCGCGGTCCAGCCCTTCATGGTGCCGTCGGGGTTGAGCACGAAGTGCGCGCCGTTGTGCTGCCCGTACGCGGGCTTGCTCCCGGACTGCTTGAGGGTGTCCCAGACCGTCTTCTTGCCGGTGTCGGGCGCCTTGGCGATCAGGTCGGCCTCGTAGCCGCCCTTGACCTTGTAGACCTTCGCGTCGAAACCGGTGCCGCCGAGGTTCGCGTACTGGTGGACCAGGGTGCGCTTGTGGTCGGGCGTCGGCTTGGGCTGCGGCTTCGGCGGGGTCGGCTTGGCGCCCGTCCTGGTGATGGTGCCGTCGGCGGAGAGCGTGAACGTACTGCCGTCGATCTTGGTGGTGGACGGCTTGATGTACGCCTCCAGGGAGCCCTTGGCGGTGCCGTCGTGGGAGATGGCGGCCTTGGCGCTGCGGGCGGACGCGTTGACGTCGACCTTCGCCGACCAGCCCTTGCCGAGGTCGGTCGTGCCCTTGGAGACCCAGCCGCCGGGGACGGGCTTGTCCTTGTCCTTGTCTTTGTCCTTGCCCTTGTCCACGAGCTTGGCGGTGACCGTGCCGTCGGGGAACAGCGTGAAGGTGTTGCCGTCGATGGTGGTGCTCGCGGAGTTCACGTACGCGGTGAGGGAGCCCTTGGCGGTGCCGTTGAGGGAGATGGCGGCCTTGGCGGTGCGGGCCGATCCGTTGACGTCGACCTTCGCCGACCAGCCCTTGCCGAGGTCGGTGGTCCCCTTCGACTCCCAGCTGCCGGGCTTCGGCGGCTGCGTATCCGTGTCCGTTCCCGTGTCCGTGCCGGTGTCCGTGCCGGTGTCCGTGTCCGTGTCCTTGGACTTGTCCTGACCGGTCTGGTCCTGGTCCTTGCCGGTCTGGTCCTGGCCGTTCTGGTCCTGGTCCGAGGTCCCGGCGGGCCGGTCGGCGGGGGCGATCTGGCCCTGTGGGGTGGACGGGGCGTCGGCGGCGAAGGCTGCCGTCGTCGGGACGGCCAGTGCGGCGATCGCTCCGGTGGCGATGGCGGCGGTGCGGGCGGTGCGGAAGGTACGGCGGGTGGCACGCATAGCGGATCCCTTGTGGCTGGTCGGTCGAACTGTCCGTCTTTATGCCTCTTTGCGGCGGCGACAGACATGAAGCTACGGGCGCTGTGTGTGCGTCATCCGTAGGGAACGTAACAACCAGCCGGATGCGGTCGCGCGGAACCGTAAAACAGGGAAACGCGCAGGTCAGAGGCTGTCAGGTCGAAAGTCATCGGTTGGCGGGGACCTAGGTCACGCCGCCGTGGCCCGCCCCGCGAGCCACTCCCCGTAGGCGGGCGCCTGGCGCGCCGCCTCCCAGTACGCGGCCTCCAGCTCCCCGTACACCGCGTCGAGCTCCCCCTCCGTACGGGCCGTCACGAGCAGCCGCACGCCGAGCGGGTCGCCGTGCAGCGGCCGGACCGCCATGTCGGGTCTCGCGCGCGAGGTCGGCTGGCAGACGGTGACGACCTCGCCGGTGGCGACGAGCGAGGACGCGGTGAGGTAATCGCCGTGCAGGACACGGGGGTTGAGCCCGGCGGCGCGCAGCACCCGGAGCAGCCCGTCCCACTCGCCGTCCACCGTCGGGTCCACCATCCAGCGGTCGGCGGCGAGGTCCGTGAGGTGGACGACGGGTTGCGCCGCCGCCGGGTGATCGGCGGGGAGGAAGACGAACTGCGGCTCCCGCTCGACCAGGACCCGCCGCCGCAGCCCCTCCGGAAGCCGCAGCGGGCTCCCCTCCACCTCGTGCACGAAGGCCACGTCGAGCTGACCGCCCGCGACCATCCGCAGCAGCGCGTTGGCGGAGACGTCCATCTGGAGCGAGGTCTCGGTGCCGGGCGGCAGGCGGAGCCGCAGCCGGCGCAGCCAGCCCGGTATGGCGACGTTCGCCGTGGAGCCGATGCGCAGCTGCGGGCTCTCGGACGCGCGGGCGGCGGCCGCCTTGGTCTCGTTGATCAGCGCCCGCATCTCGCTGACCAGGGGCCGGGCGCGGCTGAGGGCGATGCGGCCGAGCGGGGTGGGGCGGCAGCCGGTGCGCTCACGGGCGAAGAGCTGGCCGCCGATCTCCAGCTCGATGCGGCGCAGCTGTGTCGTCAACGACGGCTGGCTCATGCCGAGTTGGCGCGCCGCCTTGTGCAGGCTGCCGGTGTCGGCGATGGCGCACAGCGCGCGGAGGTGTCGCACCTCGAGCTCCATGGCTGTGAGCGTAGAGCGGCGGACGTCACCGCACCAGACTCACAAACCCCACGGGAACCGCCCGAGTTGGGCACGGACACCCTCGTCCGGAAGCCCGTGGGGTGGTGGGGGAAAGGCGGGCGATAGCCCGGAGCTATCACCACTTGCCATCATCCGCAGACGCCCCTGGCTCCCCGACACTCCCGTTACCGAACCGTTCACCTTTCACAGAACGAGTAGGGAGCCCCCCACATGAACAAGCGTTACCTGTCAGTCGCGGCCGTCTTCGGCCTCGCTGCCGCCGGTCTCGGCACGACATCGGCGACGGCCGCGACCCCCACCGCGCCGCTCGCCCAGCAGTCGGTCACCTCCGGGTATGCCAACTACGCCGGCTCCGGCGAAGAAGCCGCGGCCAACAAGGCGTTCTTCGACGCCGTCCTGAAGTCGGTCGCCGAGAAGCGCGCCGCCAACCCGGGCACGAAGCAGGTCACGGTGGTGTACGACGCCTCCGGTGCCCCGACCTTCGCACAGCAGATAGCCAGCAGCGCCTCCATCTGGAACAGCGCGGTTTCCAACGTGAAGCTCCAGGCGGGCAGCAGCGGTGCGAACTTCGAGTACCGCGAGGGCGATGACCCGCGCGGCTCGTACGCGAGCACGGACGGCCACGGCAGCGGGTACATCTTCCTGGACTACGCGCAGAACCAGGAGTACGACTCGACCCGTGTGACGGCGCACGAGACGGGCCACGTGCTCGGCCTTCCCGACCACTACGAAGGCCCGTGCAGCGAGCTGATGTCCGGCGGCGGTCCGGGCACCTCGTGCACCAACTCGCAGCCGGACGCGAACGAGAAGGCCAAGGTCAACCAGTTGTGGGCCAACGGTCTCGCGAAGGCGCTGGACAAGCTGGACAGACTGGAGAAGGTCGGCTGATCAAGTAGCCGAACCGCAGCACCTGCTCCACCCACTGTGCCCATCGGCGCGCTCGACGCTGATGGGCACAGTGGCGTATGGGGAGGTCACTCGCTCGTGTAGTAGCGGTAGAACGTGAACGCGAGCACGCCACCCGCCACCGCGAGCGACATGAACACGGACCGCAGGACCGTCGCGTCGGTCAGGCTGTAGAGATAGCCGAAGGCGATTCCGGCGAAGGCCGCCCAGGCCGCCGCCCGCAGCTCGCGCGGCAGTCGCGGAGCAACCGTACGCAGTCCCATGAAGACCGCGGCCACGACGACTCCGGCGACGACGCCCAGCAGGACGTTCCCGGTGGTGATGGGCCCGGCGTCGCGTGCGATGCCCGCCGCCCAGATTCCGTAGACGACGCCGAGGAGCACGGTGGCCGTCGCGGCCCTGCTGAGGGCCGAGCCGCCGAGCACGCCCGGTGCGGTGGGAGTGGGTGCCACGTGAGCCATGACGGTTCCTCCAGTCAGGGTCCGACAGGGTCGCCCCCGGAGCGGCGCTGCACGCGCGCCCCACCATCCAGGGCACACCCGCCCGCGCCGCCCGGCAACTCGGCGGCTTCAGTGGTAGCGGTTGTAGCCGCCCTCGCACGTGTCCCAGCACGGCTTGTACTGCTGGCACGGGTCAGCGGAGGCGCAGCTCGGCACATGCCGGCCGCCGACGTCGACGTACGCGGCACTCGCCCAGCCCTGCACCCCGCCCAGCCAGTACCAGGACGTGTCGCCCCACACGCTCGAACCCTGCGTCACGCACTCGACGCGGTCCTGGCTGTCCGTCGGGAGCTTCGCGACGATGGTGGCGCCGGTGGACGGCATGTCCCGGATCTTGAGGTCGACGGGGGCGACGATCGTCCCCCAGACCACGCTGTGGTCGTTGTGCGCGGGTGGCGAAGCGGCGGATGCTGGAGAGGCAGCTCCCAGGGACAGCGCGCCCGCGGTCATGAGCGCGGCGGCGAGTGTTCCCAGGGCGGCCGGAGTGGTTCTCAGGGCCGGAGTGGTCCGCATGATCGACCTCCTCGTTCCCCCTTTTCCCCCACCTTCCAGCAAACACCCGTTCGGGCTAGTGCTCCACCGGACGATGAGTTTGCACCCCGGGGACGGTCTGCCCTCGTAACGGACGACCACTGACGTGGAGAGGGCGTACGACATGAACAGCGTGGCCATCGAGACCGCGGGCCTGGTGAAGACCTTCGGTGACAACCGCGCCGTGGACGGCGTGGACCTCACCATCCCCGCCGGCACGGTCTACGGCCTGCTCGGCCCGAACGGCGCGGGCAAGACCACCACCGTGAAGATGCTCGCCACCCTGCTGCGCCCGGACGGCGGCGACGCCCACGTCTTCGGTCACGACGTCGTGCGGGAAGCCGATGCCGTGCGCAGCAGGGTCAGCCTCACCGGGCAGTACGCGTCGGTCGACGAGGACCTCACCGGCACCGAGAACCTGGTGCTCCTGGCCCGCCTCACCGGACACGGCAAGAAGGCGGCGTACTCCAGGGCCACCCAGCTCCTGGAGGCCTTCGGCCTGAGCGACGCGGCCGCCCGCCAGGTGAAGAACTACTCCGGCGGCATGCGTCGCCGCATCGACATCGCGGCGTCCATCCTCAACACCCCCGACCTGCTCTTCCTCGACGAGCCGACGACGGGCCTCGACCCGCGCAGCCGCAACCAGGTCTGGGACATCGTGCGCGCGGTCGTCGCGCACGGCACGACGGTCCTGCTGACCACGCAGTATCTGGACGAGGCCGACCACCTCGCGTCCCGCATCGCCGTCATCGACGACGGCAAGGTCATCGCCGAGGGCACCAAGGGCGAACTGAAGGCGTCGGTCGGCGCGGGCTCGGTGCACGTACGGCTGAGGGAGGCGCACCAGCGCGAGGACGCGGCGCGGGCGCTGCGGATCGCGCTCGACGCGGAGGTCCAGCTGGAGCCCGACCCGGTCGCCCTCACCGCCCGCGTGGGCAACGGCGAGCGCGACGGCCGGGGCGCCGCCGAGAAGGCGTCCCGCGCCCTGGCCGAACTGGCCCGCGCCGGGATCACCGTCGACAACTTCTCCCTCGGCCAGCCCAGCCTGGACGAGGTGTTCCTGGCCCTGACGGGCGCCCCGCAGCACACCCACACCGACACGGCGAAGACCGCGGCGGACACGGCGAAGGAAGAGCAGAAAGAGGCGAAGGCATGAGCACCGCGACCACCACGTCCGAGGCCCAGGACCTGGCTCCCGTACGGACCGAGTCCCTCGCCGAACTGCTCGTCTCCGGAGACCGGCCGCCCCGCCCCAGTGCGATCTCCGCGTCCCTGACGTTCGGCTGGCGGGCCATGCTCAAGATCAAGCACGTGCCGGAGCAGCTCTTCGACGTGACGGCGTTCCCGATCATGATGGTGCTGATGTACACGTACCTCTTCGGGGGCGCGCTCGCCGGATCGCCGAGCGAGTACATCCAGTATCTGCTCCCCGGCATCCTCGTGATGTCCGTCGTCATGATCACGATGTACACGGGTGTCTCCGTCAACACCGACATCGAGAAGGGCGTCTTCGACCGCTTCCGCACGCTGCCGATCTGGCGCCCGTCGGTGATGGTCGGCTACCTCCTGGGCGACGCCCTGCGCTACGCGATCGCGTCGGTCGTCATGCTGACCGTCGGCATCATCCTGGGCTTCCGCCCCGACGGCGGCCCCTTGGGCGTACTGGGCGGCGTACTGCTCCTGCTCGTCTTCTCGTTCGCCTTCTCCTGGGTGTGGACGATGTTCGGCCTGCTGCTGCGCACCGAGAAGTCGGTGATGGGCGTCAGCATGATGGTGATCTTCCCGCTGACGTTCCTCAGCGACATCTTCGTGAAGCCCGAGACGATGCCGGGCTGGCTCCAGGCCTTCGTGAACAACAACCCCATCACGCATCTCGCGTCGGCGGTCCGCGAGCTGATGGCGGGCACGGCCCCGGGCTCGTCCCTCGCGTGGGCGCTGGGCTGGGTGGTGCTGCTCGTGGCGGTCTTCGGCCCGGTGACGATGCGGCTCTACAACCGGAAGTGATGCTGCGCTGCAACCAGCAGCTTTGACCAGCAGCCATGACCAGCGGGAATCAGTTGCCCCATATGCAGTCGTCCCGGTCGCGCCCGGCGTGAGCGGGACTTCTGCTTGGGGGCGTGCTCAGACGCCCGCTGTCCGCCGTCCTCCTCGTCCTCGCCGTCCTGCTCGTGCCGCTCGGCGCGCTCTCCACCTGGGCGAAGTACGAGATCCAGGACGCCGATCGGTACGTGGCCACGATGGCCCCGCTGGCCTCCGACCCCGATGTGCGCGACGCGGTGGCCGGTGCGGTGACCGACTCGGTGATGAAGGAGCTCGACGCGGGTCCGCTCCAGGGCACCGTCGAGTCGTTCGTACGGGACGCGGTGCGGTCCTTCACCGGGACGAAGGCGTTCAAGACGGCCTGGAACGCGGCGAACCGAGCCGCGCACGAAGCGGTGCAGCAGGCGCTGAGCGACCAGGCGGACGGCGGCGCGGTCACCATCGACCTGGCCCCGGTCACCGAGCAGGTCAAGAAGCAACTGACGGACGACGGCGTGCCGTTCGCGGACCGCATCCCCGTCGAGCCCACCGAGGTGACGCTCATGGAGTCGTCGGACCTCGGCCCCTTCGGGAAGGGATTCCACATGCTCCAGGTGGCGGGCCTCTGGCTCCCGGTGGCCGCGGTGATCCTCGCGGTGGCCGGCATCCTCCTGGCGGTGCACCGCCGCCGCGCGGTCATCCGCACGGCACTGGCCGCGGGCCTCGGCGGGGCGGTCCTCGCCGTCGCGGTCATGGTGGGCCGGGGCCTGACCCTGGACGACCTGCCGAAGGACGTCTCCAGCGCTGCCGCGGGGGCGGTCTACGACGCGTTGACGCATGCGCTGAGTGTGGCGGGGTGGGTGATTCTCGGGGTGGGGCTGGTGGTGGCGCTTGCCGCGTGGCTGCTTCGGGGCCGCAGATCACCGGCTGAGCCGAGTTCGTCCTCCATCGCCGGACGGGCCGAATAACTTCGGCC
>NZ_JBHUZJ010000155.1:0-7663 GCF_042667685.1 Streptomyces sp. NPDC057302 | reverse complement strand
GGACACCGCCGAGCAGGCGGTGTCCGGGGCTCCTGTCGTGCGGGGTATCTCCTGTGTGGTGGTGCTAGTCCAGCTCCGCCGGCGGCGTCCGCTTGTTGTCGACCTTCTCGACGCGCTCCAGCTCGCCCCACACCACGTAGCGGTAGTTGGACGTGTAGACCGGCGTGCACGTCGTCAGGGTGATGTAGCGGCCCGGCTTCTTCGCGCCTGATTCCTTCGGGACCGGCTTCAGGACGTTCACGTTGTACTTCGACGTCTCGGGCAGCGTCGAGTACACCTTGTACACGTACCACTTGTCCCGGGACTCGAAGACGATCGCGTCGCCCTTGTCGATCTTGTCGATCTTGTGGAACTTCGCGCCGTGCCCGTCGCGGTGCGCGGCCAGCGTGAAGTTGCCTTCCTTGTCCTCGGGGAGCGCCGACTTGATCGGGTCCTGGTAGTAGCCCGCGACACCGTGGTTGAGCTCCTTGGTGCCGGTGCCCTTCGTCACCAGGATCTCGCCGTTGCCCATCGCGGGTACGTGCAGGAAGCCGATGCCGTCCTTGGTGTTCAGGTTCCCCGGGCCGCCCGCCCAGCGGTCACGCACCTGGTCGCCCTGCTTGTGCGCCTCGCGGTCCGCGACGACGTTGGTCCACCACAGGGAGTAGACGACGAAGAGACCCAGCACCAGGCCCGCGGTGATGAGGAGTTCACCGAAGACGCTGACCGCCGTGGCGATGGGACCGCGTCCCCGTGGCCGTGGCGCGGGCGCGGGTGCGGGTGCGGGCGTCTTGGCCCGCTCCTCGCTCTGCTCCTCGTCGTGGTCGGCGTGGTCGGTCGTCGCTGCCACTGGATCTGCCCCGTTCTCACCGTGCTAGTTGACGAGCGCGCTCGGTTTGCCCTCGCTGCGCGGCCGTTCCTCGACCATCTTGCCCCAGACGATCATTCGATACTTACTCGTGAATTCCGGGGTACAGGTGGTCAGTGTGATGTACCGGCCCTCTTTGGTGAAGCCCGACCCCGGAGGGACAGGTCCGATCACCGAGGTGTTGCTGGGCTGGGTCTGCGGCAGGATGCTCGCCATCTTGTAGACGAAGTACTTGTCCTGCGTCTCCACGACGATGGGGTCGCCCGGTTCGAGCTGATTGATGTACCGGAACGGTTCGCCATGGGTGTTGCGGTGCCCGGCGACCCCGAAGTTGCCCTTCTTGGCCTCCGGCATGGGCGTCTTGGTGCGGCCCTCGTTGTAGTGGCCGACCATGCCGCGGTCCAGGACCTTCGACTTGTCGATGCCCTCGGCGATCGGCACGACCACGTCCAGGCGGGGTATGTGCAGGAGCGCGAAGCCCTGTCCCGGCTCGAAGGCACCCGGCTTGCCCTTGCCCTTGGCCCACCGCTCCTGGAGGTCGCTGGCGGCGCCGTTGGCCTGCTGGTGGGCGCGGATGTTCGTCCACCACAGCTGGTACGTGACGAAGAGAAGCATCAGGACGCCTACGGTGATGAACAGTTCACCGATGCCTCGGCTCACCACGGCGCCCGGGGACGGCCTGCGGGCGCGCTCGGCGCGGCGGGCCTCCACGCGGGAGAGGGGGGCCGCGGAGGACGTCGGGGAGGCGGAGGCGGTCGGGGAGGCGGGTGCGGCGGGCGACGCGCCCTTCTTGGCGGCCTTGCGGCGGGCGGCCCTGCCACCCTCCGTGGGGCGGCCTTGTTCCGGCTCCCGGTCCGGCTCCCGGTCCGGCTCGTAGGACTCGTCAGGCTCGGCTATTCGGCGCGTGTCCGCCGTCCGCAGGCCCACCGTCTCGTCGTCCGCCGGAGGCTGCGGGGCGTACCCGCCGTACAGCTGCTCGTACGTCGGCTCCCGCACCCCGTACCAGTCGCGGGCGTACCCCTCGGGGTCGTACCACTCCTGCTCCTGGGGCTGCTCCGGCACGGGCTGCGGCTCCGGCTGGGGCGGCGGCTCCGCGGGCCCGCTGCGGAACCACGGCGAAGGGTGCTGCCCCGGCAGCGGGTCCGTCAGCGGGTCGGCAAGGTGATCGACGGCCGCCTCGAACGCCCCGGGCTGCTCGAATGCCCCTGGGTCCCCGTACGACGCGTACTGCTCGTCGTCGTACGGAACTCCGGAGGAATCACGCTCGGGGCGCAACGCGGTCACGCCGTGGCCCTGCCCACCACCGGGGCAAGACCGCTCGACCGACCGACCGCCCCCTTGTCGCCGCACTCCACCAGCCAGTTGGCCAGCATCAGGTGGCCGTGCTCGGTGAGCACCGACTCGGGGTGGAACTGCACGCCCTCGACCGGCAGTTCACGGTGGCGCAGGCCCATGATGATGCCGTCCTGCGTGCGCGCGGTCACCTCGAGCTCGGCCGGGACCGTGGCCGGTTCGGCGGCGAGCGAGTGGTAGCGGGTCGCGATGAAGGGCGAGGGCAGCCCGGCGAAGACGCCCTTGCCGTCGTGGACCACCGCGGACGTCTTGCCGTGCAGCAACTCCGGCGCCCGGTCCACCACTCCGCCGTACGCCACCGCCATCGACTGCATGCCGAGGCAGACACCGAACACGGGCACACCGGTGTCGGCGCAGTGCCGCACCATGTCCACGCAGACGCCGGCCTGCTCGGGAGTGCCGGGGCCCGGCGACAGCAGGACGCCGTCGAAGCCGTCCTGCGCGTGGCGCAGCTCGACCTCGTCGTTGCGGACGACCTCGCACTCGGCGCCCAGCTGGTAGAGGTACTGGACGAGGTTGAAGACGAAGCTGTCGTAGTTGTCGACCACGAGAATGCGGCTGGGGCGTCCTTCGATACTCACTGGCCGTCCACCGTCACATCGTTGAAGGGAAGCAGCGGCTCGGCCCAGGGGAAGACGTACTGGAAGAGCACGTAGACCACAACGAAGACGAGCATCAGCGAAAGCAGCGCCCTTACCCAAGCGTTTCCCGGCAGATGCCGCCAGATCCAGCCGTACATGCCGTCCCTTCCGTAGCCGTACGGCACCAGACTAACGGCGCAGTGCCTCCGGTTTCCCGGCCTCGACGGGCTGGGTCGCATCGAGGTGCGCCCAGACGATCAACCGGTGGCTGTGGCCCCACTCTGGCTCACAGGTCGTAAGGGTGAGGTAACGGCCAGGCCCGTCGAATCCGGACTTGCGCGGAACCGCGTCGATGACCCCGATGTCGCCGGGCAGCGTCCTGTAGGGCTTCTTGTCGATGCGGTACGTGAACCACGTGGTGCCGTCGGTCAGGACCACGGGGTCGTTCGGGCGCAGCTTGGGGAAGTCCTTGAAGGGGTCCCCGTACGTGCGGCGGTGGCCCGCCACGGAGAAGTTCCCCCGCTGGCCGAGCTGCGCGGTGTCCCCGTAGTGACCGAGGCCCTTCTTGAGGATGTCGGTCCCGGTGCCCTGGAGCACCGGCTTGTTCCACGTGAAACCGAACCGCGGGATGTACATGACGGCGAAGGGCTTGCCGTCCACGTAGGGGCCGGGCTTCTTCGGAGAGGTGCCGGCGGGCTTGTCGTCCGCCCCCGAGGGGACCGAGCCCTGCGACCACTGGTCCTGGAGCTCGTCGATCTGGCTGTCCATGGCGTTGTCGGCCTTCACGCCGGTCCAGAACAGGACGTACACCACGAAAAGCACGATCAATGTGCCGATGGTGATGGACAGTTCGCTGAACGTTCTGACGAGCACTCGCACCGACACCGGACGGCCCCTCCCAGGTGCTACTCCACGGGCTTCGCGTAGTGGAGATCCACTGTGCCCGAGTAGCCGGGAAGAGTCATCGCCCCGTCGTCGTCGACTTTCCAGCCGAGGCCGTAGGCGTTGACGTACAGCATGTAGTTCTGGATCTCCGGGGACGCGGCGAGCGCCGTCTTGAGCTTCTCCGGGTCGCCGATGGCCGTCACCTTGTACGGCGGCGAGTAGACGCGGCCCTGGAGGATCAGGGTGTTGCCCACGCAGCGGACGGCGCTGGTGGAGATGAGCCGCTGGTCCATGACCTTGATGCCCTTGGCGCCGCCCTGCCACAGCGCGTTGACCACGGCCTGGAGGTCCTGCTGGTGGATGACCAGGTCGTTGGGCTGGGGCTCGGGGTAGCCGGGGAGCTTGGCGGTGGCGTTCGGCGGGGCGTCGGCGAGGGTGACGGAGACGGCGTCGCCGTCGAGCTTCTTGGTGCCCGCGTTCTTCTCCAGGGCCTTGAGCCGGGCGTCGTCGGCCTTCGTTCCGCCGTTGTCGCGCTCGGCGAGGGACTCGACGTCGTCGCGCAGCGAGCCGTTGGACTCGTCCAGCTTCCCGTTCTTGTGGCTGCGCTCCTCGATCAGGTCGGAGAGCTTCAGGAGGGAGGCGTCGGTGCGGATGTTCGTGCCCTTGGCCGTGTTGAAGCTGGTGAAGAAGATGAGGCCCGCGAGCGCGAAAACGGCGGCCGTGAGGAGCCGGACCGGCCGCCAGCGAGGGCGTCGACCCGGACCTGTGGGGGAGTCGGCAGAATTGCTCAACGTACCCTTATCTCCTTCAGCGCCGCGGAAGCACTACGCTAACGGACGCCCGGGGGAGGGCTCAGCTCCCCGTATCGACAGGAGAGACCCTCGTGCCGAAGTCACGGATCCGCAAGAAGGCCGACGATTACACGCCGCCCGCCAAGAAGGCGACGAACATCAAGCTGACCAGCCGTAGCTGGGTGGCTCCGGTGATGCTCGCGATGTTCCTCATCGGGCTCGCCTGGATCGTCGTCTTCTACGTCACCGACGGCAAGCTGCCGATCGACCCGCTGGGCAACTGGAACATCGTCGTCGGCTTCGGCTTCATCGCCGCTGGGTTCGGCGTCTCCACCCAGTGGAAGTAGCGCACCTGCCGCAGGGCTGTGCGCAAGCCTTGCCCTGAGTTATCCACAGCGCTATCCACATCCCGGCCCCGGCTGGGGAAAAGAAAGACGATCTGTGGATAACCCACTCGGTGTTGACGCCGGTATGACTGGCTGATCGCCATGCAAGCCCTCACAGGCCCCTTGTCCCTCCTGGGGAAACCCAGGTCAGCGACAAGGGGCACTGTTGTTCCCCACAGAATGCACAAGCGTGGGCACACGCTGTGGACAACCTTGGCCATCGGACGACAATGACGGGCTTCAGACGAGCTGCGCGGTCCTGATGACCACAGTCGCGAGGACCACGACGAGCACCACGGCACAGGTCCCCCACTGCACGAGCGTCCGCCGCTCCCGGGGCGCGTGCACCATCCCGTACGCGATGGCGACACCGGCGACCAGACCGCCGACGTGCGCCTCCCAGGCGATGCCGCTCCAGGTGAAGGTGAAGAGCAGGTTCAGCGCGAGCAGCGCGATGACGGGGCGCATGTCGTAGTTCAGGCGCCGCATCAGGACGGCGGTCGCGCCGAGCAGACCGAAGATCGCTCCGGACGCGCCGAGCGAGGCCTGGCTCGGGTCCGCGACGACGTACGTCAGCGCGCCGCCGGCCAGACCGGACAGCAGATAGAGCGAGAGATAGCGGGCGCGGCCGAGCGCCGCTTCCAGGGGGCCGCCGAGCCACCACAGGCCGAGCATGTTGAACGCGATGTGCCAGATCTCCTGGTGCGTGAACATCGACGTGACCAGGCGGTACCACTGGCCTTCGGCGATGCCCTCGGTCGGCGCGAAGGGCTCGGGCGGCCATGCTCCGACCAGGACCAGTTCGTTGACCAGGCGGTCGCCCATGGCGAGGACGGCGATGAACACCGCGAGATTCAGTCCCAGCAGGATCTTGGTGATCAGGCGCGGGTCGGAGGCGATCGAGCCGCCCGCGAGGGTGCGCGGCTGGTTGGCCGCGGGCGCGTGGCCGGTGCCCGAGCCCTCGCGCACGCACTCGGGGCACTGGAAGCCCACCGAGGCGCTGATCATGCACTCCGGGCAGATGGGGCGCTCGCAGCGGGTGCAGCTTATGCCGGTCTCGCGGTCCGGATGCCGGTAGCAGACGGGCAGGTTCGACGCGCCCTGTGGCCCCTGCGGGCTGCCTGGTGCCTGGTCCATGGGGTCCCCTCAATGTCCGTACGAAGACGCGGCCACGCGCGCGCGGCGAACGCACCGCCCCGCCCTTCCTTACGGATGGGCGGGGCGGTTTGGTTCCCTCGCGGGGTGCGCCGGTGTCAGGAGGCGCGGGTTTCGATGACGACGGACTCGATGACCACGTCGTTCACCGGGCGGTCGGTGCGCGGGTTGGTCTGCGTGGCCGCGATCTCGTCGACGACCTTCCGGCTCGCCGGGTCCGTGACTTCGCCGAAGATGGTGTGCTTGCGCGTGAGCCAGGCCGTCGAGGAGACCGTCACGAAGAACTGGGAGCCGTTGGTGCCCGGCCCCGCGTTGGCCATGGCGAGCAGGTAGGGCTTGTCGAAGGCGAGGTCGGGGTGGAACTCGTCCTCGAACTCGTAGCCCGGACCGCCCGTGCCGTTGCCCAGCGGGTCGCCGCCCTGGATCATGAAACCGCTGATGACGCGGTGGAAGACCGTGCCGTCGTAGAGCCGGTCCGAGGTCTTCTTGCCGGTTGCCGGGTGGACCCACTCGCGCTCGCCCTGGGCGAGCTCGACGAAGTTCTTGACCGTCTTCGGCGTGTGGTTGGGGTGCAGCAGCACCTCGATGTCGCCTCGGTTGGTCTTCAGGGTGGCGTAAAGCCGCTCGGCCACGGTCTGCCTTCCGTTGTCCTCTATGACGTGCCGATCCTCGCACGTACCGGATTGCGACGAGTAGCCACCGAGTGGGAGCGCGCCGCGACGATCCGTGGCATTGTCGGCGAAGAAACTCTCCTTGTACCGATTTGATCAAATTGATGACACCCGGATGCCCGCCCTCTCATGCCTCGGATTCATCTGGAAGGCATGATCCTTGAAAGGGTGGAAAGGTGACATACCTATAAGCCACCGAGGAGGAGGATCCCGTGACCCGCATCGACAGCGTGCGCGCCGCGACCGGTTCGGCGAGGGACAGCGTGCGGCATGCCGCGGAGGCGGTGGCCCCCTACGCCGGCACGGCCAAGGACCAGGCCGTCCATTACGCGCACGAATCCCGCGTCCGGCTCGCGCCCAAGGTGTCGCAGGCCGCCGACCAAGCCCGTGCCCAGTACGGCGCTCACGTCGGCCCGCGCATCGAGCAGGCCCGCACGCATGTGCCGCCGAAGGTCGACCACGCCGCGCACGAGGCAGCCGTCCGCACCCGCAAGGCAGCCGACCAGACCCGCAAGGCGGCCCGACAGGCCGCCGACTACTCGAAGCCGCGGATCGAGCACGCCGTGGCCGCGGCTCAGCCCGTCCGTGAGGAGGCGGCGTCCCGCGGTTCCGCGGCGCTGTCCGCCCTGCGCGGCGAGGTCTCTCCCAAGGAGATCCAGCGGCTGACCCGCAAGCACAACCGCCGGGCCCGCGCCGGTCGCGCGGCCAAGGGACTCATCGTCCTCGGCATCCTGGCGGGTGGTGCGGTCGCTGCCTGGAAGTGGTGGGACAAGCAGGCCAACCCGGACTGGCTCGTCGAGCCGCCGGCCGCGACGGAGGTCCCCGACAGCACGCCGCTGACCTCGGTCGACGGCAGCGGTCAGGCCTCCCTCGACCCCGAGGTCCAGGCCAAGCAGGCCGAGTCGGAGGCCGCACAGCGCGACGACCTGCGCTGACCCACAGGCTCCACAGAAACGCCGTAGGGCGGGATCACCTCAGCTGAGGTGATCCCGCC
>NZ_JBHUZJ010000154.1:0-8007 GCF_042667685.1 Streptomyces sp. NPDC057302 | reverse complement strand
GTCCACCGAGAGGTGGACCGGGCCTTGGCGTTGTGCGGGCCGTTCAGGGAGAGGACGGCGGATACAGATCGCGCGGCAGTTGCGAGGCCGCGGCCGCGTCGAGCAGCCACAGCGTCCGCGACCTGCCGTACGCACCCGCGGCGGGCGCCTGTACCTCGCCCGCGCCCGACAGGGCGATCGCCGCGGCGTTCGCCTTGTCCTCGCCCGCGGCGAGCAGCCACACCTCACGGGCCGACCGGATCGCCGGGAGCGTGAGCGTGATGCGGACCGGCGGCGGCTTGGGCGCGCCGTGCACGCCCACCACCGTCCGCTCCGTCTCACGCACGGCCGGCAACTCCGGGAAGAGCGAGGCGACATGGGTGTCGGGGCCGACGCCCAGCATCAGCACGTCGAACGTCGGCACCGGACCATGGTCTTCGGGCCCCGCGGCCGCGGTCAGCTCGGCCGCGTACATCCCGGCCGCCGCGTCCACCTCGTAGGCGCCGTCCGACGCGGGCATCGGATGCACCCGGGCCGGGTTCAGGGGCACCGAGTCGAGCAGTGCCTCCTTGGCCTGGGTGTAGTTGCGCTCCGGGTCGCCGTCCGGCAGGAAGCGCTCGTCGCCCCACCACAGGTCGAGGCGCGACCAGTCGATCGCGTCCTTCGCGGGGGACGAACTCAGCGCCGCGAGCAGGCCGTTGCCGTTGCGGCCACCGGTGAGGACCACCGACGCGTAACCGCGGGCGGCCTGCGCGTCGACGACCTTCGTGATGAGGCGGGCCGCCGCGGCCTGCGCCATCAGCTCCTTGTCGCGGTGGACCACGAGCTGCGGGGCCGTGCTCACTTCGCCGCCGCCTTCTTGGCCGCGGTCTTCTTCGCCGGAGCCTTCTTGGCGGCCTCGGTGGGCTCCTCCACCTCGGGGACCGAGGTCTGCTCCGCCGGCTCGCCCAGGCGGTCCACGCCGAACTTCAGCGCGGACGCGTAGGTGTCGTCCGGGTCGAGGCGGCGCAGCTCCTCGGCGATCAGCTCGGCCGTCTCGCGGCGCTTGAGCGCCACGGCACGGTCGGGCTGCCCCTGCATGGAGAGCGTGGCGAGGGAGCCGTCGGCCCGGCCGAGCACGATGGGACCGCAGTCGGTGTCCATGCGTACGCCGGTGAGGCCGGGGCCCGCGGACAGCGAGCGCTTCACGGGGACGTCGAGCCGGTCCGCGAGCCACATGGCCAGCAGCTCGCAGCTCGGGTTGAACTCCTCGCCCTCCACCTCGACGGAGGTGACCTTGCAGGTGACCTGGTCGAGGGCCGCCGCGAGCATCGAGCGCCACGGGGTGATCCGGGTCCAGGCCAGGTCCGTGTCGCCGGGGTGGTAGGCCTCGGCGCGCGCGGTCAGCTCATGGATCGGCTGCTCGGCCGCGTACGTGTCCGTGACGCGGCGCTGGGCGAGCGCGCCGAGCGGGTCCTTGGCCGGGTCGAGCGGCGCGTTGACCGGCCACCACACGACCACGGGCGCGTCGGGAAGCAGCAGCGGCAGGACCACCGACTGGGCGTGGTTGATGCCCTCGCCGTACAGGCGCAGGATCACCGTCTCGCCGGTGCCCGCGTCCGCGCCGACCCGCACCTCGGCGTCGAGGCGCGAGGTCGTGCGGTCGCGGGGCGAGCGCGCGGCCCGCTTGATGACGACCAGCGTGCGCGAAGGGTGCTCGCGGGACGCCTCGTTGGCGGCCTTCAGGGAGTCGTAGGCGTTCTCCTCGTCGGTGACGATGACGAGGGTGAGCACCATGCCGACGGCCGGGGTGCCGATCGCCCTGCGCCCCTGCACGAGCGCCTTGTTGATCTTGCTGGACGTGGTGTCCGTAAGGTCGATCTTCATGGGCGACGCCAGCTCCGTCCGTCTCGTGCGAGCATTTCGTCCGCCTCGGTCGGGCCCCAGGTGCCGGACGAATACTGCGCGGGCTTGCCGTGCTTGTCCCAGTACTCCTCGATCGGGTCGAGGATGTTCCAGGAGAGCTCGACCTCCTCCGTGCGCGGGAAGAGGTTGGCGTCGCCGAGCAGGACGTCCAGGATCAGGCGCTCGTACGCCTCCGGGCTGGACTCGGTGAAGGACTCGCCGTACGCGAAGTCCATCGACACGTCGCGGATCTCCATCGAGGTGCCGGGCACCTTCGAGCCGAACCGGACCGTGATGCCCTCGTCGGGCTGGACGCGGATGACGATCGCGTTCTGGCCCAGTTCCTCCGTCGCCGTCTGGTCGAAGGGGGAGTGGGGCGCGCGCTGGAAGACGACCGCGATCTCCGTGACGCGGCGGCCAAGACGCTTGCCGGTGCGCAGGTAGAACGGGACGCCCGCCCAGCGGCGGTTGTCCACCTCCAGCTTGATGGCCGCGTAGGTGTCGGTCTTCGACTTGGGGTCGATGCCGTCTTCCTGGAGGTAGCCGACGGCCTTCTCGCCGCCCTGCCACCCCGCGGCGTACTGACCGCGGACCGTGCTCTCGCCGAGGTCCTTGGGCAGCCGCACGGCGCCCAGGACCTTCGCCTTCTCGGCGACGAGCGCGTCCGCCCCGAAGGAGGCGGGCTCCTCCATCGCGGTCAGCGCCATCAGCTGGAGCAGGTGGTTCTGGATGACGTCACGGGCGGCGCCGATGCCGTCGTAGTAGCCGGCTCGGCCGCCGATGCCGATGTCCTCGGCCATCGTGATCTGGACGTGGTCCACGTACGACCGGTTCCAGATCGGCTCGAACATCTGGTTGGCGAAGCGGAGCGCCAGGATGTTCTGGACGGTCTCCTTGCCGAGGTAGTGGTCGATCCGGAACACCTGGTCGGGGTCGAACACCTCGTGCACGATCGCGTTGAGTTCCTTGGCGGACGCCAGGTCGTGCCCGAAGGGCTTCTCGATGACCCCGCGGCGCCAGGAGCCCTCGGGAGCGTCCGCGAGCCCGTGCTTCTTGAGCTGCTGGACGACCTGGGGGAAGAACTTCGGCGGCACGGAGAGGTAGAAGGCGAAGTTGCCGCCCGTGCCCTGTGCCTTGTCGAGGTCCTGGATGGTGGCCTTGAGCTGCTCGAAGGCGTCGTCGTCGTCGAAGTTGCCCTGGACGAAGCGCATGCCCTGGATGAGCTGCTGCCAGACCTCCTCGCGGAAGGGCGTACGCGCGTGCTCCTTGACCGCGTCGTGCACCTCCTGCGCGAAGTCCTCGTCCTGCCACTCGCGGCGGGCGAAACCGATCAGGGAAAAGCCCGGGGGAAGCAGGCCTCGGTTGGCGAGGTCATAGACAGCGGGCATCAGCTTTTTACGGGACAAATCGCCCGTGACGCCAAAGATCACCAGGCCCGACGGCCCCGCGATACGCGGGAGCCGTCGGTCTGCGGCGTCACGCAGCGGATTGCTGCTTGACAAGATGGTCAGCCCTCCGAAGGGGTGAGGCGCTTGAGCTCCGCCTCGGTGGACTTGAGCAGGTCGTTCCAGGACGCCGCGAACTTCTCGACGCCCTCGTCCTCGAGCAGCTGCACCACGTCGTCGTAGCCGATGCCGAGCTTCTCGACGGCCTCGATCTCGCCGCGCGAGGCGTCGTACGTCCCGGCGATGGTGTTGCCGGTGATCTGACCGTGGTCGGCCGAGGCCTCCAGGGTCGCCTCCGGCATCGTGTTCACCGTGTTCGGCGCGACCAGGTCGTCGACGTACAGGGTGTCCTTGTACGCCGGGTCCTTGACGCCGGTCGAGGCCCACAGCGGACGCTGCTTGTTGGCCTGCGCCTTGTCGAGCGCGGCCCAGCGGTCGGACGAGAAGACGTCTTCGTACGCCTCGTACGCCAGACGGGCGTTGGCGAGCGCGGCCTTGCCCTTGGCGGACTTGGCCTCGTCGGTGCCCAGGGCGTCCAGGCGCTTGTCGATCTCGGTGTCCACGCGGGACACGAAGAAGGACGCCACCGAGTGGATCTTGGAGAGGTCCAGGCCCGCGGCCTTCGCCTTCTCCAGGCCCGCCAGGTACGCGTCCATGACCTCGCGGTAGCGCTCGAGCGAGAAGATCAGCGTCACGTTCACGCTGATGCCCTTGCCGATGACCTCGGTGATCGCGGGCAGGCCCGCCTTCGTCGCCGGGATCTTGATGAGCGTGTTCGGACGGTCCACCAGCCAGGCGAGCTGCTTGGCCTCGGCGACGGTCGACTTGGTGTTGTGCGCCAGGCGCGGGTCCACCTCGATCGACACGCGGCCGTCCTGGCCGCCCGTCGCGTCGAAGACCGGGCGCAGGATGTCGGCGGCGTCACGGACGTCCGCCGTCGTGATCATGCGGATGGCCTCTTCGACGGTGACACCGCGGGCGGCGAGGTCACTGAGCTGCTGCTCGTAACCGTCACCGCTGCTGATCGCCTTCTGGAAGATCGACGGGTTCGTGGTGACACCCACGACGTGGCTCTGGTCGATCAGCTCGGCGAGGTTGCCGGACGTGATCCGCTTGCGCGACAGGTCGTCCAGCCAGATCGCGACGCCTTCGTCGGAGAGGCGCTTGAGTGCGTCTGTCATGAGGATTACATCTCCTACTTGGTCGTATGTCGGCGTCAGCGCTGAGCGGCGTCGATCGATTCCCGCGCGGCGGAGGCCACCGCGTCGGCGGTGAACCCGAACTCGCGGAACAGCGTCTTGGCGTCCGCGGAAGCGCCGAAGTGCTCCAGCGAGACGATGCGCCCGGCGTCACCCACGAAGCGGTGCCAGGTCAGGCCGATGCCCGCCTCGACCGCCACGCGCGCCTTGACGGACGGCGGAAGCACGCTGTCGCGGTACTCCTTGTCCTGCGCCTCGAACCACTCGACGCACGGCATCGAGACGACACGGGTGGGAACGCCCGCGGCCTGGAGCTGCTCGCGCGCCTCGACGGAGAGCTGCACCTCGGAGCCGGTGCCGATGAGGACGACCTCGGGGGTACCGCCGTCGGCCTCGAACAGGACGTAGCCGCCCTTGACCGCGCCCTCGGTGACCTCGCGGTCGTACGTCGGCACGCCCTGACGGGTCAGCGCGAGGCCGTGCGGGGCGCCCTTGCCGAACTCCTTCGTGTAGCGCTTGAGGATCTCGCGCCACACGACGGCGGTCTCGTTCGCGTCCGCCGGGCGGACCACGTTCAGGCCCGGGATGGCACGCAGCGAGGCCAGGTGCTCGACCGGCTGGTGCGTCGGGCCGTCCTCGCCGAGACCGACGGAGTCGTGCGTCCACACGTACGTCACCGGAAGGTGCATCAGCGCGGAAAGGCGGACGGCGTTGCGCATGTAGTCGGAGAACACCAGGAAGGTGCCGCCGAAGATGCGGGTGTTGCCGTGCAGCGCGATGCCGTTCATCTCCGCGGCCATGGAGTGCTCGCGGATGCCGAAGTGGATCGTGCGGCCGTACGGGTTCGCCCCGGGCAGCGGGTTGCCCACCGGGAGGAACGACGACGTCTTGTCGATCGTGGTGTTGTTCGAGCCCGCGAGGTCGGCGGAGCCGCCCCACAGCTCGGGGATCACCGCGCCGAGCGCCTGGAGGACCTTGCCGGACGCGGCACGCGTCGCGACGCCCTTGCCCGCCTCGAAGACCGGGAGCTTCTCCTCCCAGCCCTGCGGGAGCTCGCCCGCGGCGATGCGGTCGAACTCCGCGGCGCGCTCGGCCTCGGCGGTGCGCCAGGAGGCGAAGCCCTTCGCCCACTGGGCCTTGGCGTCGCTGCCGCGGTCGAGCGCCGCACGGGTGTGCGCGAGGACCTCGTCCGGGACCTCGAAGTTCTGCTCCGGGTCGAAGCCGAGGACGCGCTTGGTGGCCGCGACCTCTTCGTCGCCGAGCGCCGAGCCGTGCGCGGCCTCGGTGTTCTGCGCGTTCGGCGCGGGCCAGGCGATGATCGAGCGCATCGCGATGAAGGAGGGGCGCTCCGTCTCCGCCTTCGCGGCCTGGATCGCCTTGTACAGGGCGACCGGGTCGAGGTCGCCGTTCTCCTTGGGCGCCACGCGCTGGACGTGCCAGCCGTAGGCCTCGTACCGCTTCATGGTGTCTTCGGAGACCGCGGTCTCCGTGTCGCCCTCGATGGAGATGTGGTTGTCGTCCCACAGCAGTACGAGGTTGCCGAGCTTCTGGTGCCCGGCCAGCGACGACGCCTCGCCGGAGATGCCCTCCTGGAGGCAGCCGTCACCGGCGATGGCGAAGATGTGGTGGTCGAACGGCGACTCGCCGGCAGCGGTCTCCGGGTCGAACAGGCCGCGCTCGTAACGGGAGGCCATCGCCATGCCCACGGCGTTCGCGACGCCCTGGCCGAGCGGGCCCGTCGTCGTCTCCACGCCCGTGGTGTGTCCGTACTCCGGGTGACCGGGGGTCTTGGAACCCCAGGTGCGGAACGCCTTCAGGTCATCGAGCTCCAGGCCGAAGCCGGCCAGGTAGAGCTGGATGTAGAGGGTCAGGGACGAGTGGCCCGCGGAAAGAACGAACCGGTCGCGCCCGGTCCACTCGGCGTCCGCGGGGTCGTGCCGCATCACCTTCTGGAAGAGGGTGTAGGCGGCAGGCGCGAGGCTCATGGCCGTACCCGGATGGCCGTTGCCGACCTTCTGTACGGCGTCCATGGCCAGGACGCGGGCAGTATCAACAGCCCGCTGGTCCAGTTCGGTCCACTCGAGGTCTGTGGTGGTCGGCTTGGTGCTCACCCTGAGTCAGGGCTCCTCTCCACATGTCGAATGCCGGCGATGTAGATCCCACCGGCCGATGTCGAGCCTACCGCTGTAAAGACGTGCATTTTTTCGAGTGATTCCAGAGTGCCGGGGTGTGCCGGTATCCGCCTCCCGAAAGGGATCCACGGTGTTCACCATGTGATCCCGAAGCCGCTCATCTGGACTCTCGGAACGAGTGCCGGACCGCTCATCTGAACGGGTGGTGAGCCGCGTTTCGCGCGGGCCAACACGCCGCCCACACGACCCCACCCCCGCGAAGGGCGAGGTATGGGCAACGTCTACAGTGGCGTGGTACGCGCGAGCCTTTACCGGATCTTCATGTCTGAACGTCCGACGCGGCTTGCTGGGAAGTCTCTGTCAGGGGTGTGCGTGACGGCCGTTGAATCCCGTCCAGCGGGAGCAATTGGGACGAGCTCTAGCCCAAGCCACCGGCCGCTCGGGGCCCGTGTCATGGCGTTCGTGGCGCTGACCAAGCCGCGAATCATCGAACTCCTCCTGATCACCACCGTTCCGGTGATGTTCCTCGCCGAACAGGGGGTGCCCGACCTGTGGCTGGTCTTCGTGACCTGCGTCGGCGGCTACCTCTCGGCGGGCGGCGCCAACGCGCTCAACATGTACATCGACCGTGACATCGACGCCCTGATGGACCGCACGTCCCAGCGGCCCCTGGTCACGGGGATGGTCAGCCCCCGCGAGTGCCTCGCGTTCGGCATCGCGCTGGCGATCGGCTCCACGCTGCTCTTCGGCCTCGTCGTCAACTGGCTGTCGGCCTGGCTCGCCCTGGGGGCCCTGCTCTTCTACGTGGTCGTCTACACGATGATCCTGAAGCGCCGGACCTCGCAGAACATCGTCTGGGGCGGCATCGCGGGCTGCATGCCGGTCCTCATCGGCTGGTCCGCGGTCACCGACTCCATGTCGTGGGCGCCGGTCATCCTCTTCCTCGTCATGTTCTTCTGGACGCCGCCGCACTACTGGCCGCTCTCCATGAAGGTCAAGGAGGACTACGCGCGCGTGGGCGTTCCGATGCTGCCCGTCGTCGCGTCGAACAAGGTGGTCGCCCGGCAGATCGTCCTCTACAGCTGGGTGATGGTCGCCGTCTCGCTGCTGCTCCAGCCGCTCGGCTACACCGGCTGGTTCTACACGGCGGTGGCCTTCGTGACCGGCGGCTACTGGCTGTGGGAGGCGCACGGTCTGCAGAACCGTGCCAAGGCGGAGGCCACGGGCGGCAAGCTCAAGGAGATGCGGCTCTTCCACTGGTCGATCACCTACGTCTCGCTGCTGTTCGTGGCGGTCGCGGTGGACCCCTTCCTGCGCTGAGCGTCCTGGCTTCGCCGACGGGCGGGGCACGTGGTGTTGAACGCCACG
>NZ_JBHUZJ010000153.1:0-8131 GCF_042667685.1 Streptomyces sp. NPDC057302 | reverse complement strand
GCAGGGGGGACCCTGTGGGAGAGTAGGACGCCGCCGAACTATTATTAACGGGAAACCCCCGCACCCTCTGGGTGCGGGGGTTTTCTGCGTTCAGGATCCTTTGGGCAGGGCCTTTTGGGCGGGGTCATTTAGGGTCGAGTCATGCGATACGACCTGGTCATCTTCGACAATGACGGCGTCCTGGTGGACAGCGAGCCGCTTTCCAACACCATCCTTGCCGGGTATCTGACCGAGCTCGGGCACCCCACCACGTATGAGGACTCCCTGCGTGACTACATGGGGGCCGCCGTCCATCGCGTACACGATCTTGTTCTTGAGCGCAGTGGGCAGCGGCTGCCCGAGCATTTCGATGTGACCTTCCACGCTCGTGTCTTCGAGGCGTTCGAGCGGGAGCTCGAACCCGTGGCGGGGGCCGTCGGCGTACTGGAGAAGCTGGTGGCCGATGGGGTGCCCTACTGCCTTGCCTCGTCCGGGAGCCATGAGCGGATTCGGGTCGGGCATCGGCGGACCGGGCTCGATCGGTGGTTCGACGACGAGCGGATCTTCAGCTCCGAGGACGTGGGGCGGGGGAAGCCGGCGCCGGATCTCTTCCTCTACGCAGCCGAGCGCATGGGAGTGGCGCCCGAGAAGTGTGTGGTGGTCGAGGACAGTCCGTTGGGGGTGCGGGCCGCTGTCGCGGCCGGGATGGATGTCTACGGGTTCACCGCCATGACGCCGGCGGAGCGGCTCTCGGGCGCCACTGAACTCTTCGGGGACATGGGGGAGTTGGCTGACCTGCTCGTATGACGTGGGCTGGAAGACCGGGCTGACATTTGTCACGTGGAGGTCCGGACGATCGTTTCTGTCGGCCGGGGGGTGGTCGCGGCGAAGCTGAGTGCATCGAGAACGAACGGGACGCACCCAGTGACAGTGACGACGGAGGACCGGACACCATGAGCCAGCTCGCCCCCACAGCCACAGCCGCCACAGCAGCCGCAGCCAGTGACGTAGAAGCCGCTCCCGCAGGATCCGCTGCCCGGCAGTCGCGGTGGGAGTCGCTGAAGCCGCTGGTCCTCGACGCGGCGGTGCCGACGGCCTCGTACTACCTGCTCAGCAAGGGCTTCGGGATGGGGACGCTGGCCGCGCTCGCCTGGAGCAGTGTGGTGCCCGCCGGGCGGACGCTGTGGAGCCTGGTCAAGGAGCGCCGGGTCAACGGGCTCGCGGCGCTCATCCTGACCGCCAACCTCGTCGGGCTGCTGCTCAGTCTCCTCGCCGGTGACCCGCGGCTGATGCTCGCGAAGGACAGCGGGATCACGGCGACGATCGGGATCGCCGTGCTGGTGTCCGTGGCCGCCGGGCGGCCGTTGATGACCGCCGGGCTCAAGCCCTGGGTGATCAAGGGGAACCCGGCGCGGACCGCGGTGTGGGAGCGGCTGATCGTCCAGCGCGGGCGGTTCGCGCGGCTGGAGCGGACGTTCTCGGTGATCTGGGGCGTGGCGCTGTTCGGTGAGGCCCTGGTACGGGTCGTGGGGGCCTACACGCTGCCCGTCGACACGATGGTGTGGCTCGGTGGTGCGATCGCGGCGGTCGCCATCACGGCGACGGTCCTGATGAGTGGTCGCCTGGTCGTCGGTCCGATGGAGGAAATCGTGGACGAGGAGGTCGCCGCGCTCGGGCGGTGACCGAAGCCGGGGGAATTGGGTGGGTGATCTATCTACCCACCGGTAGTCAGGGGTCCTACGCTCAGCAGCCATGACAGATGAGCTGCGGCGCGGTAGGGCCTCTTTGGCGTTCAGCTTCCTGGTGCAGGGCGCCACCTTCGCGTTGCTGGTGACGCGGATCCCCGCCATTCAGGATCAGTACGGGATATCCGACGGCCTCCTTCCGGCCTTCCTGGCCGCGGTGCCGATCCTCGCCGGGGTCGGGAGCGTGGCTACGGAGTGGCTGGTCAAGAGGGTGCCGCCCAGCCGTGTGCTGCGGTGGGCGCAGCCGGTGGTGCTTCTTGCGCTGCTGGGGGTCGGCGCGGGGGACACGCTGTGGCAAGTGGCGCTGGCGCTGGGGGCGTTCGGGCTCTCGGTGGGGGCGCTCGACGCTTCCATGAACATGCTCGGGGTGAGTCTGCAGCGGGCGTACGGGCGCAGCATCATGCTGGGGTTTCACGCGGTGTACAGCCTGGGCGGGATCGCGGGGGCGTCGATCGCGTGGGCGGGGGCGCACTGGGATCTGTCGCTCTTCGTGTCGTATCTGCCGGTGGTCGTGGTGCTGTTGCCCGCGGCGCTGGTGGGGAGTCGGTGGTACGTCGACGCGAAGGCCGGAGGCGTTGGGAGTGTTGCGGGCGACGCCGGTGAGGGTGAGGGGAAGGGCGGGCCGGTCGTCTTCAAGCTGCTCCTGCCGCTGTGCCTGGTGATGACGTTCGCGTACATCGGGGATTCGACCGTCTCCAACTGGAGCGCGAAGTATCTGCAGGACGTGCTGGGGAGTTCGGAGGAGGTCTCGACCGTCCCTTACAACGTCTACATGGTCATGACCTTGCTGGGGCGTGGGCTCGGGGACCTGGGCGTGCGGCGGTTCGGGGCGGTGGCCGTGGTGCGGGTGGGGTCGGTGGTGGCTGCCATCGGGTTCGCGGTCGTGGCGGTGGCGCCCGGGGCGTGGACCGGGATTCTGGGGTTCACGGTGCTGGGGCTCGGTCTCTGCGTGATCGTTCCGCAGACCTTCGCGGCGGCGGGGCGGCTCTTTCCCGGGGCCTCGGACGCCGCTGTCGCGCGGCTCAACGTCTTCAACTACGTGGGGTTCCTGATCGGTTCGCCGCTGGTGGGGGCGATCGGGGACGCCTGGAACTACCGCGGGGCGATGCTCGTTCCCATGGTGCTGGTGCTCATGACCTTGTTGTACGCCCGGTCTTTCGCCCCCGGAGCGGACCGATACGGTGACGGGCATGAGCGGGCGCGCACAGCTGATGTGGGACGAGGCGGTAACGGGGTATGACTTCGGTCCTGAGCACCCCATGGACCCGGTCAGGCTCGCGCTGACCAGAAGCCTGGTCGGTGCCTTCGGGCTCGACCGGGAGCTTGAGGTGGTCGCGGCCAAGCGTGCCGGTGATTCGACGCTGCGGCTCGTGCATCGCGAGGACTATGTGGACGCGGTCAAGGCCGCGTCCGTCGATCCCGCGTCGGCGGACGGCAACTATGGCCTGGGGACGCCGGACGATCCTGCCTTCGCCGGGATGCACGAGGTGTCGGCGCTGATCGCCGGGCAGTCGGTGGGGGCGGCCGAGGCGGTGTGGCGCGGTGAGGCGCTGCACGCGGTGAACTTCGCGGGTGGGCTGCATCATGCGATGCCGGGGTCCGCTTCGGGGTTCTGTATCTACAACGATGCATCGCTGGCGATCGCGCGGCTCCTTGAGCTGGGCGCCGAGCGGGTCGCGTACGTGGATGTGGACGTGCACCACGGGGACGGGGTGCAGGCGGCTTTCTGGGACGATCCACGGGTTCTGACGATTTCGATGCACGAGCATCCGCGGACGCTGTTCCCGCAGACGGGGTGGCCCGAGGAGACGGGTGCGGACTCCGTGGCGGAGGGGTCTGCCGTGAATGTGGCGCTGCCGGCCGGGACGGGGGACGCGGGGTGGGTGCGGGCGTTCCACGCTGTCGTGCCGGAGTTGTTGGCGGAGTTTCGGCCGCAGGTGCTCGTCACTCAGCATGGGGCTGACACGCACTTCGAGGATCCGCTGGCTCACCTTGCCGTTTCGCTCGATGCGCAGCGGGCCGTGCAGGTGGCCTGCCATGAGTTGGCGCATGAGTACGCCGAGGGGCGGTGGGTCGCTCTGGGCGGGGGTGGGTACGCCGTGGTGGATGTCGTCCCGCGGTCGTGGACGCATCTCACCGCTATTGCCGCGGGGCGGGAGATTTCGCCTTCGGCGGTGATTCCTGAGGCCTGGCGGCAGGAAGTCTTCGCGCGTACGCGGCAGTTGGCGCCTTCGCGGATGACCGATGGGCGGTGGCCCGTCTCCTGGGCGGAGTGGTCCCAGGGGTACGATCCCGCCGATCGGCTCGATCAGGCGGTGCTTGCTGCTCGCCGGGCGGCGTTTCCGTTGCGGGGACTGTTGGCCTAGGGGCCTCGCGGGCCGACCGGGTCGGAAGCCCCGGGCTGGATTGTCCAGCCATTAGCCCAACTGTGGGGGTTTTTCGGGGTTTTGGGCGCAGCGGGCGATTCCCTGCGGCACGCTCACAGCGTGTTGAGCACCGGAGCGTTGCGTGCGCATCTGTTGGCTGCCCGGCTTGCCGGGCCCGTGGCCACCACTCGGGAAGAGAGCCTGCGGAGCTATCGGCTCTTCGCTGCCCGGGATCCGCGGATACTGCTCGGGCTCGATCCCGAGTGGAGCTGGGAAACCGGTGACCTCCTGGGGCTCATGGCGGACAAGTGCGGGGTCTCCGCCGACCCGCGGCACACCTCGGGGGTCGACGTCATCGACCCGGAGCGGACGCTGGTCGCGCTCGACGCCTTCGCCGAGAGGCTCGCGGAGGCCGCGCGAAGGCGGCTTCCCGTGCTCCTCGGGACGGGGCATCCGCACCGGCTACTCGGCTTCTACGCCGCGCTGGCGGACGCTTTGTCGGCGGCCGGGTGCACCGTCCTCACCCCTGCGGAGGGCAACAGTGTCGACATAACGACCCGGTTCGGCCTACGCACGTACAACCTTGACTACGTACAGGGAGTCGCGCTGGTGCGGGAACCCGGCGCACGTCCGCCCGGGAGTGAGACCGGCGCACACACCCACTCCCCACTCCCGGTTCGGGCGGCTCTGGCGGCCGCCGCGGAGGCTGAGGGACCGCTTCCAGAGCTCGTCATCGGGGACCACGGATGGGTCTGCGGGGCAGGTCAGCTGGGGTTTGAGGCGATCGGTCTGGCGGATACGGATGATCCCGCGCTGTTCGTCGGAGAGGCCGAGGGGCAGGTGTCCGTCGTCGTTCCGCTTGATGACGCTGTGCGGTCTGATTACTACCGACCGCTTACTCGCTATGTACTCAATCGAGCGTGTCTGTCACAGTAGGCGGCCGATCGCTACTCCTCTTCCCCACTCGCATCATCCGCCCCTAGTCTGGGGAGTGAGCGCGCAGAGACGAAGAGTCACCGGAAGGGGAAGCCGGTGCCCGTCATGTGCGGAAGGTTCAGGTGGGGTGTCATGGCTGCAGACCAGAGGCCGCTGAACGAGGTTCAGTTCTTGACCGTGGCGGAAGTCGCCTCGGTGATGCGAGTGTCCAAGATGACCGTGTACCGCTTGGTGCACAGCGGTCATCTGCCCGCCATCCGGGTCGGAAGGTCCTTCCGGGTACCGGAGCAGGCGGTTCACGAGTACCTCCGCGAGTCCTATGTAGGGGTCGAGGCGGGCTGATCGGAGCCGGTCGATCCCCCTCGATTACGTCCCTCACCATGGGGCGGGTAGGCTAAGGCCGACGTAGGTCGTGTGGGCCCAGTCAGCTGCCCCGCACCCAGTGAAGAGAAGTGAGCGAGGGTAGTCGTGGGCTCTGTTATCAAGAAGCGGCGTAAGCGGATGGCCAAGAAGAAGCACCGCAAGCTGCTGAAGCGCACTCGCGTTCAGCGTCGCAACAAGAAGTAAGCGACAGCTGTACAGCGTGTCCCGAAGCCCTCCCGTCATCCGACGGGAGGGCTTCGGCGTTTTCCGGGTGCCGGCGGGGTACTCGTCGGGCGTCTTCCGGCCGGTTTTCGGGCCTCGCCGGACCGCCTGGGGGCTTGTTTCGAACGTACGCTCTGGGCAGGATGTGCGTCCCGATCCGGTGTACGTCCTGGTCTGGGCGTAGGGCCAGGTCCGTGCGGTTGGGTGGGAGATGTCGTCACTTCCTGCATCGGGCGGTCATCACAGCGCAACATCGACCCGCTAGCGTGTGCCAGGAGAGACATGATGGGGCGCGGCAGGACTTCGAGGGCTGGGGAAGGCAGGCGCTGATCTTGGGCAAGGTCGTGCTCGTGACCGGGGTGGCCCGTCAACTGGGCGGGCGGTTCGTCCGACGCGTCCTGCGGGACCCCGAGGTCGACCGGGTGGTCGCCGTGGACGCGGTTCCTCCCGGGCACCATCTCGGTGGCGCCGACTTCGTCCAGGCCGACATACGCCAGCCCGCGATCGCCAAGGTGCTCGCCGAGTTCTCCGTCGACACGGTCGTGCACATGGACGTCACGGGCACCGCGCTCGCCGGCGGCAACCGCGGCTCGCTCAAGGAAACGAACGTCATCGGCACCATGCAGCTGCTCGGTGCCTGCCAGAAGTCGCCCACGGTCAAGCGGCTCGTGGTGAAGTCGAGCACCAATGTGTACGGCTCCGCGCCGCGTGACCCCGCGGTCTTCACCGAGACGACGCCGCCGAAGTCGCTGCCGAGCGGTGGCTTCGCCAAGGACACCGTCGAGGTCGAGGGTTACGTACGCGGATTCGCGCGCCGCCGCCCGGACGTGGCGGTCTGCGTACTGCGCTTCGCGAACATCCTGGGACCGGCCGCGGACTCCCCGCTCGCCGAGTACTTCTCGCTGCCCGTCCTGCCGACCGTCTTCGGCTACGACCCGCGGCTGCAGTTCGTGCACGAGGACGACGCCATCGAGGTCCTGCGCCTGGGCTCACGCGATCCGGAGCGCGGGACGCTCAACAGCGGCACGTTCAACATCGCGGGTGACGGCCTGCTGCTGCTCTCGCAGTGCTCGCGGCGCCTGGGGCGTCCTACGCTGCCGGTGTTCATGCCCGCGGTCACCTGGGTCGGCCAGGCGCTGCGGACGCTGGGCATGACGGACTTCTCGCCGGAGCAGATCAGGCTGCTCACCCACGGCCGGGTCGTGGCCACCCGGCAGATGCGCGAGACACTGGGCTTCAAGCCCAAGTACACGACCGCGGAGACCTTCGCGGACTTCGTACGCAGTCGGGGTCCGGGACTTCTGCCGCCGCAGGCCGTCGCGGGGGCCATCGACCGGATCGCCACGCTGCCCTTCGCGGGCAACCAGAGCGCCAACTGAGGAGAGCGTCAACGATGGCGGACGCCAAGGTCATTCCGTTCGACGACGACCGGTCGCGCGCGGGTGCGCAGCGCCCGTCGCGGCGCAGGGGCGCGGCCCGGCGCAAGAACGATCCGGCAGCCGTGCGTGAGGTCACGGCCATGCCGGGCCAGCAGGACGGGGAGCCGCGGGTGGAGCGGGCTGAACCGGAGCCCGCGCCGCAGCGGGCTCCTGGGGCCGGGCCGGAGCCGCGGGGCGGTGGCGGGGGCCTGGAGCGGCGTATCGCGGGTGGTCTCGCGTTCCTGCGGCGCCGGCTCACGGGTGACTACGAGGTCGACGACTTCGGTTACGACGAGGAGCTCACCGACCAGGTCCTGATGTCCCTGGTGCGGCCGCTGTACGAGAAGTACTTCCGCGTCGAGGTGAAGGGCATCGAGAACATCCCGTCGGAGGGCGGGGCGCTGATCGTCTCGAACCACTCGGGGACGCTGCCGCTGGACGGCCTGATGATGCAGGTCGCCGTGCACGACAACCACCCCGAGGGGCGGCATCTGCGGCTGCTCGCGGCGGACCTCGTCTTCATGCTGCCGGTGGTCAACGAGCTGGCGCGCAAGGCGGGGCACACGCTGGCGTGCGCGGAGGATGCCGAGCGGCTGCTCGAGCGGGGTGAGCTGGTCGGGGTGATGCCGGAGGGCTTCAAGGGGATCGGGAAGCCGTTCAGCGACCGCTACAAGCTGCAGCGGTTCGGGCGGGGCGGGTTCGTCTCCACCGCGTTGCGGGCGGGGACGCCGATCGTGCCGTGCTCGATCGTGGGGGCGGAGGAGATCTACCCGATGATCGGCAACGCGAAGACGCTGGCGCGGGTGCTGGGCTTTCCCTACTTCCCGATCACGCCTACGTTCCCCTGGCTCGGGCCGCTGGGTGCGGTGCCGCTGCCGACGAAGTGGACGATCCAGTTCGGGGAGCCGATTCCCACGGACGGGTATCCGCCGGAGGCGGCCGAGGACCCGATGCTGATGTTCAACCTGACCGATCAGGTGCGGGAGCAGATTCAGCACACGTTGTACAAGCTCCTGGTGCAGCGGCGCTCGGTCTTCTTCTGAGGTGAGCACATGCTGAGGTGAGCACAGCCTTTTGGGCATGAGGGAGGGGCCGGATCCGC
>NZ_JBHUZJ010000152.1:0-8144 GCF_042667685.1 Streptomyces sp. NPDC057302 | reverse complement strand
CGATCAGCCGGTGGACAAGTCCACCGGCTGATCGAGCTCTCCGCAGGCCGGCGCAGAACACACCCCTCCCGCCTGCGGCCCGTGGACTCCAGTCCCTTACGAAGCCGTGAGGTCCGGGTCCACCTCGGCGCCCGGTAGGGGCGGTGCCTCGGTGACGTCGAGGAACACCTGGTCGGCCTGCGGCCAGCGTTCGGCTACGTCGGACTTGATGCGCTCCATGACGAGTTCCACGACCTCGCTGTCCCGGCCGGGCGCGAGGTCGATGCGGGCGGCGACGAGTGTGGAGTCCATGCCGAGCCGCATCGTGAGCAGGCTCGCGACGCGGTCGATCTCGGGCTGCTCGGCGAGGAAGTGGGCTATCTCACCGCGGAGCTCGGGGTCGACGGACTCGCCGATGAGCTGCTCCTTGGCTTCCTTGCCCAAGCGGTAGGCCACCGCGATGAGCAGCAGGCCGATGGCCATGGAGGCAGCTGCCTCGTAGACGACCTCCCCGGTCGCCATGTGCAGGCCCATGCCGATCATGGCGAGGGTCACGCCGAGCACCGCGGTGCCGTCCTCGGCGATGACGGTGCGCAAGGCCGGGTCGGAGCCGATGCCGCCCTCCTGCCGCCGCACCTGCCACAGCGCGCGGACCAGGGAACCGCCCTCGGCGAAGAAGGCGACCCCGAGCACGACGAGACCGATGATGTAGCCCGTCGTGGATTCTGAGCTTTCGGAGCGCAGCGCCTCGAGGCCCTGGAAGATCGAGAAGCAGCCACCGGTGACGAAAATGCCGACGGCGGCGAGCAGTGACCAGAAGTAGCGTTCCTTGCCGTAGCCGAAGGGGTGCTGGGGGTCGGCCGGTTTACGGCTGCGGCGCAGCGCGGCCAGCAAGAAGACCTCGTTCATGCTGTCCGCGATCGAGTGGGCCGCCTCGGAGAGAAGCGCGGGTGAGCCCGCGAACAGTCCGCCCGCCATCTTGGCCAGGGCGATGACCAGGTTCGCGGCGAGCGCCACCCAGACGGTGGTCCTCGTCTCCTGGTCCTTCGACGCCTTGTCCCTCGGGGCCTGCCCGCTCGGCGCTCGTTCGGCCGACGCTGGGGTGCTCGACAACTGGTCGGTCGCTGGCTTGGCGGTCATCTGGCCTCGCAGTTCTGGGGGATCTCAAAGGTGCTTGCAGGGGGTCAGGATGTTGTTCGGGTACCCCGGGGGTGTGGCTCCAGGCGTGCGGGAGCCGTCGTTCCGGGGCCCTAGGTCCGGCACCTGCCGGCGCGCGGAATCGGCCCAAGCCCTGCCGTGCTCCGCGGGGAGACCTCCACGTTTTCGGTGCCCGTCCAAGGGCAACCGGGAGACAACAGCTCGTGCGGCGACCATTGGTCGCCACCGCCCCTGCTCGTGAGCAGCACCCGGCCGGCAGCCCTATACCTGTTTCAAGAGTTTTCCCGCGCCGGTAGCGTGGGCAATTTGTTCATAAACCTTAATATTTGGCATGGTTGGTCAGTGATGGGCGACTCCGGAGTGGAGAAGGGGCAGTACAGCAAGTGATCGGGCGCATGGGGAACGGTTGGGCGTGGCTGAAGCGGGCGTGGGAGTCGCCGGGCCATGAACGCCATACCGCCCTGTTGGTAGGTAAGAGCGCCCTGGCGGCGACGCTGGCCTGGTGGATCTCCCACGATCTGCTGAAGGCCGCATCCCCGGCCTTCGCGCCGTTCTCCGCCGTACTGATCATGAATGTCACGATCTACAAGTCCGTCTGGCAAGCGCTTCGCTATGCGGCGGCGGTCACCGTCGGAGTGGCCATCCAGGCCGCGATCGGATTCATGGCGGGCCCCGATCTGGTCGCCTTCGTCCTGGTCGCGGTCATCGCCCTGTGGATCGGGCAGTGGCCGGCACTGGGGGAGCAGCGCTCGCAGGTCGCCACCGCCGCCTTCTTCGCGTTCTCCACCTATGCCGCGGCAGCCACCACCAGTGACAAAGCCGCTCAACTCGGCCAGATCATCCTTCTCGTCCTGATCGGCTGCGCCATCGGCTTGAGCGTGAACCTCTGCATCGCACCACCGCTGCGCTATCGCAGCGCCGAACAGGGCCTGCGCGCCCTGGCCGGCGAGATCGAATCCCTGCTGGACGACATGGCTGACGGTCTGGCCACCGGGGATGTCGATGCCGACCGTGCCGCGCAGTGGCGCGTGGCCGGAGAGAGTGCTCAGCGCGCCGTCGCCCAGGCCCGCGCCGGACTGAACACGGCGGAGAACAGCCTGCCCTTCAACCCGCGGCGCCTGCTCCCGTCCCACCGCAGTTATCTCACGTTCAGCCGCTACCGCCAGAACGTCAACGCCCTGGAACGCGCGGTCTACCAGCTGGGCTCGCTGACCCGCAGCCTGGGCCTGTGGCGCGAGACGGAGAACACCTACACCTACGCACCGGCTCTGAAGGCGTATGCCGACTTCGCTGCCAGCCTGCGTGACATCGCGCATGTCATCGCCGAACTCGACAGCGACACGCTGAGCGAACAGGCGGACCACATGTGTCAACTGGCGACCACGTCTCAGGAAGCGCTGCAGAAGGTCCTGAGCGCGGCACAGGAGAACGAGCTCCCGCTGTCGGACGCCTCACGGCCCTATGGAGTCCTGGTGGTGGAGGCAACGCGGTTGATGGAAGAGTTCCAGAACACCTGCGATGTCCTCAAGGACACCGCCGACGCTTGAGAGCGACCGGCACGAGAGCGGCGCCGTGGGCATGAGCAGGCGGTGAACCGACGCCGTGGCAGGCGCCCCCAAAGATACGGGTGGGGTCCTGCGGAGATCGTCCTCCGCAGGACCCCGGGCCGGTCCGGAGACAGTGCACAGTGCGTCCGTATGGCGAGTGCGCACGTCCCGTCCGGCTGTTAGAAGTAGTGCTTGCGTCCACCGACCTTGCGTCCGGTCGCGCCGAGGACCCACAGCAGCGCACCGACCACGACGAGCACCCCTCCGACCGTCGTCAGCAACGAGACCCCGACCAGCATTCCGAGGAGGAGCAGTATGACGCCAAGGATGATCATTATGAATCCGATCTTTCAAGTCTCTTCGTGCGTGCAGGCTTCTCTTCGTCCTACCTGCGGCACTCTTTCCCGTCCGTTGCCAGACCCGGGCCGGGTTCAGTCCCTGCAGACCGCCTGTGCGGCGGCTGCTTGACCCTGTCTCGCTGGCACCATGTGCCCTGCGTTCCACCGGACATGCACGGGAAATTCATCGACCCTCCCCAGATCCCCGCAGCCTGGTCAGCACGCGGCGTCGCGTGCGGTGGCCGCCGAGGTGTCGGAGTGGATGGTGAAGACTCGGTCCAGACCCATGACGCGCAGGATGCGGGCGGTGCTGGCGGGAATCGCGGCCAGGGCTATCGTGCCCCCCTGTTCGATGGCCAGGTTGCGGGCCGCCAACAGAACGGTGATGCCGCTGGAGTCGCAGAAGTCCAGACCGGCCAGGTCCAGGACCAGCAGTTGGCCTGCGGCCAGGGTGAGGTCGTCCAGGATCGTGCGGAGTTCGGATGCCGTCACGTAGTCGAGGTCACCGGCGATCTCTAGTACGGGACCGGTGCCGGCGTCGCGGGAGGTGATCGTCAGCGGAGTCATCTCAGGTCTCACTCACGGGGGCGGGAACGGAGGCCGGAAACGCGGCGGGTACGCCGAGGGCGAGCAGTGCGGTGTCGTCGTCGAGTCCGTCGCCGAAACCAGCGATCAGCGCGGTCAGGGCAGTGATCAGGGCTTGGGGGCCCACCGGCGGCTGACCGGCGGCGAAGGCGCGCAGGGCGTCGTCTCCGTAGAGCTCGCGCTCGGGCCCGATGCGGGCCTCGGTCAGACCGTCGGTGTAGAGGAGGAGAGTGTCGCCGGGAAGCAGCTGGGTGCGAGTGGTGCGGAATTCGGGATGGGGCAGGATGCCGATGAGCATCCCGCCCGGGGTGGGGAGGTACTCGGCGGTGCCGTCCGCTCGCTGGATCAGCGCCGAGGGATGCCCACCCGAAGCCAAGTGCACGTTGAAATGATCGTTGTCAGGTTCCAGGAGACCGAATATGGCAGTGCAGTAGCGGGGATCGCCGCTGGTGTACCGCTCGTGCAGCACCGTGTTCAAGGTGGTCAGCACCGTGACCGGGTCGGGGTCGTGCAGGGCGGCGGCACGCAGGGTATAACGGGTCAGCGAGGTGACAGCGGCGGCCCGTGGGCCCTTGCCGCATACGTCGCCGAGGAAGAACGCCCACCGGTCCGACCCCAGAGGGAACAGGTCGTAGAAGTCTCCGCCCAGCTGAACCGGAGAAGCGGTGTGGTAGTACGAGCCGGTCTCCAGGCCCGGAATGGCGGGCAGCTCGGAGGGCAGCAGGTTCTGCTGCAGGACGGCGAGGGCTTCTTGGAGCCGTTCGCGGTCTGCCTCGGCCTGCCGACGTGCTTCTTCAGCCGCTTGCCGGCCGCGCAGCAGCTCGGCCTCGTAGGCGCGGCGATCGCGGGCGTCGAAGATCGAGGTGCGGATCAGCAGCGGCTCGCCGTCCTCACTCACCTTCACCTTCGAGGTGACCAACACCGGCATCCGCTGCTTGTCGGCCTTGAGATCCAGGGCGATGCCGCTGACCTCGCCCCGCATTTGCAACAGCGGCGCGAAGTGAGTCTCGTGGTAGAGCTTGCCCCCCACGGTGAGCAGATCGGTGAACCGCTTTCGCCCCAACACCTGGGACCGCTCCAGGCCCAGCCAGTCCAGCAGAGTCTTGTTGATCTTCGCGATGGTGCCGTCCATCAGCGTCGACAGATACCCGCACGGCGCCTGGTCGTACAACTCCTCGGCGCTGTCCTCCAGCAGCGAGGTGAACGCCGCGTCCGCGGCATCCCCCTCCCGCTCCTCACTGGGCTCGTGTGCCTGATCCGTGCGGCACATCAACGGCCCGCTCCGGTGAAGTCGATGACGGCGGCGGCGGTGGCCTGCGGTGCGCTGAGCTGCGGGCAGTGCCCCGTGGCCTCCAGTGTGACCAGTCGGCTGCCGGGGATCGCGTCATGGACGAAGGCGCCGACCTCGCGGGGTGCGATCACGTCCTGCGAGCACTCCAGCACGAGCGTCGGGATGGCCACCGTCCGCAGGTCCTCGCGGCTGTCGGACAGGAACGTCGTGCGGGCGAAGACCCGTGCCATGTCCGGGTCGGTCGCACAGAACGAGGTCGTCAGCTCCTCGCCGAGCTCGGGCCGGTCCGCGTTGCCCATGATGACCGGGGCCATCGTTGCCGACCAGCCCAGATAGTTCGACTCCAGGGACTCCAGCAGCTCATCGATGTCGTCGGAGCTGAAGCCGCCCCGATACCCGTCCTCGTCGATGTAACGAGGAGAGGGAGCCACCATCACCATGCGGGAGAAGCGCTCCGGCGCCCTGGCCGCCGCGAGTACCCCGATCATGGCGCTGACCGAGTGCCCCACGAAGATCACGTCCCGCAGATCCAGCTCCGCGCAGATTTCCAGCACGTCGCGGGCGTAACCGTCCAGCGAGCTGTAGCGCTCCTCGTTCCAGGCTGACGGGTCTGAACGGCCGGATCCCACGTAGTCGAAGAGAACCACCCGGAAGTGTGGGGACAACGCCGGGACCACCAGGCGCCACATGTTCTGATCACAACCGAACCCGTGCGCCAGCAGGAGCACCGGCCCGTCCGTGCGGCCGGCGACGGCAACGTTGTTCCTGCTACAGGCATCCATCCCGGCAGTGTCCCACCAGCCTCCCCAAGCGCAGCAGGCGGCCGTCAGACGCCGGGGGTCGGCTTTCGCCGCATCACAGTGGGTGCGGCCGCCGCCCTGAGCTGCTCAAGGCCCGTGTGCACCGTGGCGGCGAGGGGCAGGACCGCGTCGGTGCCGGTGACTTCAAGCAGCCGTCGTACGGCCGAGTGTAGGGGCCCGGCAAAGACGAGCGGCCTGGATGTCGCGGTGTGGTCGGAGAACGTCGTGATGAGCTGGTTGAGGAAGGTGCTGTCGGCGAAGGTCACTTCCGACAGATCGATCAGCGTTGCGTCCGTCGCCGTGTCGGACAACACCTGTACGAAAGCCACGGTGATGTCAGCGAGGTGGTCCAGGTCCACGTCGCCGAGAGGTGTGATCACCGCCACGCGTTCTTGCTGGTCACGACGTACGTTCGTTCTGCCTGATGTCATGCGCAGCACCCTGGCACACTGTGCGTGGGCAGCGCACCCTGCCCCGGGCATCAATCCGCGAGCGGCAGGCAGTTGGGGCGTGGGGCGCTTCGCCGGGGCTCTGGGCGGTGGCCTAGTTGACGGCCATCAGCCCGGTGCGGAGCTTGGCCACCACACGGGCGATGAGCCGCGAGACGTGCATCTGGGAGACGCCGAGCGCTTCGCCGATCTGCGCCTGCGTCTGCTCCTCGACGAACCGCAGGTGGATCAGTGTGCGCTCACGCTCGTCCAGACCGGCGATGAGCGGTGCCAGGGAGCTGAAGTTGTCGATGAGCTCGTAGGAGCTTTCCTCAAAGCCGATGAAGTCGGCCAGGGCGGCGTCGGAGTCCTCGCTGCCGTGCATCACCGCGGCGTCCAGAGAGGTGGCGCTGTAGCCGTTGCAGGCCATCTGCGCTTGGGCGACTTCTGCCGGCTCCAGCTGCATCAGCTCCGCCAGCTCGGCGGTGGAGGGGTTGCGGCCCAGGCGGGTGCGCAGTTCCTCGGTGGCCTTGGTCAGTTCGATGCGGGCTTCCTGAAGGCGGCGGGGCACGTGCACGGCCCAGCTGGTGTCGCGGAAGAACCGCTTGATCTCGCCGGTGATGTAGGGGACGGCGAAGGTGGCGAACTCGACCTCGCGGGTGAGCTCGAAGCGGTCGATCGCCTTGATCAGGCCGATGGTGCCGACCTGGACGATGTCCTCCATCTCCTCCTGGCCGCGGTGGCGGAACCGGGAGGCGGCGTACTGCACCAGGGAGAGGTTCATCTCGATGAGGCAGTTGCGCACGTACTGGTACTCGTGCGTGCCTTCCTCGAGCTGGGTCAGCCGGTCGAAGAACCCCTTGCCGATCTCCCGGGCATCCCTGGGCGCGATGGAGGACGGGTTCGCATAGGCACGCTCGACGAGGGCCTCGCGGCTCTGAGCGGCCGTTGCCTTCTCCTGCGTCGTCACGGTCATCATGCGCCCTGCCTTCTGCTGTCGCTGTCCCGAATGGCCTGCCGAGTCACTGTTCTCGCGCAGTTACCCGGCGTTGGGCCGAACATGCAGAAGAAACGTCAGAGGGTCCTGTCGGGTAACGGGCGATCAGGGGCCGGTGTTCTACGGAAGGGCCAGTGCTGCGTCGACGGTCTTGCCGTCGGGCCGTACGTCGACGTTGACGCGCGAGGCGAGTCGCTGGGTGATCATCCAGCCGAAACCCCCCGGCCGACCGGGCTCCGGGCGTACGAGATGCGGTGCTCTCGTGCTGCGGTCACCCACCCGCATCACCAGAAAGCCGTCTTCGATGTAGGCGTCGAACCGGGTCACACCATCGGCGTGCAGGATCGCATTCGATACCAATTCGCTGGCGACCAGCAGAGCGTCATCGCGGAAACTGCGAGCCTGGTTCGGCGGCATGTCCAGGCAGGCTTGTTCGATCACGTCCCTGACCGCCTCGCGCACATCGTGGCAGGCCACGTCCAGGATGCCGGGCGTCGCGCGAGTCCCCATCAGACTTCAGCTCCTAGCTGCGAACTGGCCAGCTCGGCCATACGGCAAGTGATCGGTCGTTGAGTCCCGTCTGCCCGAGGCGCAGCACAACAGTCCTGGTCGCCCAGCCGAATGACGCGCTGCGAAGACCGGGGGAAACGGCGCGCTCGCCTTCTGCCCGGATCGACCTCTGCCCGGATCGACATCACCCGCTGGCTCTGTTCCGAACTAGTCATGTTTACGCCGGCGATAGCTGGCCAGGCGGATGTGCAGCACTGATGTCGAGGCTGAGGGAGCGTGAGCGGATATGACTGCCAACGAGAAGGCCAAAGCCAAGACCGAGCAGGCCACGGGCGCGGCCAAGGAGACCGCGGGCCGTACTGTCGGCAACGAGCGCCTGACCGCCGAGGGACGCGCCGAACGGAAGAAGGGCGACGCCCGGCAGGCCAAGGAAAAGATCAAGGACGTCGGCAAGCACTAGCCGGCCGATCGGCATGACAGCGCGGTGGGCGGGCTCCCTCAGGGAGCCCGC
>NZ_JBHUZJ010000151.1:0-8246 GCF_042667685.1 Streptomyces sp. NPDC057302 | reverse complement strand
GCGTATGTACGGGTCGCCCCAACGGCGTTATGTCAGCAGCTCAGCGGCGCATCAGTTCAGGCAGCTCAGGCGGCCTTAGAAGCAGGCTCCAGAATCGCCACGCACTCCACGTGATGCGTCATCGGAAACAGATCGAACGCCCGCAGCGACCGCACCCGGTACCCGCCCTCCCGGAAGTACCCCAAGTCCCGCGCCAGCGCGGCCGGGTCGCAGGCCACGTACGCGATGCGTCGCGCGCCCAGGCCCGTCAGGTGCTTCACCGTCTGCTTGCCCGCGCCCGCGCGCGGCGGGTCCAGGACGATCAGGTCGACCTCCGTGATGCCGGTGCGCGGCAGGGTGGCCTCGACCTTGCCCTGTTCGATGCGGACTCGGTCGAACGCGGCCAGGTTGTGGCGGGCGTCCTCGACCGCTCGCTTGCCGGACTCGATGCCGAGGACCGCGCCCTTGTCACCGACCCGGTCGGCGATCGCGCCCGCGAACAGGCCCACGCCGCAGTAGAGGTCGAGGGCCGTGTCGCCCTTGCGGGGCGTCAGGCCCTGCATGACCGCGAGCATCAGCGTCTCGGCGGCCTTCGGGTGGACCTGCCAGAAGCCGCCGTTGCCGACGCGGTAGGTGCGGTTGTCGGCGCGCTCGCGGACGAAGGGGCGGCCGTGGACGCGGTGGACGCCGCCGTCCTGCTCGGCGATGCGCAGGACGGAGACCGGCTTGTCCAGCTCCACGAGGGGCAGGCGCGCGCCCGGCTTCGGTTCCAGGATGACCTGGCGGTCCTGGGAGCCCGTGGCCGCGATCGCCTCGACCGACTCCATGCCGGACCAGTCGTGCTTCTCGATGCCGAGCTCGCTCACGCCCTCAGCAGCGATCATGCAGTGCTCGATGGGCTCGACCTCGTGCGAGCGGTGGCGGCGCAGGCCCGCGTTGCCGTCGGCGTCCACCGCGTACTGGACGCGCGTGCGCCAGGCCGGGACCTCGCCCGAGGGGAGCTTGTCACCCTCCGCGGGGACGACCGTGCCGTCCCAGCCGGCCTCCTCGGGGGTCAGGCCCGCCAGGCGCTGGAGCTGCTCGGTGATGACCTCGCCCTTGAGGCGGCGCTGTGCGCCCGGCTTCGCGTGCTGCCAGTCGCAGCCGCCGCAGCGGCCGGGGCCCGCGTACGGACAGGGCGCCTCGACGCGGTCCTTGGACGGGTCGAGGACCGTCACCGCGTCCGCGCGCAGGAAGCGGCTGTCCTCGTCACCGTCGGTCACCCGGGCGATGACCTTCTCGCCGGGGAGCGTGTGCCGGACGAAGAGCACCCGGCCCTCGGCCGTGCGGGCGACGCAGTGGCCGCCGTGCGCGACGGGGCCGACCTCGACCTCGTACTCCTGCCCGACGAGGGAGGTCTCCTGCGAGCTCTCCTTCGAGTTCCCCGCCTGCGATTTCTTCGGTTCTGCCTGCATGGCGGGGTGACTCCACAACGTAAGGGGGCATCGGCCGAAGGAAACGGCCGGACAACAGCCCACCAGTCTACGTGGGTGTCGTCCGGCCGCTCACCAGGAGCAGGTCCTGAGCGGTCTCAGCCCTTGTTGCCGTGGCCGTGGCCGTTGCCGTTGCTCGGCTCCTTCTGGCGCTTCTCCACCGGACCCCGCCGCACCGCACCCGGCGCGTTCCACTCCGACCGCTTGCGTGCCCGCTTCTTGGCGGCCTCGGAGGAGTCGAGCTGGTAGGGAACGGACGTCACCATCACGCCCGGCGTGAAGAGCAGGCGTCCCTTGAGCCGCAGCGCGCTCTGGTTGTGCAGCAGGTGCTCGTACCAGTGGCCCACCACGTACTCCGGGATGATCACGCTGACCACGTCGCGCGGGCTCTCCTTACGGAGGCCCTTGACGTACTCGATGATCGGCCGCGTGATCTCGCGGTAGGGCGAGTCGAGGATCTTCAGCGGGACGGTGATGCCGCGCCGCTCCCACTCGGCCTTCAGGGCCTTGGTCTCCGCCGGGTCGACGTTGATGCTCAGCGCTTCGAGCGTGTCCGAGCGCATCAGCTTGGCGTAGGCCAGGGCGCGCAGCGTCGGGCGGTGGATCTTGGAGACCAGGACGATGGAGTGCACGCGCGAGGGGCGCACGCTGTCGTCGGAGGGGGTGTCCGGGGCGGCGATCTCCTCGGCGACGCGGTCGTAGTGGCGGCGGATCGCCGACATCGTCGCGTAGAAGATGCACATGCCGAGCAGCGCGACCCACGCGCCGTGCGTGAACTTCGTGACCAGTACGACGACCAGGACCATGCCCGTGAAGAAGGCGCCGAAGGTGTTGATCGCCCGCGAGCGGATCATGTGGCGGCGCTTGGCCTGGTCCCGCTCCTTGCGCAGATGGCGGTTCCAGTGCCGGACCATGCCGATCTGGCTGAGCGTGAAGGAGACGAAGACGCCGACGATGTAGAGCTGGATCAGCCGGGTCGAGTCCGCGCCGTAGATGACGACGAGCAGGGCCGCGGCGCCCGCGAGCAGCACGATGCCGTTGGAGAAGGCGAGCCGGTCGCCGCGGGTGTGCAACTGGCGCGGCAGGTAGCGGTCCTGGGCGAGGATCGAGCCGAGCAGCGGGAAGCCGTTGTACGCCGTGTTGGCCGCGAGGAACAGGACGAGCGCGGTGGCCGCCGCCAGGACGATGAAGAGGAAGCTGCCGTTGCCGAAGACGGCCTCGGCGACCTGGGAGATCACCGGGTTCTGGACGTAGTCGGCACCGACCGGCACCCCGTTGTGGAACAGGTCCTTGCCCGGATACTCGGCCATGCGGACCTTGGTCGTCATGGCGAGCGCGATGATGCCGCAGAACATGGTGACGGCCAGGCCGCCCATCAGGGCCAGGGTGCTCGCCGCGTTCTTGCTCTTGGGCTTGCGGAAGGCCGGGACGCCGTTGCTGATCGCCTCGACGCCGGTGAGCGCCGCACAGCCGGACGAGAAGGCTCTCAGGAGCAGGAAGACGAGGGCGAAGCCCGCGAGGCCGCCGTGCTCGGGCTTGATCTCGTAGTCGGCGGTGGGCGCCTTCATCGTCTCGTCCAGGACGATGCCCCGGAAGGCACCCCAGGCGATCATGATGAAGACGCCGGCGACGAAGACGTAGGTCGGGATGGCGAAGAGCTTCCCCGACTCCTTCACGCCCCGCAGGTTCATCACCGTGAGCAGCACGATGACGGCGACCGCGCAGAGCACCTTGTGCTCGACGACGAACGGCACCGCCGAGCCGAGGTTCTCGATGCCCGAGGAGATCGACACGGCCACGGTCAGGACGTAGTCGACGAGCAGCGCGCTCGCGACGGTGAGTCCGGCCTTGGGGCCGAGGTTGGTGTTGGCGACCTCGTAGTCGCCACCACCACTCGGATAGGCGTGCACGTTCTGCCGGTACGACGCGACGACGGTGAACATCAGCACGACGACCGCGACAGCGATCCAGGGGCTGAAGTGGTACGCCGACACACCCGCGATCGAGAGGACGAGGAGCACTTCCCCCGGCGCATAGGCCACGGAGGAGAGCGGGTCGGACGCGAACACGGGTAGAGCGATGCGCTTCGGCAGGAGGGTTTCTCCGAGCCGGTCGCTGCGCAGTGCGCGCCCGATGAGGATCCGTTTGGGCACGTCGGTCAGTTTGGACACGCAGAGGATCGTAAGCGTTCGAATGGGTGCCCGCCCACCCACCACCCCCTATCGGCTCCGGTTAGCCACGACGCGCCGCCCCGGGCTCCGCCCAATGCCCGGAAACCGGACGCTCGTCGGCGTTCTGCGGTGCCTGGGGAACCCCCCGCGCCGCGTACCGCTCGGCCGTCAGCCGCTCGGCGCGGCGGATGGCGCGGGAGGGCCACCAGGTGGCACGCCCGAGCAGCAGCAGCGCCGCCGGAAGGATCATGACGCGGATCACGAACGCGTCGAGCAGGACGGCCGCCGCGAGGACGAAGCCCATCTGCTTCATCTCCAGGATGTGCAGCATCACGAAGCTCGCGAAGACGGTGACCATGACGATCGCGGCGCTGGTGACGACCTTGGCCGACGAGCCGATGCCCTCGACGACGGCCTGCCGGGTGGGTACGCCGTTCAGCGCGGCCTCCCGGATCCGGCTGACCACGAAGACCTGGTAGTCCATCGAGAGCCCGAACAGGATCACGAAGAGGAAGAGCGGCACCCGCGAGGAGATCCCGCCGAGCGAGACGAACGAGAGCAGTTCCTCGGCCCACTCGCCCTGGAAGACCAGGACGAGCAGCCCGAGCGCGGACGCGGCGGAGAGCAGGTTGAGCACGATGCCGAGCAGTCCGAGGACGACGGAGCGGAACGCGAAGACCGTCATGGCGAAGGTCATCAGGAGCAGGAAGCCGAGAACGAGCGGCAGCTTCTGGTTCTGGTGTTCCACGTAGTCGGTGCCGTGCGGCACCTCGCCGGTGACCGCCGTCTCGACGCCGGGCAGCTTGCCGACGGTCGCGGGGAGATAGTCGTGGCGCAGGTGGTCCAGGGAGGCGGTGGCCTTCTCGGAGTACGTGGCGTGCGGGGCGTTCAGCTCCAGTGTGGTGGTCCTGCGGTCCTTGGAGGAGCGCAGGAGCGGGGTGCCGGAGGGGTGCGAGAAGAGCGGGTCGGCCTGCGCCTCGTGGTCCAGCTGCCGCAGGGCCTGGCGTACGTCGGCGGCCTGCGAGGCCTCGGCCCGCACCACGACGAGGTGCCGGACGCGCTGCTCCGGGAAGGCGTCGAGCAGCCGGTCGTAGCCCTGCATCGCCGGGATATCGCGCGAGAAGCTGTCCCGCGCCGGGTCCTTGAGCTTCATGTTCAGCGCGGGCAGCGCGAGACCGAGCATGACCAGGACGGAGAGGCACAGGGTGAGCGCGGGGCGCCTGCGGGCGGGCGCGAGGAGCGCGTTCCAGGCACGGCCCGGCTTCTTCTCGCCGTACGTCCTGCGGACCTGCTTGCCCTGCGCGAGCCGCTTGGCGGCGCGGCGCTCCGTACGGCGGCCGAGCTTGACCAGGAGCGCGGGCAGCACGGTCACCGAGCTGACCACGGCGACGGCCACGACCAGGATGGTGCCGGTGGCGAGCGTGTCGAAGATGACGTCACCGGCGAGGTAGAGCGCGGCGGTGGAGACGATCACCGCGAGCCCGGAGACCACGATCGCGCGGCCCGCCGTCGCGGCGGCGGCCTCGACGAGCGCCTCGGAGGTGAGGCGACCGCCCGCTCGGGCCCGTTCCTCGCGTTCGCGCTTGAGGTAGAAGAGCGTGTAGTCGACGCCGACGGCCATGCCGATGAGCAGGATCATGTTCATCCCGACGCCGGTGTCGGGCAGCAGGTGCGAGGCCAGCATCGCCAGGCCCATGGTCGCCATGATCGAGGTGATGGCGAGGAGCAGCGGTACGCCGACCATCACCACCGAGCCGAACACCAGCGCCAGCGTGATCAGGGTGACGGGCAGCGTGATCGCCTCGGAGAAGGCGAGGTCGTCGCCGCGCTGGTCGTTGACGCCCTTGCTCACGGACGCGGCGCCGGTCTCCTCGATCACCAGGCCGGGGTGGGCCTTTTTGACCTTCTCGGTCTGGGCCTGGAGCGGGATGACGTTCTTCTTGCCTTCCTGGTCGGGGCCGTTCAGCTCCACCTGGACCCGCAGCACCCGCCCGTCGGCCGATGTCACCGGCGCCGCCACCGAGGCGACCTCCGGCAGCGACTTCATCCGGGCGGTGACGTCCTTCACGGCGGCGTCGGCGGCCGTCTTGTCGAGCGGCCCCGATGCGGCGCGGATCAGCACCTGTTCCGTGGGCCGCAGCTGGACCCCGCCCTCGGTGGCAAGCGCCTCGGCGCGGCCCGCCTCGCCGACGCGGAAGTCCGCCGAGGTCGCGCTGTTCATGCCGACGGCGATGCCGCCCCCCAGGCAGAGCACCACGAACACCAGCCAGCCGACGATCGCGCGCCCTGGATGCAGCGCGCTCCATCTCGCCACGCGCACCGTGGCCGATCGCTTCCCCATGACCATCCCCGCCCCTTCGCCATGCATCAGTCGTTCAGTCCTTCATGTGTAAGTTGAGACTGACAGGTGTAGGAACGAGCCGTCAACTGTCATTCGAAGACGCGAAGGGCCGGATTGACAGCCGATCCCGTCATGCGTAAGCCTTGACTGACAGGTTCCGGGACCAGCGCGAAGGCGGACTATGGACAGCGAAGAGCTGCTCGCCTTCCTCTCCGCGGTCGGCCACGCCCAGCGGATCCGGATCATCACCGAGCTCGCCCCGGGACAGCTGTACGTCAGCGAACTGGCGCGGCGGCTGGGTGTCTCGCGGCCCCTGCTCTACATGCACCTCGAACGTCTGGAGAAGGCCGGTCTCGTCGTCGGCCGCCTGGAACTCTCCGACGACGGCAAGGCGCTCAAGTACTTCGAACTGGCGCCGTTCGACGTGCGATTGAACGTGGATACGATCCTTGAGGCCGTCCGCCAGGACGCGTCGGACGAGGTCGAACAGCACTCATCTGAGGGGTCTTAATGGACGACGTGATCATCCCGGTCGCCTTCTTCCTGATACTCGCGGGCGCCGTCGTCGCGGTCGCCTATTTCCAGTCGCAGCGCAACCGCGAGCGCGATCGTCAGTGGGCCGAGGCGATGGAGCAGTACCGGGTGGTCGTCGAGCGTGCCAGGTCGGAGCAGGAGGCGGCGCGGCTGCAGCTCGTCGAGATGGACTACCGGCTGAAGTCCGTCGAGGGCCTGCTGCGCAGCGTGGACTGAGACCACCGGCGAGGAACTGGGCACCGGCAGGTGCAGGGGGGTGCCCTCCGCGGACCGCGCGTGTGTAGCTTGGGCGTCGGTCTGAGACGCTTTTACCGTTCAGCCTGAGCGAAAAGTATTGACACAGCCGGAAGGACGGGCGTGCACATCGTCATCATGGGCTGCGGGAGAGTCGGATCCGCTCTCGCGCAGACCCTGGAACAACAGGGGCACACGGTCGCCGTCATCGACCAGGACCCCACCGCCTTCCGCCGTCTGGGCTCCGGCTTCGGCGGCCGTCGTGTCACCGGCATCGGCTTCGACCAGGACACCCTGCGCGAGGCCGGCATCGAAGAGGCGGGCGCCTTCGCCGCGGTGAGCAGCGGCGACAACTCGAACATCATCGCGGCCCGCGTGGCCCGCGAGATGTTCGGCATCGAGAACGTGGCGGCCCGCATCTACGACCCGCGCCGCGCCGAGGTCTACCAGCGCCTGGGCATCCCCACCGTCGCCACGGTCCGCTGGACCGCCGACCAGATGCTGCGCAGGCTGCTTCCCTCCGGGGCCGAGCCGCTGTGGCGCGACCCCACCGGCGGCGTGCAGCTCGCCGAGGTGCACGCGTCCGAGGCCTGGATCGGCCACAAGATCAGCGAGCTCCAGGAGGAGACCGGCGTCCGCGTGGCCTTCCTCACCCGGCTGGGCGAGGCGGTCCTGCCGACCTCGCAGACGGTGCTCCAGGAGGGCGACCTGGTGCACGTGATGATGCGTACCGACGAGGTCGAGAAGGTCGAAGCGGCGTTCGCCGAAGGCCCGGAAGAAGGCGGTCACTGATGAGGGTCGCCATTGCCGGAGCAGGTGCGGTGGGACGTTCCATCGCCGGTGAGCTCCTGGAGAACGGGCACGAGATTCTGCTCATCGACAAGGCGCCGACGGCCATCTCGGTCGAGCGCGTCCCGCAGGCCGAGTGGCTGCTCGCCGACGCCTGCGAGATCACCTCGCTCGACGAGGCGGCGCTCCAGCGCTGCAACGTGGTGATCGCCGCGACCGGCGACGACAAGGTCAACCTCGTCGTCTCGCTGCTCGCGAAGACCGAGTACGGCGTCCCGCGGGTCGTCGCCCGCGTGAACAACCCCAAGAACGAATGGCTCTTCAACGAGTCCTGGGGCGTGGACGTCGCCGTCTCCACCCCGCGTCTGATGTCCGCGCTCGTCGAGGAGGCGGTCAGCGTCGGCGATCTCGTCCGGCTGCTCCGCTTCAGCCACGGCGACGCGAACCTCGTCGAGCTGACCCTGCCGCCCGAGTCGGCCCTCGCGGGCACCCGGGTCGGCGACGTCCAGTGGCCCGAGGACACCTCGCTGGTGACGATCATCCGCGGCACGCGCGTCCTCGCGCCGACCGCGGAGGACTCCCTGGAGGCCGGTGACGAGCTCCTCTTCGTGGCCGCACAGGCCCGCGAGGAGCAGCTGGAGGACCTCCTGTCGGTACGCCGGGAGGAAGCCAGCTAGGCGCCGCACCTGCTTGTACGTGGAGGGGGGCGCCCGGGATATCCCGGGC
>NZ_JBHUZJ010000150.1:0-8715 GCF_042667685.1 Streptomyces sp. NPDC057302 | reverse complement strand
GGCTTAAAGCCTCCGGGCCGCAGTTCCGGGGTGGGCGATACTGGGTTCGAACCAGTGACCTCTTCGGTGTGAACGAAGCGCTCTCCCACTGAGCTAATCGCCCCGGGCGCAGGGAGAACATTACCGCATGTCAGCGGGTGCCTCCCACCGCCGTGGAGTCACCCGAAGGTCACTCCTTGATCTTCCACGGCATCTCGAAGCCGAACTTCCAGACGTAGATCCCGACGAGCACGGCGATGATCACCAGGCCGATGGTCGTCAGGATGATGTTCCGGCGGCGGACCTTGGGGTCGAGCGCGCGCTGCGCCGCCTCCGTGACCTTCCGTTTCGTCCAGCGAAGGACCAGCTGGGCCCAGACGAACTCGGTCGCCCAGATCGCCATTCCACCGAAGATCACCAGCCAGCCCGGTCCGGGCAGCGGCAGCATGACGATGCCGGCGCCGACCACGGCGAGGCCGACGATGAAGACGCCCACCTGCCAGCTGAGGTGCAGCGCCTTGCGGGCCTGGATGAACTCCGGCGCACGCGATCCGAGCGGCTGTTCGTCCTTCGTGCCGGTGATTGTTTCGGCAACCCCCGGCTCGTTACTCCCCGTATTCATACGGCCAAACCCTACCGGACGGAAACCCGTCACTGGAATGGGCGTACCGACCGAACGCACAATCCGCCGTACGAGCTACCTAAAGACACCCAAAACCCTCAGAGGGGTTTACAACGGCACCGTAGGTGGCATGTCGATTTCGCCGACGTGCGAATCCCCGAGCGCACACTGAGCGAAAGGCCCTGGCGCTTATGAACACCACGGTCAGCTGCGAGCTGCACCTGCGCCTCGTTGTGTCGAGCGAGTCCTCACTGCCTGTACCCGCAGGACTGCGGTATGACACGGCCGATCCCTATGCCGTGCACGCCACCTTCCACACCGGAGCCGAGGAAACCGTCGAGTGGGTGTTCGCCCGCGACCTCCTCGCCGAGGGCCTGCACCGGCCCACCGGTACCGGCGACGTCCGAGTCTGGCCGTCCCGGAGCCACGGTCAGGGTGTTGTCTGCATCGCCCTGAGTTCCCCCGAGGGTGAGGCACTGCTCGAGGCCCCGGCGCGGGCCCTGGAGTCCTTCCTGAAGCGAACCGATGCGGCCGTGCCGCCCGGCACGGAACACCGCCACTTCGATCTGGATACGGAGCTCTCGCACATCCTGGCCGAAAGTTAGCTCCAGGCAGCGCGAGAGCGCCCGGCGCCGTCCGACTCGGGGCGACGGCTCGGGCATGACAACCGCACAGTGAAGACACACGCGCAGACACGCGTGCAGACACACCGGCGCCGTCGCCGCGGATTCCCGCGGGGACGGCGCCGGTGTGCGTGTCGTGAAGCCGCTAGCATCGGCCAGCATCGGCGGGCACCCTTCCCCGGCTCTCGACGAGCGGGGGCAGAGCCCACTACCCCCAGGCCAGGGAGCAAATCGTGCTGATCACCCACGACACCCGGTGCGCACTCGACGCCGTGGTCGATCTGGTGAACACCGCGCCGGACGACGAGGACACCGCGGACACCGCGGACCCGGCGGACGCCGCGAGCACCCAGAGCGCCGCGAGCTCCGGGGCGGAGGGACTCCCGGACCTGGCGGCCCTGGGCGAATTCGTACGAAGCCACGGCATAAGTGACGTCGGAGTGCTCACGGAGCGTGACCTCGCCGGAGTCCGGCACGTCCGGAGCCGCTTCCGAGAGGTCTTCGCGGCGCCCGAGCCACAGGCCGCGGCGGCGGTGATCAACGAACTGATCGCGGCGGCGGGCACCACGCCACGGCTCACCGACCACGACGGCTACGACTGGCACGTGCACTACTTCGCCCCCGGGGCGTCCATCGCCGATCACCTCGCGGCGGACTGCGGGATGGCGCTCGCCTTCTTCGTGGTCGCAGGTGAGCAGGAGCGGCTGCGGCGCTGCGAGGCCCCGGACTGCCGGCACGCGTTCGTCGACCTCTCCCGCAACCGTTCGCGCCGCTACTGCGACAGCCGGACCTGCGGCAACCGACTGCACGTCGCCGCCTACCGGGCCCGGCGCAAGGAAGCGGCGGGCTGAGCCCACGGCCGCGCCTTTCCGCCCCTCTCCTAGAGCCTCAGCAGGTCGTGCAACGACCCCATCAGGATCAGGACACCGATCACCGCCAGGAAGATCATGAGGGGTGGCTGGGAGAGCGCGAACAGACAGCCCTTGGGCTCTTCCGTCGCGGCTCGCTCATCGGTCGGCGGGGCGGCATCGCCCGGTGCGGTCTCCAGCATCTCGCGGCGATGATGACTCAGTCCCGGGGGTGCCGATGACCAACACGCCCGGAAGGAGCGGGAGTTCGCCGCACTCCGTGACCTGCAAAAGTCCAGCGTCCCGCACGTTCCGTCCATGGCTCACCAGCGACGCACCTCGTCAGACTCGGCACCGCCGCCGTCCACACGAACGAGGGAGTTTTATGACCATCGAACGCAGACGGTTGTTGACGACCGCGCTCGGCACGACCGCGGCAGCGCTGGCGCCGCTCCCCACCGCACCCACCGCGTCCGCCACCCCGGCGCCCTCCTGGCAGCGGGTCTCCCATCGCGGCATCCGCCCCGACGACCCGGCGGGCCGCGCCCCGTTGGCCAACCCGCGCCGCGGGTTCCGCTACGAGATGTCGTACAACGCGGTGGATCTGACCAGCCCGTGGCCGAACGAACAGGACCACTCCCCCGACGCCGCGCGGACCCTCGATGTCCTGGAGCGCGAGTACGGCCCCGGCGCGAACCTCACCCAGCTGTACTTCTACCTCTGGGACTTCGCGACCTCCACCATCCCGCAGAGCGCCCTCGACAACATCGAGAGCGTCTTTCGAGGGCTGCGCCGCAAGGGATACGCGGCGATCCTGCGCTTCGTGTACGACGACGGCGTACGCGAGAACCGCCGCTACACCGTGCAGGACATCCAGCGGCACATCGGACAGCTGGCGCCGGTCGTCGCGCGCAACAGCGACGTGGTGGCCGTGTGGCAGGCCGGATTCCTCGGCACCTGGGGCGAGTGGCACGGCAGTCACTACGCCCACGAGACCTACCCCGACGCGGTCACCGCCATCATGACGAGCCTCGTCGAAGCGCTGCCGCCGGGGCTGCACACGCAGGTCCGCTACGCCGAGAAGCGCGACCTGATCACCAACAGGGCGATCCTGGACCGGGTCGGCTTCCACAACGACTACGTGACGCTCGGCGAGGGCGAGTGGGACTACTACGTCCCCGAGAACCCGGGCTGGCCCAGCTATCTGGACGTCTCGCAGACGCGGATGGTGGACGGGGAGATGCCGTGGGACAAGGGGCAGAGCGCGGATCCGTACGCGTGGAGCACCGTCATCCCGGGGGTGGTCGCCGCGCGGCGGCTCCAGACGCTCCGGTTCGACAGCCTCTCCCTGGTACACAACGCCACGGTGACCGTCCCCGCCTGGAAGACCGCGGAGCTCACCGAGCGGCAGACCGCGGACGCGCTGCTTCCGGTCTCGGACGGCTACTTCCGGGGGCGTGACGGGCGGTCGGTGGCGCGCACGCAGTTCGAGTATCTGCGGGATCACCTGGGCTACCGCATCGAAGTGCGCGAGGCGCGCCACGATCTCGCCGCCGCCCGGCGCGGCCGTCTTCCCGTGCAGGTCGACGTGGTCAACCGCGGCTTCGCGGCGCCGAAGCACCCGCGTCCCGTGCGGCTCGTGCTCCTGGACGCCGACGGGCGGACGGTGGCCTCCACGGACACGGGGGCGGACTGGTGCGACTGGCTGCCGCAAGGCCGCGCGGAGACCGGTGACGACCACTCGGGGCCTGCCGTGGCGACCGTACGCGGAGAGCTCACGGTGCCCGCCGGGGCGCGGGGGCCGCATCGCGTGGGTCTTGCGCTGCCCGATCCCGCGTTTCCCGGCAGGGGGCGCGCGGTGCGGTGCGCCAACGCGTCTACGCAGTGGGTCGAGGGCGTGAACGTCGTCGCGAAGGTGCGGCTGGGGGGCTGAGCTCCTTCAGACGTCCGAGCAGCTGCCCGAGCTGCTCTCAGATGCCGTGCTTCTTCAGGATGGCCTCGATGTCGCTGAAGTCCTCCTTGGGCGCCGCCGCCTTCGGCTGAGCCACCGGCTGGGCGGCCGGGCGGGCGCCCTGGCCCAGAGAGGGCGCGGACGCCGCGGGGGCCACCGCCTCGCGCTGGGCCGCCTTCGCGGCCTTGCGCTCCTTGCGGGTGCCGCCGGTGCGGCGCTCCACGGCACGCGTGGCCATGAAGAGCAGCCAGGCGACGCCGAGGACACCGAAGCCCGCCCACGCCTTCATGCTGAAGGCGGTGTCCGCCAGCCATCCGACGACCCCGGTCATCACCAGGCCGATGGGGACCAGGGAGTAGGCGGCAAGGCGCGTCGCCGCGAGGAAACGCTTGCGGTAGGCCGTGAGCGCGGCTATGCCGAGGCCGGCCGCGGATACGGCTGAACAGACGGTCTCGGCAATCATCTGATCCTCCAGGCGTGCGGGCGTACTGGCGTAGACGGTGACACTGTCGCCCTTCCATCCTGCACCGGGCGGGCCCCGCAGGCCACGCCCTGAGAGGACTTCAGGGACATATCAGGGTCGGGTCTCCTCCCCAGGTTCCGGTCGGCGCCAGGACCCCGGTCGGCAGGCTGCCGCGGGGCTGGAAGACTGTGCCCCATGAGCGACTCTGCCCCCGCTGCCCCCACCGGCCCCCTCGTCATCGACATCTGGTGCGAGCTGGAGTGCCCGGACTGCCGGACCGCCCTCGACGACGTCCGCGTGCTCCGTGCCCGCTACGGCGACCGTGTCGACCTGCGCCTGCGGCACTTCCCCCTCGAAAAGCACAAGCACGCCTTCGCCGCCGCCCAGGCCGCCGAGGAGGCCTTCGAGCAGGGACAGGGCTGGCCGTACGTCGAGGCCGTGCTCGGCCAGGTCGAGGAGCTGACCCGCAAGGGTGAGCCCTTCCTGGTCGAGGCCGCCCGTGAACTGGGGCTGGACGCGGAGGAGTTCGACACCGCGCTCGTCGACGGCAGGCACATGCTGATCGTCGACGCCGACCAGGCCGAGGGCAAGGCGATCGGCGTCACCGGGACACCGACGTACGTCATCGGGGGCGAGCGCCTCGACGGCGGCAAGAGCCAGGACGGCCTGCTCGAACGCGTGGAGGAGATCACGGACCTCCTGCTCGCGGCCTCCGGGCAGCACGGCGCCTGAAGCAGCCGCTCGACGCCTAGAGCAGCTGCTTGTAGACGTAGTACATGACCGGTTCGTAGCCCAGCGACTCGTACAGACGCAGGGCCGGGGTGTTGCCCGCGAAGACGTTGAGCCCGATGCGGCGAAGGCCCACCGCCCGTGCCTGGGTCTCCGCGAGGAGCATCAGGGAGCGGCCGTGGCCGCGTCCGCGGTGCTCCTCGTCGACCTCGACGTCGAAGACGAACGCGTCGCCGTCACGCAGCGCAAGCCAGAGGGTGCCGACCTTCGTGCCCTCGTGCGTGAGCACGCTGAGGCTGGTGCCGGGGGTGGCCAGGCCCTGCGGCAGGTGGTCGGCGTGGTCGGCGTCGGACTTGGCGCGCGCCTCCGCCTCGGGGACCCCGCGCTCGATCCACGTCTGCGCGTAGTCCTCCTTCTCGCGGGCCAGCCACACCTCGTACTCGGCCTCGGTCATCTCGCGTCCCTCGGCGCCCGCGGGCAGCCCGGCAGGCTCCGCGGTCAGGGGCTTGACCATGTGGCGGTTGCGCTCCTGGTAGCCGAGGGACACGGCGAGCCGGTGGGCCGCCGCGGCCTCGGCGGGTACCGCCACTTCGATGCGCTCGCAGCCCCAGCCGCGCACCACCTCCTCGGCGGCGAGCACGGCGACGGTGGCACGGCCGCGCCTTCGGTCGGGCTCCTTGATGCTCAGATCCCGCATCTCGGCGACACCAGGCCCGAAGACGGGGTGCGTGGCGAGTTCTATCCCGCCCACAGGACGGCTGTTCACGCGCACTTCGTACGTGCGTGACTTGGCGCCGTCAGCGCTCTGCTGAAGCGGCCCGGTCGGCCGCAGGGTCGTGGTCATCAGTGGTGTTCTACCCGCCCTGCGGCTCGAGCGTCATCAGGATTACAAGCTGTTGCGGCGTCATGGCCCGCCGATCACGGGTCGAGGTCGTCCGCCGCCCGCTCGTCGAAGATCCGCATCGCCTTGGCGGTCACCGGACCCGGCGCCCCTGGAAGTTCGCGCCCGTCGATCCGGTGCACGGCCTGGACGTCACGGAGCGTAGAGGTCAGGAACACCTCGTCGGCGCGGTCCAGGACGTCGAGCGGCAGATCGCTCTCGCGCGCGTTCGTCCAGTCGACGGCCAACGCGCGCGTGATGCCCGCCAGACACCCGGAGGCGACCGGCGGCGTGTGGATCTCGCCGTCGAGCACCACGAAGACGTTCGATCCCGTGCCTTCGCACAGCTGCCCCACCGTGTTGGCGAACAGCGCCTCCGAAGCGCCCTGTTCGTGGGCGCGCGCGAGGGCGACGACGTTCTCGGCGTACGACGTGGTCTTCAGGCCGGTCAGGGCGCCACGTTCGTTGCGGGTCCACGGCACCGTGATCACGGCGGTGGTGTCGGGGCGCCTGGCCGCCTCGCCCAGGGCGACGACCAGCGTCTGCCCCTGGTCACCGCGGTCCGAGCCGAGCGGCGAGAGACCTCCGGTGTACGTGATGCGCAGCCGCCCCAGAGGCAGCGGATCGGCGTCGAGCACGGCGGCGCAGGCCGCGCGCACCTCGTCGAGGTCCGGCTCGGGCAGACCGAGGCCGCGCGCCGAACGGGCGAGCCGGTCCAGGTGCCGGGTCAGCGCGAAGGGCCGCCCCTCGACCGACTTCACCGTCTCGAAGATTCCGTCGCCGACGGTGAGTCCGTGGTCGAGCACGGAGACGCGGGCGGTTTCGAGGTCCTGCAGGCCGCCGTTGAGCCAGATCTTCACGAAAGGGTCCCTCCACTCACTTCGTACGCTCCCGACGCTACCGCCAGCAGCCGTTCAGCCTTCAGTTCGGTCTCCCGCCACTCCCCCTCGGGGTCCGATCCCCAGGTGATCCCCGCACCGGTGCCGAACCGCAGCAGGCCCGCCGCGCGGTCGATCCAGAAGGTGCGGATGCCGACGGCAAGTTCGCCGGCGCCCCGGTCGGCGTCGACCCAGCCGATGCCGCCGCAGTACGGGCCGCGGGGCGCGGTCTCCAGGGCGTCGATGATGCGCAGGGCGCTGGACTTGGGGGCTCCGGTGACGGAGCCCGGCGGGAAAGCGGCGGCGACGAGGTCGGCCCAGCCGGCGTCGGGGCGCAGCTCGCCCCGGACGGTGGAGACCAGGTGGACGAGCCCGGGATGCTTCTCGATCACGCACAGGTCGGGAACGGTCACGGAACCGGTCACGCAGATCCGCCCGAGGTCGTTGCGGACGAGGTCCACGATCATGACGTTCTCGGCGTAGTCCTTCTCCAGGAGGTCCGCCTCGGTGCGGCCCGTGCCCTTGATGGGCCCCGACTCGACGACGCGGCCCTCGCGGCGCAGGAAGAGCTCCGGGGAGGCCGTGGCTATCTCCACGCCGTGCTCGGGCAGGCGGATCGTTCCGGCATACGGAGCGGGGTTCCCGCGCGCGAGGAGCGCGGTGAGGGCGTCGATGTCCGCTTCGTCCCCACCGTCCCTACCGTCCGCGCCGTCACCGGCGCCCGGAAGCGGCGCGGACAGCACGCGGCAGAGGTTCGCCTGATAGACGTCGCCCGCCGCGATGTGTTCCCGCACCCGACGCACTCCGTCCACATACGCGGCGTGGTCGAGCGACGACGTCCAGTCTCCGGCGGCGGGCCCGCGCCACGCTCCCGGCACCGGAGCGGGCACCGGCTCCTCGCGTACGTCGTCGAAGCGGGCGCAGACCAGTTCGCCCTCGAAGTCCGCGCAGACCGCCCAGAAGCCGTGGGAGTCGAGCGCGGAGGGATCGCTGGTCACGTCCCTGAGACCGGTCGCGAGCAGGCCGCCGAAGCGCGCCATGGGCAGGGACGTCCCGGAGGGCGGCCGGGAGGACATCTGGGGGGCGCTGTGCACGCCTGTGAGTCTATGACCGGTGCGCTGGGCGCGCCCCGGGCCGGTGACAGCGCAGCACGCTGCGCAAACGCGTTTTTGTACTGGCCCAGGAATCCGCTAGAGTTCAACACGTCGCCGGGACGCGCAAGCGCACCGGGAAAGACAAGCGGACGTAGCTCAGTTGGTAGAGCGCAACCTTGCCAAGGTTGAGGTCGCCAGTTCGAACCTGGTCGTCCGCTCGCAGGAAGTGGGGGATCTTCCCGACCCCCCGCACTCCTGGTGGAGTGGCCGAGAGGCGAGGCAACGGCCTGCAAAGCCGTCTACACGGGTTCAAATCCCGTCTCCACCTCCAAGCGCGATTAGCTCAGCGGGAGAGCGCTTCCCTGACACGGAAGAGGTCACTGGTTCAATCCCAGTATCGCGCACGCAGCACAACTGAAGTTCTGGTCCGCAAGGATCCCCGCGCGATTAGCTCAGCGGGAGAGCGCTTCCCTGACACGGAAGAGGTCACTGGTTCAATCCCAGTATCGCGCACGCAGTAAGCTTCACACGCGGGTTCACCCGCGCGATTAGCTCAGCGGGAGAGCGCTTCCCTGACACGGAAGAGGTCACTGGTTCAATCCCAGTATCGCGCACCATCCGTACGAAGCCCCCGGCCGTTCCCACGGC
>NZ_JBHUZJ010000149.1:0-8795 GCF_042667685.1 Streptomyces sp. NPDC057302 | reverse complement strand
CCTCACGGCCCTCCCCGCTTTCTTTGTTCCCTATCTGCAGTTATTTTTCCGGAGCTTCATATTCCGCTGCGGTGTGCTCTTTGAGCCATCGAACATCGCATTGTCCCCGTCTCTGCGTGAGAAGATCCCTGTGCTCGGCAATCGGGCCTCGGCTTTGATTTCTCATCCCTGTAAACAGCTGGAATTCTGAATTCCGGCGCGCAGGTATTCGCATTCCACCGACGTTCCATCGACGCCCGGCATTCAGCCGGGCAGTGCACAGGAGGTGACCCACGGTGACGGAGACATGCAGCCATGCGCCCACCTACCCCTTCGGCCCGGTATCGCGCCTAGATCTGCACCCCCGCTATCTGGAGCTGGCTCGCACGGAACCGGTGACCCGGGTGCATATGCCCTATGGTGGTGAGGCCTGGCTCCTGACCGGCTACGAGGAGATCAAGCAGTTCCTCTCCGACCCGCGGTTCAGCTCCTATGCCGCGACGGCACCGGACACCAGCAGGGTGACCCCGCTGCCGCTGCGGCCCGGGAACCTGCTCACCATGGACCCGCCCGACCACAGCCGGATCCGCAAGATCGTGGCGCACGCGTTCGTCCCGAGCCGGGTGGCCAGGCTGACCGACCGGATGCGCGAGGTCGTGGCGGCGGAGATCGACGCCATGCTGGAAGAAGGGCCCTCCGCGGACCTCGTGGAGCGCCTGGCCATCCCGCTGCCCGTCAGGATGATCGCCGAGCTCTTCGGCATCCCGTACGAGGAGCGCTACGCGTTCCGCAAGTACTCCGACGTCTTCGTCGCGACCTCCGCCCACACCCAGGAGGAGATCGACGAGGCGCGTGACGGGCTGGAGGACTACCTCAAGTCGCTGATCGAACTGCGCCGCCGAGAGCCCCAGGAAGACCTCGTCTCGGTGCTCATCGAAGCGGTGGACGGAGAGCGGCTCTCCGACATGGAGGCGGTGCGGACCGGCATCGGCATCCTCATGGCGGGACACGAGACCTCGCTGAGCATGATCTCCAACGTCTGCTTCATCCTCCTCCAACAGCGCGAGCTCTACACGGAGTTGTGCGACCACCCGGAGCGCATCGACCCGGCGATCGAGGAGATGCTGCGCATCATCCCGCTCCGCTCGGTCGGCAGCTTCCCCCGGCGCGCGAGCGAGGACGTCGAGATCGGCGGCGTACTCATCAAGGAGGGGGACACCGTCATCTTCCAGCGCGCGGCGGGCGACCGCGACGAGCGCGTCTTCGACGACCCGGAGACCATCAGGTTCGACCGCGGACGCAATCCGCACCTGGGCTTCGGCCACGGCATGCACTACTGCCTGGGCTCCGCCCTCGCCCGGTCCGAGCTGCGGGTCGTGCTCCAGGGGCTCACCGAGAGGCTCCCCACCCTGCGCCTTGCCGGGCCGGCCGAGGAGGTCCCGTGGAAGCCGGGCCTGATCGCGCGAGCGCCACAGGCCCTGCGCGTCGAGTGGTGAACCGTCCCGGAAGCCCGCACCCCCGAAGAGGAATGTCATGACTACGCAGCCACGCGTCAACGATCTCTGGAAGTACATCGGCGAGAACCAGGTCAACGGCCAACAGGTCGACGATCTCACCGACTTCAAGACCAGCCAGGTCAACTACCGCCTCACGTCCTTCGACGTGGAGACCAACGGCGTCCGATACCTCAAGACGCTCATCTACAACCTCGCGTCCCACTTGAGCCCGGAGAACTGGGACCGGCTGCGCAGAATCGGCAACCGCGAGGTGGGAAACCCGTTCTCGGTCACCTACGACGGGGAGATGGTCTGCCTCGACTATCTGCGCGCGGTCCTCGACCTCGAATTCATCGAGACCGGCGTGGAGTTGACGGGTGCGGACGTTCTTGAGATCGGAGCGGGGTACGGGCGCACGTGCCACACCTTCCTCTCGAACCACAAAATTTCGTCATACACGATCATTGACCTGGAGACCACGATGGAGGTCTCCAGGCGCTATCTGAGGACCGTCCTGGACGACGCGGAGTTCGCGAAGATCACGTTCATTCCGGTCGGCGACATCGAAAGCGCCCTCGGTGACGCCACCTTCGATCTCTGCGTAAATATCGATTCGCTCGCCGAGATGGACGCCGACACCGTCGGGTACTACCTGGACCTCATCGGCCGGCGCTGCCGGAACTTCTACGTGAACAACCCGGTCGGCAAGTACATGGACAAGAGCCTGGACGGGCACGCGCGCGGCGAGCAGGCCATCGCCAGGGCGATGAGCCCGGGACTCCTGACGGACGTCATCGACGTCAACGACAACCGCGCCGTGGCGGCGAAGGCCCCCGAGTTCATGGCCGCCTACCGGCCCGCCGACGGATGGACGTGTGCCGCCGACGCCTGGGCCGTTCCCTACACCTGGTACTGGCAGGCGCTCTTCCAGAAGCGGGGGGCGAAGCACTGAAACCGCACACCACAAGGGGAGTTGACCGGTGACCAACGACTCGATCGGAGGCGAGATGGAGACACGTCGGACGACCTGCGCGATCGCGGGCGCCGGGCCCGCCGGGATGATGCTCGGGATGCTGCTCGCCCGGGCGGGCGTGGAGACGGTGGTCCTGGAGAAGCACGGAGACTTCCTGCGGGACTTCCGCGGGGACACCGTGCACGCGTCGACGATGCGCCTCATGGGAGAGCTCGGACTCCTCGACGCCTTCACGAAGCTGGCGCACCAGCGCATCCATCACCTTCAGGTCACCACCGACGACGGCACCTACAAGCTGATGGACTTCCGCAGACTGCCGGGGAAGTTCAAGTACATCACCTTCCTGCCGCAGTGGGACTTCCTCGACTTCCTCCTGGCGGAGGCGGAGAAGTACCCGAACTTCCGGATCCTGCGCAACAGCGAAGTGACGGGCGTCATCGAGGACGGCGAGCGGGTCACGGGGCTTCGCTACCGAGACGCCGAGGGCGAGCGGGAGCTGCGTGCGGACCTCACCGTGGCCGCCGACGGCAGACGGTCCGCGCTGCGCGAGACCGCCGGCCTGAAGTCACGCGTCTTCGGTTCCGGCATGGACATCCTGTGGTTCCAGCTGACCAAGAAGCCCGACGACCCGGGCGGCATGGTCGGCCGTCTCTCCGACGGCCAGCTCGTGGTCCGCATCGAACGCCAGGCCCACTGGCAGGTCGCGTACACGGTCCGCAAGGACGGCTACGACGAGGTCCGGGCGCGCGGTCTCGACTGGTTCCGCGAGAACCTCGCCGAGCTCGTACCCTTCCTGGCCGACCGGGTCCACGAAGTGGGGTCCTGGGACGACGTCAAGGTGCTCGACGTACAGATCGACCGCCTCGACCGCTGGTGGCGTCCCGGAATGCTCTGCATCGGGGACTCGGCCCACACGATGTCACCGATCATGGGCGTGGGGATCAACCTCGCCCTGCAGGACGCCGTCGCCGCGGCGAACCGGATCGCCGGTCCGCTGCGCGAGGGCAGGCTGACCGACAAGCACCTCGAGAGCGTGCAGCGCCGCCGCACCCTGCCGACCGTGGGCACCCAGCGCCTGCAGCGCTTTCTGCAGAGCCGATTTCTTGAGCCGTGGGTCCGCGGCGAAGGAAAGTCCACCACCCCGGTCGTGCTGCGCATCCTCAAGCGCCTGCCCGTCCTCCAGGCAGGCCCCGCCCGAACCATGGCGATCGGGATGCGTCCGGAGCACCCCGTACCGGCGCTTCGCAAGCCGTCGGCCCTTCCCCGCCCCACCGCCGCGAACGGAGAGTGACAACTCGTGCGTGTAATGATGACGATTACCCCCGGTACCGGGCACACCTACCCGATGGTCCCGCTGGCCTGGGCCCTGCAACTGGCGGGCCACGAAGTGCTCGTCGTCTCCTGTGGGCCCGGACTCGAGATGGGCGAGGCCGGTGTGCGCACCGTCGACGTCTCGCCGGGGCTCTCCCTGGGACAGATGCAGGGCAAGCTCGCCGCGAACCACCCCGAGCTGGGCGCGAAGCTCGCCTCGGAGGCCCTTGACGCCAACTACCTGGATATCATCGGCGGCGCGGTCGCCGCCGCGCTGCGGCTGCAGCCCCAGATGGTCGAGGGGATGATCCGCACCGCGCAGGAGTGGCGGCCCGACGTCATCGTGCACTCGCCGCTCCTGACCCCCGGCCTGGTCGCCGCCGCCAAGCTCGGCATCCCCGCGGTGCAGCACGAGTTCGGCTTCGTACGGCCGTCCGGACAGATCATGCGCAAGGTCCACGCGGACCTCTTCGAGCAGCACGGCGTCGACCTGCCCGAGGTGCAGGCCACCATCGACATCACGCCGCCGAGCATCGCGGCCCCCGACCCCGACTCCTGGATGATGGGCTTCGTCCCGTACAACGGCAGCGGCGCCCTGCCCGCGCCGATCTTCGACTTCCTCACCAACGCGCCCGCCGTGCCGCGCATCGCCATCACCCTCGGCAGCGGTCCCGCGCCCGAGGAGGCCGCGCTGATCTTCCGGCAGGTCCTTGAGATGGCACCGAAGACCGACGCCGAGTTCGTCATGGTCGTGCCCACGGTGGACCTCGAGCCGTTCGGGCCGCTGCCCGACAACGTCCGCTCGTTCGGCTGGGCGCCCTACAGCACGCTGATGTCGCACTGCTCGGCGGTCATCCACCACGGTGGCCCCGGCTCCGCGCTCGGCGCGATCGTGAACGGCGTCCCGCAGGTGATCCCCGACTTCAAGGGCCTCGCCCGCCCGCTCATCGCCGACACGATGGTGCAGCGGGGCATCGCCCGCGTCGTACCTCCCCAGGAGATCGGCCCGGAGCTCGTGGAGTCGCTGCTCGCGGACACGGCGCTGCCCGCCGCCACTAACGACGTACGCGAAGAGATCAAGAACATGCCGAGCCCGTACGAGATCGTCGACCGACTGGTGGCGCTCGTCGGGGCGGGGAAGTAGGGCGCACCGGATGACGATGTACACGACCGGGACCGACTGGCGGCGTGCGGTGGATTCCGCACGCACCATCTACGACATATCGCCGCTCTACGAGGCGATCTACCTGGGCCGGGGCAAGGACTACGAGGCCGAGGCCGCCACCGTCGCCGAACTGGTCAGGGCCCGCGCCCCCCAGGCGCGTGACCTGCTCGACGTGGGCTGTGGACCCGGCAACCACCTGCAGTACTTCGCCGCGGCCTTCGACCACGTGGAAGGGGCCGATCTGGCCGAGGCCCAGCTCGCCTCCGCGCGTGAACGGCTGCCGGACGTACCGCTGCACCTCGCGGACATGCGGACCTTCGACCTGGGCCGCCGCTTCTCCGCGGTGACCTGCCTCTTCAGCGCCATCGGCAACATCAGCGGTACGGACGAACTGCGGGCCGCGGTGCGCAGCATGGCACGGCACCTGCGGCCCGGCGGGGTGCTCGCGATCGAGCCGTGGTGGTTCCCGGAGACCTTCACCGCCGGCCACATCGGCAGCGACACGTTCGAGCACGAGGGGACGACGATCTCGCGCGTCTCCCACTCCGTGCGGCGCGGCGACAGCAGCCACATGGAGGTCCACTACGTCTTCGCCCGGCCGGGCGAGGGCATCTGGCACTTCGCCGACGAGCACACCATGGCGCTCTTCCCGAGGTCCGCGTACGAGAGCGCCTTCGCCGATGCCGGACTGAAGGCCGAGTTCGTCGACCTGGGCAACGCGGGCCCAGGGCTCTTCGTCGGCACTCTCGAAGTCGACACCCTCGAAGGGGGGTCCCGTGATGGACGTTCGTGAGCTGAAGATCGCCGGCGCCTTCCATTTCGTACCGCAGAACTTCGCCGACGCACGCGGCCATCTGGCATCGCCGTACCAGGAGGCCGCCTTCAAGGAGGCGACCGGCCACGCACTGTTCCCGATCCGCCAGACCAACCACAGCCAGTCACGCCGGGGCGTGGCCCGCGGTGTCCACTTCACGACGACGCCGCCGGGAATGGCCAAGTACGTCCACTGCTCGCAGGGCAGCACCCTCGACATGGTGGTGGACGTGCGGGTCGGCTCCCCGACGTTCGGCCAGTGGGAATCCGTCGTGCTCAACGCCGAGCACCCCAGCGGCATCTATCTCCCCGCGGGCGTCGGGCACGCGTTCGTCGCCCTGGAGGACACGGTCATCACGTACCTGCTGTCCGAGGGATACAAGGCGGAGAACGAGAAGGCGGTCTCGGTGCTCGACCCGGCGCTGGGCCTGCCCGTCGCGGACGACGAGAACCTCGTCCTCTCCGAACGGGACCGGGTGGCACCCACCCTGGCCGAGGCGGCGGAGCAGGGGCTGCTTCCCGACTACGAGACCTCGCTGCGCGTGGAGAGGTCGCTGTACGAGAAGGGAGCGGACGCATGACGGGACGACACGACGAACAGGCCACGCAGCGGCCGCTGGTGACCGTGCTGGGCGCGTCCGGATTCGTCGGCGCGGCGGTCACCCGCGAGTTCGCGCGCCGACCGGTGCGGCTGCGCCTCGTGTCGAGGAGCCGAGCGGTCGTCCCGCGGGACGCCGTCGCCGACATCGAGGTGCGCACGGGAGACCTCACCGAAGAGGCGGTGCTCACCGACGCGGTGGAGGGTTCCGACGTGGTGATCCACCTGCTCGCGTACATGTCGGCCGGCGCCAACTGGCGTGGCGCGGGCTCCGCGGCCGAGCGGGTCAACGTCGGCACGATGCGCCGCCTCACCGAGATCCTGCGCCCCGCACCGGACGGCCGTCCGGTCACCGTGATCTACGCGGGGACGGCGAGCCAGGTCGGCCTCTCCGCCACGACCCGCGTCGACGGCTCGGAGCCCGACGAGCCGCAGAGCTCGTACGACCGTCAAAAGCTCACCGCCCAGCGGGTCCTCGAAGCGGCGACCAGGGCGGGGCACGTCCACGGGTTCACCCTGCGGCTGCCCACGGTGATCGGCTGTGTGCCCGGCCGCGTGGGATCGAAGGGCGTGGTGGCCGCGATGATCGGGCGGGCGCTCGCGGGCGAGCCGATCACCATGTGGCACGACGGGTCCGTGCGCCGCGACCTGCTGCACGTCGAGGACGTGGCGCGGGCCTTCACGGCGGCCGTCGACCACGGGCACGAACTGGTGGGCCGCCACTGGATGATCGGCAGCGGCCGTGGCGAGCCGCTCGGCGCGGTCTTCGACCGGGTCGCGAAGCTCGTATCGGTGCGCACCGGCGAGGCCCCGGTGCAGGTCCTGACGGTGCCGTCGCCGGAGTACGCCGAGCTCGGCGATTTCCACAGCATGGAGATCGACTCCTCGGCCTTTCGCGGAGTGACCGGCTGGCTGCCGCGGCTGACCCTCGAGGAGGGCCTGGAGCGGACGGTCGACGACCTGCACCGGCAGGCGCGGAGCGCGCCCGCGGTGGCGGATAGCGCGGGAGGAAGCGGAGATGACTGACCGGACCTGGCGGATCGTGGTGGACCGGCGGGTCTGCGCGGGCACCGGCCTCTGCCTGGGCACGGCGGCCGGGCACATGCGCCTCGACCGGGGGCGGGCCCGTCCCGTCGAGGAACTCGTCGCCCCCGAGCAGAGCGTGGCGGACGCCGCCGCGACCTGCCCGATGGAGGCGATCACCTTGCGCGACGCCGCGACCGGCGAGCTTCTCGCCCCCGGTGCGTTGACGGCGCGACCCACCGGAGCACAGGGCGAGTAGGGAGGCGAAAAGAAATGACCATGTCCGTCTGGGCTTATCAAGACGAGTACGCGGCCGAACGCGACGACATCCTGGCAGCGGTCGACTCGGTGTTCTCGTCCGGGCGCCTGGTGCTCGGCCCGAGCGTGGCGAACTTCGAGGCGGAGTTCGCCGGCTACCACGGAGCCGCGCACTGCGTCGGCGTCGACAACGGGACCAACGCGGTCAAGCTCGCGCTGGAGGCGCTGGGCATCGGCGCGGGCGACGAGGTGATCACCGTGTCCAACACGGCCGCGCCCACCGTCGTCGCGATCGCGAGCACCGGGGCCACCGCGAAGTTCGTCGACATCGACCCGGCGACCTATCTGATGGACACCGCGCAGATCGCCTCGGCGGTCACCGCGCGTACCCGGTGCATCCTGCCGGTCCACCTCTACGGGCAGTGCGTGCCGATGGGGCCGGTCGGCGAAGTGGCCGCGGCCCACGGCCTTTCGGTCGTGGAGGACTGTGCGCAGGCACACGGCGCGCGCCAGGGCGGAAGGCCCGCGGGCACCTTCGGTGATGCCGCGGCGTACTCGTTCTACCCGACCAAGGTCCTTGGTGCGTACGGCGACGGGGGAGCGGTGCTCACCTCCCGGCCCGACGTCGACAGCACACTGCGGCGGCTGCGCTACTACGGGATGGAGGAGCGCTACCACGTCGAGGCACTGCCCGGCCACAACAGCAGGCTCGACGAGGTCCAGGCGGAGATCCTGCGCCGCAAGCTGCGGCGGCTCGACGGCTACATCGCCGCCCGGCGTGCGGTGGCCGACCGCTATGCGCAGGCGCTGGGCGACACCTCGCTCGTCCTTCCGAGCACCGCGGAGGGCAACGACCACGTGCATTACGTGTACGTGGTCCGCCACCCCCGGCGTGACCTCGTCATCGAGCGGCTGCGCGAGCACGACATCGAGCTCAACGTGAGCTACCCGTGGCCGGTCCACACCATGACCGGGTTCGCCGGCACCGAGTCGGCCGACGTCTCGCTGCCGGTCACCGAGCGGTACGCCAAGGAGATCTTCTCGCTCCCGATGTACCCCTCGCTCGGCGCCGACCGGCAGGACCAGGTCATCGACGCGCTGCGCAAGGTCCTGGGCGAAGTGGACTCTGTCTGACGCTCGGAAAGCGGGTGCCCTGTTCACCACCACGGTGAACAGGGC
>NZ_JBHUZJ010000148.1:0-9242 GCF_042667685.1 Streptomyces sp. NPDC057302 | reverse complement strand
CGGACACCCCGCGCTCTCCGGGCCGCGGGCGGGCGGCAACCACCTTGCAGCTGGTCGGCCGGGCGCCTCGCCGCCTTCCCCGGCCGCCGACGGTGCGTCCGGCTGCTCCGCCGAGTCGTCGACCGTGCAGCCCGCCGCTTCGCGGCGGATCTCTCCCACCCACCCACCCGGTCTGCCTGCTTCGAGTGCTGCGGGGTGCTCGGGTGGGTGGGTGGGGAAGATCCGCCGCGAAGCGGCGGGATTGGGGCGGCGGCCATGGTGGTGGTTACGTCGCGCCGCGGAGGGGCCGTGCCGGGGCGGTGGCGTCTGCTGGGCGGCGAAGGAACTGCGCTGGGGTAGTCGCGGAGGGCTCCCGGCGATGGAGTCGGGTGGCCGGTTCCAGCTTCTGGGCGGCGATGACGCATCCTTGAGCGGATGAGATGCGCGGAGTGTCGCGTTATGGGCACTTCCGCTTGATCCATCAAGATGTGCGCCAATCGCGTAATACGCGCGTGGTGGCGTCGGAGGAGGGATTCAAGGATGAGCAGCGGTGCAACGGCCTCGGAGCACGGCTTCGTCGCCGTGCGCGGACGTGGCTACCGTCCCGAGCAGGTGGACGCGTACGCCCTCGATCTGTCCCAGGACCGCGACGGCGCGTGGGAACGCGCCGCCCGGCTCACCGTCCTCGCCAAGGAGATGGAGGCGGAGGCGGAACGGCTGCGGGACGTGGTGTCGCGCCTCGCCCCGCAGACGTACGAGACGCTGAGCGAGCGCGCGCGCAACGTCCTCGCCCTGAGCGAGGCGGAGGCCGAGGCAGTCCGGACGCAGGCCGACGCCGACGTGCGGAGCGTGACGGAGGCGGCCGACACCCGGGCGCGCGAGGTCCGGGAGGCCGCGGGCGCGTACGCCGACGAGGTGCTCGGCGAGGCCGACGAACGGGCCCGGCAGCGGCTCCTCGCCTGTCGCGCGACCGCGGACGAGTCCCGGATCTCGGCCCGCCGCGACGTGAAGGAGTGGCGCGGCGAGGCCCTCGCCGCGCTGCGGGAGATGCGGGAGCGCAGTGCCGCGCTCCTGGAGGAGCAGGAGAAGGAGCACGCCGAGCGCTGGGAGGCCGCCGAGCGGGAGATCGCCCTGCGGGAGGCCGAGGCGGAGGCTCACGAGGCTTCGCTCGTGGCCGCCGCCGAGGCGCGGCTCTCCGAGGCCAAGCGGGCCTTCGCCGAGGCGGAGGAGTCCGCGAGGCACGGGCAGGAGGACGCGGAGGCGCGGGGCGCGGAGCTGGTCGCTGCCGCGGGGGTGCGGGAGGAGGGCATCGTCCGGGAGACCGAGCGGATGCTGCGGGAGCACGGTGAGGAGTGGGACGAGGTGCGGGCGCACATGGAGCATGTGCGGAGCAGTCTCGCTGCGCTGACCGGGCGGGCTGCTGCTGAGGGTGCACCCTAGGCGGGGCGGGGCTCTTCCAGGCCGCCGCTTCGCGGCGATTCTTTCCCGCCCACCCACCCGTTCACCCCGCGTCGAGTTCTCCCCCCTACCTCCTCGTCACTCCCGCCAGGATCCAGCCCTCCACCGCCTCGTACCTGCCCCGTTGCTTCTCGGACACTCTCGGGCCCGACGAGATCGTTCCCAGCCAGCCGAGCAGGAAGCCCAGCGGGATGGAGGCCAGGCCCGTCGTGGTGAAGGGGAACCAGTTGAAGTCGTGGTTCGGGAACGCCGAAGTGGGGGCGCCCGAGACCAGGTTGGTGCCCGTCATGAGGATGACGGAGCCCAGCGTGCCGCCGATCAGGGTCCACAGGAGGCCCCTGCGGGTGTAGCGGCGCCAGAAGAGGCTGTAGACGAGTGCCGGGGCGAGGGCGGAGGCGCCCAGGCAGAAGGAGAGGGTGACCAGCGGTTGCAGGTTGTGGTGCTGGACCATGACCGCGAGGGCGATCGCCAGGCTCCCTATGGCGAGCGCCGAGACGCGGGCCAGCGTCATCTCCCGGCGCGGGGTCAGCTCCTTGCGCAGGTGCAGATGTGCGAAGACGTCGTGCGCCAGGGAGTTGGCGCAGGCGAGGATCATTCCGGCGACCGAGGCGAGCAGCGTCAGGAAGATCGCCGTGGTGACGGTCGTGAAGACGAGGGTCTCCGCCGTCGACGCGTTCGCGCCGAACACCGCCCTTGAGCCCAGCAGATAGGCCGTGTTGCCCTGCGGATCCGCCTGCGTGATCGCCGCCCGCCCGATCATCGCCGTCGCGCCGAAGCCGACGATCGAGATGACGAGGACGAAGAGCGCCACCGACGACACCGCCCAGGACATCGAGCGCCGCACCTCGCGCGCGCTGCGGGCCGTGTACATCCGCATCGTGACGTGCGGCAGGCAGGCGCCGCCGAGCACCACCGTCAGCTCCGAACTGATCATGTCCAGGCGGGGGTTGGGGCCGCCCTGGAACTGGAGTCCGGACTGGAGGAAGGCCGGGCCGGCCCCGCTGCCCTTCTGGGCGGCGGCCAGGAGCGCGCCCAGGTCCCAGTCGAAGCGGCGCAGGATCAGGGCGGCGATGACCACTCCGGAGCCGAGCAGCATCACGATCTTCAGGATCTGGATGAGGGCGGTGCCCTTCATGCCGCCGATCGCCGCGTAGCTGATCATGAGCGCGCCCAGCGCGACGACGCAGCCCGTCTTCACGCCCTCGCCGGAGAAGCCGAGGATGAAGGAGAGCAGGTCGCCCGCTCCCGCCAGCTGCACCAGCATGAGGGGGATGAGCGCGGCGAGCGTCGCCGCGCAGGCCGTGATCCGTACGGCGCGGCCCGGCATCCGGCGGGCCAGTACGTCGCCCATGGTGAACTGGCCCGCGTTGCGCAGGGGTTCGGCGAGCAGGAACATCAGGAGCATGAGGGACAGGGCCGTGCTCAGGGCCAGGACGACGCCGTCGTACCCGAGGAGCGCGATGATCCCGCCGGTGCCGAGGACGGTCGCCGCCGAGATGTAGTCGCCCGCGATGGCCAGGCCGTTGCGCATCGGCGAGAGGGAGCCGTAGCCCGCGTAGAACTCTCCGAGGTCGTCGCGGTCGGGGCCCGTCATCACGCACAGGAGCAGCGTGAGGGTGACGACGGCGGTGAACGCCACGAGGGACATGGCCTGGGCCGAGTCGGTGGCCAGTGTGGTGCCGGGGTTCATCGGTTGGCCTCCAACTCCGCCCGTTTGCGCAGCCGTTGGGCCAAGGGGTCGACCCTGCGGCGGGCCGTGAACTCGTACAGCGCTATGGCGAGCAGGGTGACGGGCACCTGGCACAGGCCGAGCAGCAGACCGGTGGAGAGCCCGCCGGAGACCGTGCCCGTCATCAGGGCCGGGGCGAAGGCGGAGAGGATCAGGAAGAGCGTGAAGTAGCCGAGCGCGGTGAGCGTGGCGACGCGGCGCTGCCAGCGGTAGGCGCTGCGCAGGTGGCGCAGGTCGCTGTGGCGGCCGAGTGCGGGGTGGCGGGGGAGCCGTGGGGGCGGCGGGGGAGGTGGCGGCGCGACGGGCTGCCAGGGATAGGTGGGGTACGAGGGGGAGGAGTCGTGCGGGGGGAGGTGGGGGTGATAGGCGGGCTGCGAGCTCTGAGGGGGCTGAGGGGGCTGCGGGGTCTGACGGCTTTGGGAGGGCGAGGGGTACTCGGGGTACTCGGGGTACTGGGGGTACTGCGAGCGGGGAGGGTTTTGAGGGTGATGTGGGGGGTGGGGGCGTTGGGGCTGGTGAGGGTAGGGCATCCCGGTTCTCCTTGCGCGGCGTCGGTCCGGTGCGGGACCGCAGGGAGCGAGAGGTGAGGATCGAGCACGTTACTTGTAAGTAGTAGAGCCGCGAAGGGTTTTGCGCATACTGGTCGGTCGGTCTATTCGGCCGGTCCGTTCAGGCGGCTTTCGTGCGGCGCCAGTTGGGTGCCCTCCGGGCTCTCCAGCGCTCCCACCTCGCCGTTTTCCGAGGTCTTGACCCCGATTACCGGAAAGCGCCGAGGGGCGAGGAACACCAGTACGAGGAGTGCGAGCACCGCGGCGCACCCCGCCCCGACGTACACGGTGTCGACCGCCGAGTCGACGGCCCTGCGCAGCCGTTCGGGGTCGGCGACCGATCCCGGGTCCTCCAGGGCGTGCGCCACCGAGTCCAGGGAGCCCGCCCCGCCGAGCCGCGACGCGAGCACTCCGTTGGCGACGGCGCCGAAGAGCGCGGCGCCCAGGGTCTGGCCTATCTGGCGGCAGAAGAGGATGGACGCCGTGGCCGTGCCCCGCTCGGACCAGCCCACGGTGGACTGCACGCCGACGATCAGCGGCAGTTGGAACAGACCCAGTGCCGCGCCGAGCAGCAGCATGATCAGGGCCGGCTGCCAGGCCTGTCCCGGGTAGGGCAGGAGGGGGAACGCGAAGAGGAAGAGCGCGGCGCCGCCGATGCCGATGAGGGCGGTGTCGCGAAAGCCCAGCCTGCGGTAGACGTGCTGGCTCAGGGCGGCGGAGACGGGCCAGCTCAGCGTCATGACGGAGAGCACGAACCCGGCGGCGATCGGCGCGAGGCCGAGCACGGACTGGGCGTACGTCGGCAGGAAGATGGTGGGCGCGACCATCAGGAGGCCGAGTGCGCCCAGGGCGAGGTTGACCGCGGCGATGGTGCGCCGGCGCCAGACCCAGCCGGGGATGATCGGCTCCGCCGCGCGCCGCTCGACCACGACGACGGCCGCCGCGAGCAGCAGCCCGCCCGCGAACAGCGCGAGCGAGGGCGCGGAGAGCCAGCCCCAGGCGACACCGCCCTGCACGAGCGCGGTGAGCAGTACGCCGCCGCAGGCGAAGACGGCGAGCGCGCCCGCCCAGTCGGTGCGCCCCCGGGTGACCGCCTCGCGCTCCGGCTCGTGCAGGTGGCGCACGATCAGCCAGAGGGCCACCGCCCCGATGGGCAGGTTGATCAGGAAGATCCAGCGCCAGTCCGCGTACGCGGCGATGAGGCCGCCGAGCGCCGGTCCCGCGATCGACGAAGCCGCCCACACCGTGGACAACTTGGCCTGGATCTTGGGGCGTTCCTTGAGGGGGTAGAGGTCGGCGGCGAGTGTCTGCACCGTGCCCTGGAGCGCGCCGCCGCCCAGGCCCTGGACGACACGGAAGGCGATGAGCGCGCCCATGTTCCAGGCCACGGCGCACAGGGCCGAGCCCAGCAGGAAGAGGACGCTGCCCGCGATGAGGACGGGCTTGCGGCCGAAGGTGTCGGAGAGCTTGCCGTAGATGGGCAGGGTGACGGTGACGGCGAGCAGATAGCCGGAGAAGAGCCAGGAGAAGACGGAGAAGCCGCCGAGGTCGCCGACGATCTGCGGGATGGCGGTCGAGACGATCGTGGCGTCCAGGGCGGCGAGCGCCATCGCGAGCATGAGCGCGGCGACGACGGGTCCGCGCCGCCGCCGGTCGTCCGAACCCGAAGGTGTGCCGTCCGCGTCCACCGAGATCCCTTCCCCCTGCATCTATTTGCTCCGGGCCACCATCTCACCCGATGCGCGTCCGGGGCAGGGGTGGAGAGCATCCCGGCAGGTGGGCCGGTGTCCGCTCGGCAGGAGGGTGGAGCAACCCCGAGAACGGCTCCACCGGCAGGTGGAGATCCCCTAGGGGAACCTCCGTACTACGGACCGGGGAGCGCTCGTACCGCTGGAGGACGAGAAGGCCACCGCCGCTTCTTAGATTGGCTTTATGCCGACGGGGTCGGGCCGGGGAAGGCCTCGGATCGGACCAACCACACCTTCGGGGGTGGGGTTTTCCCCCGCAAAAGACTGCGCTGAGCACCAGCGCGCGGGACCCGTCCGACGACCAGACTCTTTATGCGTAGCGAACACACCTGACTCACTGCGTAACCGACTTAGGAGACTTACCGTGACATCGGCTGTAACCATTCCCAGGCACGGGGGCACTGGAGGGCGTACGGCCGTGGCGGCACGGGCGCGCCAGGTCGTGAAGGCGTACGGATCCGGGGAGACCCGGGTCGTCGCCCTCGACGAGATCGATGTGGACATCGCCCGCGGGCAGTTCACCGCGATCATGGGCCCGTCCGGCTCCGGTAAGTCGACCCTGATGCACTGCCTCGCGGGCCTCGACACCGTCTCGTCCGGGCAGATCTACCTCGACGAGACCGAGATCACCGGCCTGAAGGACAAGAAGCTCACGCAGCTGCGCCGGGACCGGATCGGCTTCATCTTCCAGGCGTTCAACCTCCTGCCGACGCTCAACGCCATCGAGAACATCACGCTCCCGATGGACATCGCGGGCCGCAAGCCCGACCGCGGCTGGCTCGACCAGGTCGTGGAGACCGTCGGACTCGCGGGCCGCCTCAAGCACCGCCCCACCGAGCTCTCCGGCGGCCAGCAGCAGCGCGTCGCCGTGGCCCGCGCCCTGGCCGCCCGCCCCGAGATCATCTTCGGTGACGAGCCGACCGGAAACCTCGACTCCCGCGCCGGAGCCGAGGTGTTGGGCTTCCTGCGCAAGTCGGTGACCGAGCTCGGCCAGACCATCGTGATGGTCACGCACGACCCGGTGGCCGCCTCGTACGCGGACCGGGTCCTCTATCTCGCCGACGGCCGGATCGTCGACGAGATGTACTCGCCGACCGCCGACTCCGTCCTTGACCGCATGAAGGACTTCGACGCGCGGGGGCGTACGTCATGACCGTCCTCAAGACCTCGATGCGCAACTTCTTCGCGCACAAGGGCCGCATGGCGCTCTCCGCGGTGGCCGTGGTCCTCTCGGTGGCGTTCGTGTGCGGCACGCTCGTCTTCTCCGACACGATGAACACGACGTTCGACAAGCTCTTCGCCGCGACCTCCGCCGATGTCACCGTCACCTCCAAGGCCGCCAAGGACACGGGCGAGACCCCCGACAGCGGCAGGCCCGAGTCGATACCCGCATCGGTCGTCGGCCAGGCGAAGAAGGCCGACGGCGTGAAGTCCGCGGAGGGCGCGGTCAGCAGCACCGCCGTGACCGTCGTCGACGCCAAGAAGGAGAACGTCGGCCCCACCGGCGGCGGCCCGACCATCGCGGGCAACTGGACGCACAACGACCTGCGTTCGATGGACATCACCTCCGGGCACGCCCCGCGCGGACCCACCGACGTGATGGTCGACTCCGACACCGCCGACAAGCACCACCTCAAGATCGGTGACGAGCTGCGCACGATCGCCGTCAGCGGCGACCACACCGCGAAGATCTCCGGCATCGCCACCTTCAAGGTCACCAACCCCGGCGCGGCGATCGTCTACTTCGACACCGCGACCGCACAGCGCGAACTCCTGGGCGCGAAGGGCAAGTTCACCCACGTCAACGTGGTCGCCAAGTCGGGCGTCAGCGATTCGGTTCTCAAGCGGCACGTCACCGGGGCCATGGGAGCCGAGGCCTCCGCGTACAAGGTCAAGACGCAGCAGGAGACCGCGGACGACGGCCGCGAGAGCGTCAGCGGCTTCCTGGACGTGATGAAGTACGCGATGCTCGGCTTCGCCGGAATCGCCTTCCTCGTCGGCATCTTCCTCATCATCAACACCTTCTCGATGCTGGTCGCCCAGCGCACCCGCGAGATCGGTCTGATGCGCGCCATCGGATCGAGCCGCAAGCAGATCAACCGCTCCGTGCTCGTCGAGGCGCTGCTGCTCGGTGTCTTCGGCTCGATCCTCGGGGTCGGCGCGGGCGTCGGTCTCGCCGTCGGCCTGATGCAGCTCATGTCCGGCATGGGCATGGAGCTGTCCACCCAGGACCTCACGGTCGCCTGGACGACCCCCGTGGTCGGCATGGTCCTCGGTATCGTCGTCACCGTCCTCGCCGCCTACCTCCCCGCTCGGCGGGCCGCCAAGGTCTCCCCGATGGCCGCGCTGCGCGACGCCGGGACACCGGCCGACGGCAGGGCGAGCCTCCTGCGCGCCCTGATCGGCCTGGTCCTCACCGGCGCCGGCGGCTTCGGCCTCTGGACCGCGTCCCAGGCGGACAAGGCGAGCGAGGGCTCGCTCTTCCTCGGCGGCGGCGTGGTCCTGACCCTCATCGGCTTCGTCGTCATCGGCCCGGTCCTCGCGGGCGGCGTGGTCCGCGTCATCAGCGCCGTACTCCTGAGGATGTTCGGCCCCGTCGGGCGGATGGCCGAGCGCAACGCCCTGCGCAACCCGCGGCGCACCGGCGCCACCGGCGCGGCCCTGATGATCGGCCTCGCCCTGGTCGCCTGCCTTTCCGTGGTCGGCTCCTCGATGGTCGCCTCCGCCACGGACGAGCTCGACAAGTCGGTCGGCGCGGACTTCATCATCCAGTCCGACAACGAGCAGGCGATCACCCCGAAGGCCGCGAAGTCCCTGGAGAAGGCCGACCACATCGCCCACATCACCCAGTACAAGGACGTCAAGGCGGACCTGACGGCCGCGAACGGCAAGGTCGCCAAGGGGGTCGGCCTGAGCGCCGCCGACGCGACGTACGCCGAGGACCTGCGCGCCGACACCGTCGCGGGCAAGCTCACCGACGCCTACAAGCCGGATTCCATGTCGGTGGGCGAGGAATTCGCCAAGGACCACGGCATCACGGTCGGCGACAAGGTGAAGCTCGCCTTCGACCACGGCAGGACGGGCGAGATGACGGTCCGGGCCATCACGTCGAGCGACACGTCACTCGATTCGGGCGCGATGTACGTGAACATCTCGACCGCCGCGAAGTACGTGCCCGCCGACCGGATGCCGCCGAACGAGATCATGTTCGCCGAGGCGCAGAAGGGCCAGCAGGAGGCGGCGTACGCGTCGCTGAAGAAGGCCATGGCCGACTATCCGCAGTACAAGGTCATGGACCAGACCGACTTCAAGCAGACGCTGAAGGACCAGGTCGGCCAGATGCTGAACATGGTCTACGGCCTGCTGGGGCTCGCGATCATCGTCGCGATCCTGGGCGTCGTGAACACCCTGGCCCTCTCGGTGGTCGAGCGCACCCGGGAGATCGGCCTGATGCGGGCCGTCGGCCTCTCGCGCCGCCAGCTGCGCCGCATGATCCGCCTGGAGTCGGTGGTCATCGCCCTCTTCGGCGCGCTGCTCGGCCTCGGCCTGGGCATGGGCTGGGGAGCGACGGCCCAGAAGCTGCTCGCCCTGGAGGGTCTGAAGGTCCTGGAGATCCCCTGGCCGACGATCATCACCGTCTTCATCGGATCGGCGTTCGTGGGCCTCTTCGCGGCGCTCGTGCCCGCCTTCCGGGCAGGCCGGATGAACGTCCTCAACGCCATCGCCACCGAATAGCTCCCGCCACGGGGGTGTGGGAGACGGCCCCGGCGGGCGCTACGG
>NZ_JBHUZJ010000147.1:0-9670 GCF_042667685.1 Streptomyces sp. NPDC057302 | reverse complement strand
TCCCTGCACATGCAGGGACCGGCCGCCTTTCTGTGTCTTGCGGGGCGCCTCTCCGTAGCTTTATAGTCGCCTTGACCATAAAGCTACGGAGAGAGGGGGGTGGGGGAGCCGTGCAGGGCTACGACAAGCACGCCTTCGAGCCGTTCGCCGTCACCGTCGACCTGGCCGTCTTCACCGTCCGCGCGGGCCGCCTGCACGTCCTGCTCGTCGAGCGCGGCCAGGAGCCCTACGCGGGCCGCTGGGCCCTGCCCGGCGGATTCGTGCTGCCCGAGGAGTCGGCCGAGACCGCGGCGGGGCGGGAGCTCGCCGAGGAGACGGGCCTCGCGGACAGCGAAGGGCTCCACCTGGAGCAGCTGCGCACCTACAGCGAACCGGACCGCGACCCGCGGATGCGCGTCGTCTCCGTCGCCTTCGCGGCGCTCGTACCCGATCCGCCCGCCGTGCGGGCCGGCAGCGACGCGGCCCGCGCGGAATGGCGCGCGTTCGGCACCCAGGGGCCGCTCGCCTTCGACCACGACCGGATCCTGGCCGACGCCCACGACCGCGTCCGCGCCAAGTTCGAGTACACCGGCCTCGCCACGGCCTTCTGCCCGCCCCGGTTCACGCTCGGCGAGCTGCGGCAGGTCTACGAGAGCGTGTGGGGCGCCGAGCTCGACCCGGCCAACTTCCGGCGCAAGGTGCTCGGCACCTCCGGCTTCGTCGAGGCGATCCCCGGGGCCGCGCGCCTGACGGGCGGCCGGGGCAAACCGGCGGCCCTGTACCGCGCCGGCCTCGCCACCTCCCTGCATCCGCCCCTGCTCCGCCCCTCGACCGTTCCTCCGGAAGGAAAGCCCTCATGAAGCGTGCCGCCACCGGATCCCTCATAGGCCTCGCCCTAGGGGACGCGCTCGGCTTCCCGACCGAGTTCAACGACGTACCGTCGATCCTCGCCAAGTGCGGGCCCTGGCGTGAGATGGAGCTGACCAGGCCCGCGATCGTCACGGACGACACCCAGATGACGCTCGCCCTCGGCCGCGGCCTGCGTACCGCCATGGGCCGGGGGCTGCTCGGGCCGAAGCGGATGGAGCGGCCGGTGCGCGAGGAGTTCGTGGAGTGGTACCAGTCGCCGGAGAACAACCGCGCGCCCGGCAACACCTGCCTGAAGGCCTGCTACCTGCTCAAGACCGGCAAGCCCTGGGAAGAGGCGAGCCAGCTGCACTCCAAGGGCTGCGGCGCCAACATGCGCGTCGCGCCCGTCGGGCTCGCCCCCGGTCTGAGCGACGAGCAGCGCTCGGGCGCGGCCCAGCTGCAGTCCGCGCTCACCCACGGCCACCCGACCGCGCTCGCCGCGTCCGACCTCACCGCGCACGCCGTGCGGCTCCTCGCGCAGGGCGCGGAGCCGACGGGGCTCGTCGGGCTGCTGCGCTCCTACGCGTACGAGAGCCGCGAGACGTACCGCGCGCACTGGCTCGGCGAGCTGTGGACGCGCGGGGACGATCCGACGCCTGAGGCGTTCATGGCCCGCGGCTGGGACGAGTGCCTGGCCGTCCTGGAGCGCCTGGAGACCGCGCTGAAGCACCCCAACCCGGAGACGGACCCCTGCCTGGCCACGGGCGAGGGCTGGATCGCCGAAGAGGCGCTCGCCACGGCGCTGCTGTGCTTCCTGCAGTTCGTGGACGAGCCCGTGACGGCCCTGCGCCGAGCGGCCTGCACCTCGGGCGACTCCGACTCGATCGCCTGCCTGGCCGGCGCGTTCGCGGGCGCTCACCTGGGCGCGGACGCCTGGCCCGCCGAGTGGGCCGAGCGGATCGAGTACCGGCAGGAGCTGCTTCAGCTCGGGGCGCTCTGGGACTCCTGAGCCTGGGCGGAGGCCGAAGCCGAGGCGGAGGCCGACGCCTGCCGCACGCGGAACAGGAAGTCCGCCACCCGCTCCCGGTCCGGCTCGGCGGGAAGCGGGCTGCGTGTGGCCGCCGCGTCCGCCTCCTCCGCCAGCCGCCGCATCCAGGACTCGATCCGCGGCCAGGGCACCTCGCCCCGCTTGACCGCGAGCAGCGGCTCGCGCCGGTCGCCGACGTCGATCGTCAGCTCGCCGGTGCGCAGCAGGTCGCGGCAGCTGGTCAGGAGGCGCAGGAGGTGCATGGCGTGCTTCCAGCGGGGCGCGCCGTGCAGGCGTACGTCGGCCTCCAGCCTCTTGTGCTGGCCGAGCGCGTAGCCGGCGAAGGTGGTGCGGGCCCGGCGGGAGAGGAACGCGTCGCGCAGGGCGACGAGCTCGCGGCCCGTGTCCGTCAGGTGTTCCACGAGCGGCGAGTGCAGGCACTCCAGGATGTTCGGATTGGCGCGCAGGGCCAGCTCGCAGAAGCGCTCCAGCTCCCAGCTGAACTGCTCCTCCGCCGGCCCTTCCACGTGCGTGGGCGGCTTCTCGAACCGCCAGAAGAGCGGGGTCGGGGCCAGGAAGACGCCCCTGCGGTCGGTGTCGCTGCCGTCCGTGGCAAGGCCGAAGGCGCGCGAGCCCATCACACAGGCGTAGACGGTGTGGTCGCGTACGAGATCCAGATCGGGGCCCGGGGCCTGGGGGCTGTGCATGCGGGGAGCGTACGGCGAGGAGCTAGCCGAGGGTGATCGAATTTCCGGTGACCTTGATGTTCTGCGGGGGCAGCGGGCGTGGCGCCGGGCCGTCCGCCACCGAGGCGTCCGCCACGCGGTACTTGCTGCCGTGGCAGGGGCAGTTGATCGTGCCGTCGGCGACCTCGCCGACCGTGCAGCCCGAGTGCGTGCAGACCGCGGAGAAGGCCTTGAAGTCACCCTTCTCGGGCTGGGTCACGACGACCTTCTTGTCCTTGAAGACCTTGCCGCCACCGACCGGGATGTCGGAGGTCTTCGCCAACTCCTCCGCCTTGGGCGGAGGCTGGTCCTTGCCGCCCGATTTCGACGCCGAGGGCGATGCGGCCGTCGGCTCCGACTTCGGCGCCTCCGGTGGTGCGCCCTCGTCCCCGTACTTGCTGCACCCCGCGGTCAGCGCGACCACGCCGCCCGCGGCGATGACCGTGCGCCGAGAGGGCCGGCCCGCCCCGCTCATGTCGTCACCCCGAACGTACGGAAGAACCACAGCGCCGACGTCCACCAGACCACCGTGAGGACCACGAAGACCAGGCCGCCCATCACCGGAAGCAGCCAGCCGGGCAGCTTCTCCGAGCGCAGCAGCAGCATCTTGGCGCTGAACGCCCCGAAGAAGAAGCAGCCGAGCAGCGAGTGCCACATCACGCGGGTCGAGTACGTCTGGTAGCCGAGGGCGTAGAGGCAGTGCACCGCCACGGGGACCGCCACCAGGAACGCGATCCGGCCCGACCAGCGGTGCAGCGCCGAGGACCAGGACGGTCCCGGAAGGCGCCCGTAGACCATCAGCGCCGAGACGACCTGGAGCAGCGCGAACGCGAACGCCGTCGTGCCCAGCCAGGCCTTGACCGCGCTGGTGCTGCTGAACCCGGCGAGGTTGAAGGCCGTGCCCTCGGGGTCGTGCGCCTTGCCGTACACCCCGAGGCCCACCGCGACCGCGGCTGCGACCAGGGCGGGCACGAGATAGCGGGCGGGGTGCGGGCGGCGGTGGTCGCCCATCGCGGGGGGCGGGCCGAAGCCGCCCTGCGTTGCGGCGTTCGGATCGACGCTCATGGCGGCTCCCTGGTCGGGGCGGAGCGGGGGCGGGGCGGGATCAGGGCACGACGGGCGCGGCGGTGAGTTCGCCGCCGTCGAACGGGGCGGTGAGGCTCTTCGGGTCGAGGCGCGGGGCCTTCTTCGGCGTGCCGTCCTCCTTGAGGATCCCGACCTGCCGCCCGTCGGGCAGGACGATCCAGCCGCCGTCGATCTCGGCGCCGCGCACCTCGGTCGTCGCGCGGTACAGACCGGAGGGCTTCTTCGCCCTGGCGGCCGTGAAGTCCCGCGGCTGCTCGTCGATCTCGACCTTGCCGCGGACCGCGTTGCCGGCGAGCGTGCCCTCCAGCTTCGCGCCGTGCTTGCCGGTCAGGCGCATGGAACCGTCGTCCTCGACCTTGCCCTTCAGCCAGGACTCGGCGTCACGGCCGTTGCAGTAGTACGCGATGGCCTTGTCGTCCCGGATCGAGAGGGAGACCGCGGCGGCGTCGTCGGCCGTGCGGCCCGCGTACTCGGACTTGCCGGGCGGCCTCTTCGACGGGCTCTTGGTGGGCGTGGGGGACGGGCTGTCCTTGGGTGGCTTCGAGGCAGTGGGCTTGGCGGAGGTGGGCGCCGGGGACGCGGCGCCGGGTGCGTCCTGGCCGTACGACGAATTGCCCTCCCCTGTCGTCGCGTTGAGCGACAGCATGAACAGGGCGAGCAGCAGCCCCCCGAGAAGCGTGTAGAGCGGACCTGAGCGCTTCATGCGGCCTCCCCCGAGGCGTGGGCCTTGCCGGCTCCTCCATGCAAGCGGACCCGTGCCCCGGCGTCCATAGTTGAACGCCGACCAATCGGGCCAAGTGGCGACAGGGGGCGATTCGGGTGACATTGGCATGGTCTGAGGTCCGCGTCCGTTCGAGGCGCCGACCCGGCCACTCACTCGAAAGGCGCGACCATGGCGGGTAACGATCTGGGAAGCCTTCTCGGCGGTCTCCTCGGCGGCGGCCAAGGCGGCCAAGGCGGCTCGGCCGGTGGCTCCGGAGGCGGCAACGTCCTCGGCTCGCTGCTCGGCGGACTCCTCGGCGGCGGTGGCGCGGGCGGCGCGGCCGGCGGCCAGGGCGGCTCCGGCGGCGGCAGTCCGCTGGGCGGCCTGATGGACATGATCACGAAGTCGGGCCTGGTCAGCCAGGACCAGCTCGACTCCTGGGTCGGCAAGGGCGACAACCAGCCACTGAGTCCGGACCAGGTCAAGCAGGCCGTCCCCGACGAGACCCTGGACAAGGTGGCCACCGACGCGGGCGTCAGCCGCGAAGAGGCCGCCGACCAGATCGCGCAGCAGCTGCCCCAGGCCGTCGACAAACTGACTCCGCAGGGCGAGGTGCCGACGGGCTCCCTGGAGGACATCATCAAGGAGCAGAAGCTCTGACCCCACCCCGGTGGGGCACGCGGCGTCCGTCTCGGCAGGCGGGCGCCGCGCACTCGTCCCCCGGGCCCTGACTACCCTTGTCGGTACATCAGTCATACGTACGCGAGCGAGGAGCAACACTGTGGCGGTACGAGCGGTCCGGGGCGCCGTCCAACTGGAGCGGGATGCCGCCGACCACATGGACGAGCAGGTCGGCGAGCTGCTCACCGCCATCCTGGAGCGCAACGCGCTGTCCCAGGAGGACCTGATCAGCATCTGGTTCACCGCGACGCCCGATCTGCACAGCGACTTCCCCGCGGCGGCGGCCCGCAGGCTCGGCATCGTGGACGTCCCGCTGATCTGCGCGCAGGAGCTCCAGATCGAGGGCGCCATGCCGCGGGTCGTCCGCGTCCTCGCGCACATAGAGTCCGAGAAGCCCCGCGCGGAGATCGCGCACGTCTACCTCGGTACCGCGGCCACCCTGCGCAAGGACATCGCCCAGTGAGAACCGCCCTCGTCATCGGCACCGGCCTGATCGGCACCTCCGCCGCCCTCGCCCTCGCCTCGCGCGGCGTGACCGTGCACCTGGCCGACCACGACACCGGGCAGGCCCGTACGGCGGCCGCGCTCGGCGCGGGCACCGACGAGGCGCCCGAGGGGCGGGTCGACCTGTGCGTCGTCGCCGTGCCGCCCGCCCACGTCGCGACGACCCTGGCCGACGTCATACGGCGCGGCGTGGCCCGCGGCTACCTCGACGTGGCGAGCGTCAAGGGCGGCCCGCGCCGTGATCTCGAAGCGCTCGGCGTCGACCTCACCCCGTACATCGGCACGCACCCCATGTCGGGGCGCGAGCGCAGCGGCCCCCTCGCCGCCACCGCCGACCTCTTCGAGGGACGGCCCTGGGTGCTCACGCCCACCCGCGACACGGACACCGAGGTCCTCAACCTCGCCCTGGAGCTCGTCGCCCTGTGCCGCGCCGTGCCGGTCGTCATGGACGCCGAGGCGCACGACCGGGCGGTCGCCCTCGTCTCGCACATGCCGCACCTGGTCTCCAGCATGGTCGCCGCCCGGCTGGAGAACGCCGAGGAGACGGCGGTGCGCCTGTGCGGACAGGGCATCCGTGACGTCACCCGCATCGCCGCGTCGGACCCGGGGATGTGGATCGACATCCTGTCGGCCAACCCCGGCCCCGTCGCCGACCTGCTCTCCGCCGTGGCCACCGATCTCGACGAGACGGTGTCGGCGCTGCGGTCCCTCCAGTCGGCTGACGAGGTCAAGCGGCGCGAGGGCGCCGCGGGCGTCGAGAACGTGCTGCGGCGGGGGAACGCGGGACAGGTCAGGGTGCCCGGCAAACACGGCGCGGCGCCGACGACGTACGAGGTCGTGGCGGTGCTCATCGACGACCAGCCGGGACAGCTAGCGAAGATCTTCTCCGACGCCGAGCGGGCCGGGGTGAACATCGAGGACGTACGCATCGAGCACGCGACGGGGCAGCAGGCCGGACTCGTGCAATTGCTGGTGGAACCGAAGGCGGTTCCGGTGCTCGCGCAGGGCCTGCGGGAGCGGGGCTGGTCGATCCGGCAGTAGATGCCGCAGGGTATCGGGCGGGCGGGACAGGGGCACCCCACCGGGCAGTAAGAGACAAGCGTGGGAGCCAGTAACCTTGTGCAGGGCAAGAAATGTCGCCCTGCCCCAGCCCCGTGCACACAGAAAGGTGTCCGCACCCCGTGGAAACCGTGGAAACCGCCGGTCCGGCGCCCGCAGCAGTGATCGTCGCCATCGACGGGCCCTCCGGCACGGGCAAGTCGAGCACCTCGAAGGCAGTCGCCGCCCAGCTCGGCCTCAGCTACCTGGACACCGGCGCCCAGTACCGTGCGATCACCTGGTGGATGGTGCACAACGGCATCGATCTCACGGACCCGACCGCCATCGCCGCGGTCGCGGGCAAGCCCGAGATCATCTCCGGCACCGACCCGCTCGCCCCGACCATCACGGTCGACGGCACGGACGTCGCGGGGCCGATCCGCACCACCGAGGTCACCTCGAAGGTCAGCGCCGTCAGCGCCGTCCCCGAGGTGCGCACCCGCATCACGGAGCTGCAGCGCACCATCGCCGCGTCCACCGAGAAGGGCATCGTCGTCGAGGGGCGTGACATCGGTACGACCGTCCTGCCCGACGCCGACCTGAAGATCTTCCTCACGGCCTCGCCCGAGGCCCGCGCGGCCCGCCGCAGCGGCGAGCTCAAGGGCGCGGACGTCGCCGCCACGCGTGAGGCGCTCATCCAGCGGGACACGGCCGACTCCAGCCGCAAGACGTCGCCGCTCGCCAAGGCCGGCGACGCCGTCGAGGTGGACACCACCGAGCTCACGCTCCAGCAGGTCATCGAGTGCGTCGTCACCCTCGTCGAGGAGAAGCGGGCAGCGAAGTGACCGCGGCGCCATCGGAACGGGGTGCGGAGGTCGGCCGCCGCATCGGCGTCGGCCTCATGTACGGCCTGTGGAAGCCCCGCGTCCTCGGCGCCTGGAGGGTCCCCGCGACCGGCCCGGTGATCCTGGCCGTGAACCACTCCCACAACGTCGACGGTCCGATGGTGATGGGCACGGCGCCCAGGCCGACGCACTTCCTCATCAAGAAGGAAGCGTTCATCGGCCCCCTTGACCGGTTCCTGCAAGGCATCGGGCAGGTGAAGGTGGACCGTGAGATCGCCGACCGCACGGCGATCACCCGGGCTCTGGGCGTGCTCGACGGCGGCGGCGTCCTCGGGATCTTCCCCGAGGGCACCAGGGGCGAGGGAAACTTCGCCTCGCTGCGGGCCGGCCTCGCCTACTTCGCCGTACGCAGCGGGGCGCCGATCGTGCCCGTCGCGGTGCTGGGAAGCACGGAGAAGCGCGGACGGTTGATGAAGGGGCTGCCCCCGCTGCGCAGCCGGGTCGACGTCGTCTTCGGCGACCCCTTCGAAGCGGGCGACGACAGCGGTCGGCGTACGCGCAAGGCGCTCGACGAGGCGACCGTGCGCATCCAGCAGCGGCTCACCGCCCACCTGGCGGACGCCAGGCGCCTGACCGGGCGCTGAGCGAGACTTTCAGTAGTGGTCCGTCGCGAGGCGGTCCACCGATCACGAATACGACAGAGGTACGGACTTCATGAACGACCAGATCCAGCCCGAAGGCTCGGCTGAGCCGGAGCACGGGGCGCTTGGCGAGGTTGATGCCACCGAGTATGCAGCGTTCATGGAGCTCGCCGCGGAGGAAGGCTTCGACGCCGAGGACGTCGAGGGCGCGATCGGCGAGGCGGGCCACGGCCCGCTGCCCGCCCTCGCCGTCATCGGACGCCCCAACGTCGGCAAGTCGACTCTCGTCAACCGCATCATCGGCCGCCGCGAGGCCGTCGTCGAGGACCGCCCCGGCGTGACCCGCGACCGCGTGACGTACGAGGCCGAGTGGGCGGGCCGCCGCTTCAAGCTCGTCGACACCGGCGGCTGGGAGCAGGACGTCCTCGGCATCGACGCGTCCGTGGCCGCCCAGGCCGAGTTCGCGATCGAGGCGGCCGACGCGGTCGTCTTCGTCGTGGACGCCACGGTCGGCGCCACCGACACGGACGAAGCGGTCGTCCGGCTCCTGCGCAAGTCGGGCAAGCCCGTCGTCCTGTGCGCCAACAAGGTCGACGGCCAGTCCGGCGAGGCCGACGCCACCGCCCTGTGGGCCCTCGGCCTCGGCGAGCCGCACCCCGTCTCCGCGCTGCACGGCCGCGGCACCGGCGACATGCTGGACGCCGTCATCGAAGCGCTGCCCGAGGCGCCCGCCCAGACCTTCGGCACCGCGCTCGGCGGTCCGCGCCGCATCGCGCTCATCGGCCGCCCGAACGTCGGCAAGTCGTCCCTGCTCAACAAGGTGGCCAACGAGAACCGCGTGGTCGTCAACGAGGTCGCGGGCACCACCCGTGACCCGGTCGACGAGCTGATCGAGCTCGGCGGCATCGTCTGGAAGTTCGTGGACACCGCGGGCATCCGCAAGCGCGTCCACCTCCAGCAGGGCGCCGACTACTACGCCTCGCTGCGCACCGCGTCCGCCGTCGAGAAGGCGGAGGTCGCGGTCATCCTGATCGACGCGAGCGAGTCGATCAGCGTCCAGGACCAGCGCATCGTCACGATGGCCGTCGAAGCGGGCCGCGCCATCGTCGTCGCGTTCAACAAGTGGGACACCCTCGACGAGGAGCGCCGCTACTACCTGGAGCGGGAGATCGAGACCGAGCTCCTCCAGGTCGCGTGGGCCCCCCGGGTCAATGTCTCCGCCGAGACCGGCCGCCACATGGAGAAGCTCGTCCCGGCCATCGAGACGGCCATCGCGGGCTGGGAGACGCGCGTACCGACCGGGCGGCTCAACGCCTTCCTCGGCGAGCTCGTGGCCTCGCACCCGCACCCGATCCGCGGCGGCAAGCAGCCCCGCATCCTCTTCGGGACGCAGGCGGGCACGAAGCCGCCGAGGTTCGTGCTCTTCTCCTCGGGCTTCATCGAGCACGGCTACCGCCGCTTCGTCGAGCGCAGGCTCCGCGAGGAGTTCGGCTTCGAGGGCACGCCGATCCACATCTCGGTGCGGGTGCGCGAGAAGCGCGGCCGCAACAAGTAGGCACGGCCGGAAACCCGGACGGACCGATGGGCCGGGC
>NZ_JBHUZJ010000146.1:0-9883 GCF_042667685.1 Streptomyces sp. NPDC057302 | reverse complement strand
GGCTGAAAGTCTTCAGCCCGTCCGGCGTTTGAGGACAAAGGTCCCCTCAGCGCAGCCCAACCCCCGGCAGCTCCCCCGCCCCCACCTCCAGCACGCCCCGCTCCGTCACCAGCGCCGTCACCAGCGAACCGGGTGTCACGTCGAAAGCGGGGTTGTGGCCACGCGAGTCCGCCGGAGCGGTGCGGATGCCCGCCCACTCCAGCACCTCATCCTCGCCCCGCAGTTCGATGTGGATGTCGGAGCCCGTCGCCGTGGCGAGGTCCACCGTCGTGGTGGGGGCGGCCACCATGAAGGGGATGCCCGCGTACGCGCACGCCAGCGCGACCCCCACCGTGCCCACCTTGTTCGCCGTGTCGCCGTTCGCCGCGATCCGGTCCGCGCCGACGATCGCCGCGTCCACCTCGCCCCGCAGGATCGTGCCCGCCGCCGCCCCGTCCGCCTGGACGAAGTGCGCTATCCCCTCCTGGACCAGCTCCCACGCCGTGAGCCGCGCGCCTTGGAGCAGGGGGCGGGTCTCGTCGGCGTACACCGTCTCCAGGCGGCCCCTGCCGTGCAGTTCGCGTATGACGCCGAGCGCCGTGCCCCAGCCCGCCGTGGCGAGCGCGCCCGTGTTGCAGTGGGTGAGTATCCGCAGCGGCCGGTCCACGGGCACCCGCTTGAGGAGCCAGTCCGCCCCGAACGCGCCCATCGCGTGGTTGGCCTCCAGGTCCTCCCGCACGATGGCGTCCGCCTCGGCCAGGACGGTCGCGACACCCTCGTCGACACGAGCGGCGACCCGGTCCACGCACACCATCAGGTTCACGGCGGTGGGCCGCGCCGCACGCACCCGCGCGACCTCCGCGTCCAGGCGTGCCCGGTCCCAGCCCTCGCGCTCGCCCTGCACCATGGCGAGCGCGACGCCGTACCCACCCGCCGCTCCGATCGCGGGAGCCCCGCGGACGACGAGCCGCACGATCGCGTCGATCAGCTGGTCGACGGTCGTGCAGTCCAGGCGCTTCAGAACGTGCGGGAGCGCGGTCTGGTCGATGAGGGAGAGGGCGGGCGGCGTGCCGTCCTCCGCCGCCGCCGTCCACGTGACCGCGCGCAGGTCCTGGCTGCTCATGTGTTCAACTCCGGGAAAATAGGGCTTTTGTGGCCATGCGGGGAGGGGTGCCGTCACCGTACCTGACGTGCTCGAACCATATTTCGAGACGTTCGTGCGGCTGTCCGAAATCCGGTGTTACCCTCACCGCCACCCAGGACGGATCGAGTCACGGTGCGAGGAGGACGGCCATGAAAACCCAGCGGACCGCTGGCCCCATGCGCTGCCCCGCCGTGACCGACGGCGTGACCCACGGTGTGAACGACGGCGTGACCGGCGGCATGACCGACGGCCGCCGAATGTGCCGCTGTCGCCCCTGCCGCCGCTGTTGTCGCTGAGCGCCTCCAGCTCCGCACGTCCGACCTCCCTGCCACCGCCTGGGCTCCCAGGCTCCTTCGAGAAGGCGCTCCCGTATGTCCATGCCTCCGCGTATGTCTCTTCGCCTGTCCCGTCGTACGTCCCTTCGGCTGTCCTCGCTCGCCGTCGGCGCCGCCCTTCTCGCCACCGGCTGCAACGCGGCCGCCAAGAAGGGCGGTTCGGACGACGACGGCGGGGCGGGAGCCAAGGCGTTCACGCTCGTCACGCCCGACCCCGTGGCGCAGAACGAGTTCCTCAAGCTGGCCGTCGGCGGGGTGAAGTCGGCGGCGAAGGCGCAGGGCGCCGGGGCCCCCAAGGTCTTCCAGAGCACCGACCCGTCCTCGCGGCAGCAGAACGTGCAGTCGGCCGTGGACTCCGCGCCCGACGTCATCACGCTCGTCGGGTTCGAGTTCGCCGACATCGCGGCCCAGCAGGCCGAAGCCCATCCCGACCAGCAGTTCCTGCTCGTCGACGCCTGCACGAAGAAGACGTATCAGAACGTCACGTGTGCCGTCTTCCGCGAGCACGAGGCGGTGTACCTCGCGGGCGCCGAGGCCGGGCTGCTCACCGAGAGCCAGAAGGTCGGAGCCGTCGTCGTCCTCGACAGCGTGCAGTTCCGGCGCTACAGCGAGCCGTTCACGGCCGGTGCGAAGAAGGTGCGGGCGAAGGCCAAGTCGCGCACGCTCTTCGTCGGCGGGCAGTCGCCGTTCAACGACGCGGCGCGCGCCAAGGACCAGGCGGCGACGATCGGTTCGGGCGGCGCCGACCAGGTGATGGCGGCAGCGGCGGGCGGCAACACCGGGGTGTTCCAGGCCGCGAAGGACAAGGGCTTCAAGGCGTACGGCGTCGACGCGAACCAGTGCCTCGGCAGCCCCGGGGTCGTCGTCGACAACGTACTGAAGAAGACCGATGTCGCCGTCGAGAAGGGCATCGCGCAGATCCTGAAGGGCAAGAGCGGCACCACGGTGTCGTACGGCCTCAAGGAGGGCGGGATGTCGCTGACCGGCCTTGAGCCCGGCGTCGCGGACTCCAAGTGCCTGATCGCCGACCACAAGGACGTGCTGAAGCGCGTCGAGTCGCTGCGGGACGACATCGTCGCCGGGAAGCTGAAGGTCAATGACCCCGCGGCCTGAGTCCGGCGCCGACTCCCCCGCCGTCGACTCCCCCGCCGTCGAACTCCGCGGCATCACCAAGGAGTTCCCCGGCACCCTCGCCAACGACCGCGTGGATCTGACCGTCGCGCGCGGTGAGATCCACGCCCTGATGGGCGAGAACGGCGCGGGCAAGTCGACGCTCATGTCCGTGCTGTACGGGCTTCAGCAGCCGGACGCCGGGCAGATCCTGCTCGACGGGCGCGAGGTGACGTTCGCGAACCCGAGCGAGGCGATCGCGGCGGGCCTGGGCATGGTGCACCAGAGCTTCAAGCTCTTCCCGTCCTTCACGGTCGCCGAGAACGTCGTGTACGCCGCGGAGCCGCGCCGTTTCGGTCTGACGGACCGCGCGGAGGCGCTGCGGCGGGTGGGCGCGCTCGCCGACGAGCACGGGCTCGCGGTGGATCCGGCGGCGAAGGTCGAGGACCTGCCGGTGGGCGTGCGCCAGCGCGTGGAGATCCTCAAGCTCCTCTACCGCGGCGCTCGCACACTGATCCTCGACGAGCCGACGGCGGTCCTGACCCCCTCGGAGGCCGACGGCCTGTTCGGTGTGCTGCGCTCGCTGGCGGACGACGGGCGCACGGTCCTGCTCGTCACCCACAAGCTGCGCGAGGTGATGGAGGGCAGCGACGCGGTGTCGGTCCTGCGGGACGGCCGCGTCGCGGCGCGGATGCGGACCGCCCAGACCAGCGCGGACGGGATCGCCGCGGCGATGACGGGACGCGCGGTGGAACTGGACCGCGTACATCCGGCAGGTGCGCCCGGCGGTGAGGTCCTGTCGGTCGACTCCCTGTCGACCGACTCCGTGCGCGAGGTCACGCTCTGCGTCCGTGCGGGCGAGATCGTGGGCATCGCGGGAGTGGCGGGCAACGGCCAGAGCGAACTCGTCGAGGCCGTGGCCGGGTTGCGGCCGATCACCGCGGGGCGGGTGACGCTCTCCGGGCAGGACATCACGCAGGCGTCGGCCGCGGGGCGCCGCGCGGCGGGTCTCGCCTACGTCCCCGAGGACCGCGTCGCCGTCGGCACCGCGCCGGGCGCGACGATCGCCGAGAACCTGGCGATGGGCCACCACCGGGGGCACGGCCTGCTGCGCCCGTCCTGGCTCCGCGAGCACGCGCGCGTCCTGATCGAACGCTTCGGCATCAAGGCGGCATCGTCCCGCCACACGGCGGGCTCACTGTCCGGCGGCAATCTCCAGAAGCTGGTCATCGGCCGCGAACTGGCCCACGAATCGCCCCTGTTGATCGTCGAGCAGCCCACCCGAGGCGTCGACATCGGCGCCATCCAGACCATCCACGACCAGCTGATCGCCCACCGCGACGCGGGCCACGCGATCCTCCTGGTCTCCGCCGAGCTGAGCGAGATCCGCGGCCTTTCGGACCGTGTCCTGGTGATGTACGAGGGCCGGGTGGCCGCGGAGTTCGCCCGCGCGGACGCGGACGAACGCGCGCTCGGCCTCGCCATGGCGGGCGGCGCGGCCTCCGGGGACGCAGCCGTGGCCGTGGGATCACCAGAGCCCTCCTCCTCCGTGAAGGAGCCACGCTGATGGCGCCTCGTACCCCCGCCGCCGCAGGGTCGGCCGTCGCGCGCGTGCTGCGCGCGCCCGCGCTGCACTCCGTCGTCGCCGCCGTGCTCGTCGGCGCGCTCTTCCTCGTCGGGACCGGGGCCGATCCCTTCGGGGCGTACGGCTCCGTCGTCAGCGGCGCGCTCGGGCCCGACGGCATCGGATCCACGCTCACCACCGGGACCAGCATCATCGGGCTCGCCCTGGCGCTCGCGATTCCCATGCGGGCCGGGCTGCTCAACCTCGGCGGGGACGGGCAGCTGGTGCTTGGCGGGATCGCCGCGGCCGCCACCGGGCTCTACTCGCCGCTGCCCGCGCCGCTGACCGTCGTCGCCTCACTGCTCGCGGGGATGGCGGCGGGCGCCGCGTACGCCGCGCTCGCCGCCGTGTGCCAGAACCGGTTCGGGGTTCCGCTGCTCGTCAGCAGTCTGCTGCTCGGCTACCCGGCGATGTCCTTCGCCTCCTACCTGGCGCGCTTTCCGCTCAAGGAGGACGGGTCGAGCCTTCCGCAGACCAGGCGGATGCCCGAGGGGGTCGAGCTGCCCGCCTTCGGATCCTCGACCGTCACCGTGGGGCTGCTCCTCGTGGCCGTCGCGGTCGCCGTGTTCGTGTTCGCCGACGCCCGTACGGCCACCGGATACGAGATCCGCATGACGGGGCTCAACCCGCGCTTCGCCGCGTACGCGGGGGTCGACAGGCCGCGGCTCACGCTGCGGCTGATGGCGCTCTCCGGGGCCGTCGCGGGGCTGGTCGGCGCCATCGGTGTCCTCAGCTTCCCCTATCGCTTCATCGACGGATCGCTCACCGCCGCGGGGCACACCTGGACCGGCCTGACTGCGGCGCTCCTCGCCGCCGCCGCGCCCGTCGGGACGGCCCTTGCCGCCCTGTTCTTCGCGGCGCTCGAAGTGGGCGGGCTCGCCATGGAGCGGACCACCGAGGTGCCGCGCGAGCTGACCCAGGTCCTGCAAGCCGTCGTCATCGTCTTCCTCGCCGCCCGGCTGAACCTGACGTGGCGGCGGGCCAGGAAGAAGACCGTGGAGCTGCCCGGCGACACCCAGGGCGCCAACAAGGCCGACACCAAGGAAGTGAGCGTGCGATGAGCATCGACTCCGCGCTGTTCCACTCGGCGCTCCTCGCCCTCACCCCGATCCTCCTCGCCGCACTCGGCGGCGCGATCTGCGAGCGCGCGGGCGTCTTCAACATCGGCCTCGAAGGCATGATGCTGATCGGCTGCTTCAGCGGCGTCGCGGGCAGCTGGTTCACCGGGAGCGCCTGGCTCGGGGTGCTGTTCGCCGCCCTCGCCTCGGCGGCGTACTCGATGATCCTGGCCGTTGGGACGATCTCGCTGCGGGGGGACGCCGTCGTGCTCGGCGTCGCGCTCAATCTCCTCGCGGTCGGACTGACCGGGTTCCTGCTGCGTACGGTCTTCGGCGTGCAGGGCACCTTCTCCGACCCGGAGTTGGCGGGTCTGGGCGGCATCGACATCTCGTTCGTCGGGCCGGTGCTCTCCGGGCACTCCGCGCTCGTGTACCTCTCGTGGGCCGCCGTCGCCGTGGCCGCGGTGTTCCTGGCCCGCCACCCGTGGGGCCTGCGGCTGCGCGGCGTCGGCGAGGCGCCCGACGCGGCGGCGACGCTGGGGGTGAGCCCGGCGAAGTACCAGTACGCGGCCGTGCTCGCCTCAGGCGTCCTGTGCGGCCTCGCGGGAGCTCAACTCGCTCTGGGCAACGTCACGTTGTTCTCCGAGAACATGACGGCCGGGCGTGGTTGGATCGCCGTGGTGGCCGTGATGCTGGGCCGCGCCCTGCCGCTCGGCGTCCTGCTCGCCGGGCTGCTCTTCGGGGTGGCGGAGGCGGTCGGTTTCCGTCTCCAGGGGCTCGGTATGCCGCAGCAGGCCACGGACGCCGCGCCCTACGTGGTGACCCTGGCCGCACTCTTCCTGTCCACGGCGCGCAGACGCCGCCGCAAGACGACGCCTCTGGTAGGAGCATCCTCATGACCACCGACACCTCCGCGCGCACCGACGCGCTGCCCATCACGCGCGTCCCCCGCACCGGCCTGCCCACCAGCGCGGTCGTGGTCGGCGACCCGGCGCGCGCCACCGCCGTCGCCGACCTCCTCGACGACGCGAAGGAGGTGTCGTACCACCGCGAGTACCGCACCTTCAGCGGCAGTTGGCAGGGCACCCCCGTCGTCGTCGCCTCGCACGGCGTCGGAGCCCCCGGCGCGATCCTGCTCTTCCAGGAGCTCGCGGAGGCGGGCGTCAGCACCATCCTGCGGCTCGGCACCGCGGGCGCGATCCGTCCCGGCATCCGCGACGGCGACCTGGTCATCGCGGACGCGGCGGTGCGCGACGACGGCGTGACCCAGCAGCTGATCCCCGCCGAGTACCCGGCGTTCGCGACTCCGGAGGCGGTCATCGCACTCCAGCGTGCGGCCCGCGCCGCCCAGGCCCCGTACCACCGTGGCGTGGTGTGGACGCGGGCCGCGTTCCAGCCGGGCTTCCTGCCGCTGCCCGGTGAGGCGTACGCGGCGGCCGGGATCGCGGCCATCGAGATGGAGCTCTCGGCGCTGTACGTCTTCGCGTCGACGCACGGCCTGATCGCGGGCGGCGCGCTCGTGGTGGACGGCGCCAACGCCGATGAACTCGTCGACGAGGACGCCACCGGTGGCTACAACCCGCACCGCGACGTGGTGGCCGAAGGAGTCGACCGGGGCGCGCGGATAGCCTTGGACGCCCTGCGCCTGCTGGCCGCGACGGAGCACTGAGTTCTGAGCACCGAGCACCGAGCCGAGCCGTACACGAACCACCTCACGGAGAACGCAACCGATGCACCCCACCACTGACCTGCCGGCCCAGGACCGGGGCGGCTCCATAGATCTCCTGGTGCACGGCGGCGACGTCCTCACCGTCGACGCGTCCGGCACGATCGTGCGGGACGGCGCCGTCGCCGTGCGCGACGGACGGATCGTCGAGGTCGGCCCGGCCGAGCGGCTGCGCGCCGCCTACGAGGCCGCCGACGATCTTGACGCCCGCGGCTGTCTCGTCCTGCCCGGCCTCATCAACACGCACACGCACCTGGCGATGACCCTGTTCCGCGGTATCGCGGACGACGTCACGCTCCAGGGCTTCCTGGCCCGCGTGATCCCGGCCGAGGCCGAGCAGCTCTCCCCGGAGACGGTGACGGCGGGCATCCGGGGCGCGATCGCCGAATCCGTGCGCGGCGGGGTCACCGCCGCCCTCGACATGTACTGGTTCCACGAGGCGGCCGAGGCCGTGGCCCGCGACGCGGGGTGGCGCCTCCTGACAGGACCCACGTTCATGGACGTGCCGGGCCCGCCGGACGGCCGCCCCTACGCCGAGAGGCTCGGCTGGGCGGCGGCGGACCTGGCCGCCCGCACCCCGGCGCCGGGCACACGCCCGGTGGTCTTCGCGCACTCCGCGTACACCCTGGGCCCCGAGCAGCTGACGGCGATCGGCGCGCTGGCCCGCGAGCACGGCGCCCTGCTGCACATCCACGCCTCCGAGAACGCGGGCGAGGTCGAGATGGTCACCCAGCAGCACGGCATGCGCCCGGTGGAGCTGCTGGACTCGCTCGGCGTGCTCGGCCCGGACACGCTGCTCGCGCACGCGGTGGACCTCACGGACACGGAGATCGAGATCATCGCCCGCACCGGGACGGCCGTCGCGCACTGCCCGGTGTCGAACCTGAAGCTGGGCTGCGGCATAGCGCGCGTCCCCGACCTGCTCGACGCGGGCGTCACGGTGGGCCTCGGCACGGACGGCGCCGTGAGTTCCAACACGCTCGACCTGCTCGGCGCGGTCAAGCTCGCGGCGCTCGTGCACAAGGCGGGCGGCGATCCGACGGCGGTCGGCGCCGAGCAGGCCGTGCGGATGGCGACCATCGAATCGGCGCGGGCGCTGGGCCTGGGCGACCAGCTGGGCTCCCTGGAGCCCGGCAAGCGCGCGGACCTGATCGTCCTCGATCTCGCCCGCCCGCACCTCACTCCCCGGCACGACCCGTGGTCGATGCTGGCGTACGCCGCCGCGTCGTCGGACGTACGCGACACGGTGGTCGACGGCCGAGTGCTGATGCGCGACCGTACGCTGGAGACAGTGGACGAGCAGCGCACGCTGCGCGCCCTGCAAGACGCGGCGAAGCCCGCGGCACCGAGCACCCCCGAAGTGGCACACACCGTATGACCATCGAGCACCGGACGACCGTCGAACCCACCCGCGGCTTCACCGGCCGCGCCCGCGCCGCCGACCGCGACCCGCGGCTGCCCCCCGGGCAGTACGACGCCGCCGACGGCTGGCCCGTCCTGTCCGCCGAGGTGACGCCCGAGCTCACGGCGGCGGACTGGACGTTCCGCGTGGACGGCCTCGTCACGTCCCCGCAGACATGGACGTGGGACGAGGCGGGGGCGCTGCCCGCCTCCGAGTACCGCGGGGACATCCACTGCGTGACCAGCTGGTCCAAGTTCGGGGTGCGCTTCGGCGGGGCGAGCCTGGACGCGTTCCTGGCCACCGCCGGACCGCGCCCCGAGGCCACGCACGTCGTCGCGTACTCGCACACCGGCTACATCACGAACCTCCCCCTCGCCGACGTGACGGGCGGGAAGGCGTGGATCGTCTGGGAGTACGGGGACGGCCCGCTGCCTCCCGAGCACGGTGGCCCGGCCCGGCTGATCGTCCCGCACCTCTACTTCTGGAAGAGCGTGAAGTGGGTGGCGGGGCTGCGCCTCCTGGACCACGACGAGCCGGGCTTCTGGGAGCAGAACGGCTATCACCACCGGGGGAATCCCTGGCGTGAGGAGCGTTACGCCGGTGACTGAGATTTCGGTGCCTGAGACTTCGGTGCCTGGGCCTGTGGCCGGGACTTTCGTGCCGCCGACGCGGTTCGCCGTGCCCGGGCGGATCGCGGTGAGCAATCGTGCGGCGGCGCGGTGGCAGCGGGCCGTGGTGGTGGACGTCCGGCGCGAGAACGCGGCCGGAACGGTGTCCAGCTTCCGTCTGAAGGTGCCGCACTGGCAGGGGCATCTGCCGGGCCAGCACCTGATGCTGCGGCTGACCGCGGCGGACGGGTACGCCGCGCAGCGCCACTACTCGATCGCGTCGGCCCCGGCCGAGGATGGCGAGATCGAGCTGACCCTGGACCACGTGCCGGGCGGCGAGGTCTCGGGCCACCTGCACATGGTCGCCCGCGTCGGCGACGTGGTGGAGGTGCGGGGCCCGCTCTCCGGTTTCTTCGCGTGGCCCGGGGATCGTCCCGCGCTGCTGCTCGGGGCGGGTTCCGGTGTGGTCCCGCTGATGTCGATGCTGCGGCACTGGCGGGGGGCCGGGCGTCCGGTGCCGCTGCGGCTCCTCGTCTCGGCGCGGACGCCGGAGGACCTGATCTACGCGGATGAGTACGGCGACGAGACCACGGTCGTCCTGACGCGGACGGAGGGCCGGCTGAGCGCCGAGCACCTTGCCCCGCTGCTGGGTCCCGCTCAGCCCGAGGGGGGCTGGGAGGCGTACATCTGCGGGTCGAACGGGTTCGCTGAGCATGCGTCGCGGCTGCTGGTGGCCGGGGGTCAGCCGGTTGACCGGATCCGGATCGAGCGGTTCGGGTAGGGGTTCGGGCGGTCCCTGCGGGGCTTTCCCCCATCCCGCCCCTTCCTGAAGCTGGGGCTCCGCCCCAGACCCCGTACAAGATGCTCAAACGCCGGCCGGGCTGGAATATCCAGCCC
>NZ_JBHUZJ010000145.1:0-10922 GCF_042667685.1 Streptomyces sp. NPDC057302 | reverse complement strand
TAAGAGACGGCATCAGCGCGGGGCACTCTGTCGATGTCGCCGCAGTCGGAGGGTCCGTACGGAGAGTCAGTACCCCTCTGTCTCGAACGTGCGCAGCAGATCCGCGGCGACGCTCACCGCGATGGTCGCGGGTTCCTTGCCGGTGACGTCCGCGAGGCCGATCGGGGTCTTGATCCGGTCGATGGTGGCCTCCTCGTGACCGCCCTCGGTGGTGAGGCGGTGGCGGAACCGTGCCCACTTGGCCGCCGATCCGATGAGACCGATGGAGCCGAGCTGGGGCGTGCGCAGGGCGGCGTCGCACAGTGCGGCGTCCTCGGCGTGATCATGGGTCATGATCAGGACGTGGGTGCCGCGCGGCAGCTCCGCGAGCACCTCCTCGGGCAGCAGCAGCGTGTGATGCACGTGCACCTGCCCCACCGCGTCCGCCAGTACGCCGAGCCGCTCCTCGGTGAGGATGTCGGAGCGGGTGTCGATCAGATGGAGGTCGAGGTCCTGGCGTGCCAGGATGCGCGCCAGTTCAAGGCCGACGTGCCCTACGCCGAAGATCGCCACCGCCCGTACGACGGCCAGCGGTTCGAGCAGCACCGAGACCGTGCCGCCGCAGCACTGCACGCCGTGCTCGTTGACCACCTTGTCGTTCAGGGCGAAATCGAGCAGCTCCGGCTCCCGCTTGGCAGCGGCGATCATCTCCCGGGCCCGGTCGATCGCGACGGCCTCGACATTGCCGCCGCCGATCGAGCCCCATGCCTCGCTCCGCCCCACGACGAGTTTCGCTCCGGCGTCGCGCGGGGCGTGTCCGCGCACGGTCGCGACGGTCGCCAGCACACCGGGCTCCCGGCGTGCTCGCAACCGTGCGACCGCGGCGACCCACGTCATGTCAGGCACCGCTCAGTGTTTTTGCCCCGGTGCGGACATCGCCGTCGGCCGCGTGGCCCACGGCTACGCGGCCGTTGGCGGCAGAGCCGTTCGAGGAGGCAGCACCCTTGCGGGCCGCCTGGATCGCCCAGTACACCGCTTCCGGCGTCGCGGGCGAGGCCAGTTCGACGCTGACCCCGCTCGGCCCGAACGCGGCGGCGGCCTGGCGCAGGGCCTCCCGCACCGAGAACGCCAGCATCAGCGGAGGCTCGCCCACCGCCTTGGACCCGTACACCGCGCCCTCCTCCGTGGCGTTCTCCATCAGCGTGACGTTGAACTCCGTGGGCATCTCCGAGAAGCTCGGCAGCTTGTAGGTGCTCGCGGCCTGGGTCAGCAGCCGGCCGCGGTGGGGCCCGTCACTGGCGTCCCAGCGCAGATCCTCGAGCGTGAGCCAGCCCGCGCCCTGCACGAACCCGCCCTCGACCTGACCGATGTCGATCATCGGGGAGAGGCTGTCGCCGACGTCGTGCACGATGTCCACCCGTCGGATGCTGTACGCGCCGGTGAAGCCGTCCACCTCCACCTCGGACGCGGCGGCGCCGATGGCGAAGTACTTGAACGGCGACCCCTTGAAGGACTTCGCGTCCCAGTGCAGCCCCTCGGTGCGGTAGAACCCGGCCGCCGAGAGCTGGACCCGCTGGAAGTACGCGGTGCGCACCAGGTCGTCCCAGGCCAGCTCCTTGTCGCTGCCGAGGGCGGTGGCGACGCCCTCGACGATGCGCACGTCCGCCGGGCTCGAACCCAGCTGGGTGGCGGCCACCTGCAGCAGTCGCTCGCGCAGCTGCTGGCAGGCGTTCTTCACCGCCGCGCCGTTGAGGTCCGCTCCGGCACTCGCCGCCGTGGCGGAGGTGTTGGGGACCTTGTCGGTGCGGGTGGGGGCCAGCCGCACCTTGTGCAGCGGGATGCCGAGGGCGGTCGCGGCCACCTGGAGCATCTTGGTGTGCAGGCCCTGGCCCATCTCGGTGCCGCCGTGGTTGATCAGGACCGAGCCGTCCTTGTAGATCAGCACCAGCGCGCCGCCCTGGTTGAAGGCGGTGAGGTTGAACGAGATGCCGAACTTCAGGCCGGTGATGGCGAGGCCCCGCTTGGTGTGGGGGTGCGCGGCGTTGAACGCGGCGATCTCGCGCCGGCGATCCGCGATGTCGCCGTTGTCCTTGACCTGCTGCCAGACGGCCGAGATCCGTTCGGGCTGAGTGACCGGCTGTCCGTACGGCGTCGACTGACCCTGCCGGTAGAAGTTGCGCTCGCGCAACTCCGCCGGGTCCAGGCCGAGCAGCGGCGCGCACCGGCCCATGATGTCCTCGATCACCAGCATGCCCTGCGGTCCGCCGAATCCCCGGAAGGCGGTGTTGGAGGCCTTGTTGGTCCTGGCGATGCGGCCGGCGATGCGTGCGTTGGGGATCCAGTAGGTGTTGTCGATGTGGCACAGCGCACGGGCGACCACCGGCTCGGACAGGTCGAGGCTCCAGCCGCCGTCCGCGGTCAAGGTGGCGTCCATGGCGCGGATGCGGCCGTCGGCGTCGAAGCCGATCTTCCACTGGGCGTGGAACCCGTGGCGCTTGCCGGACATGGTGAGGTCCTGCGTGCGGTTGAGCCGCAGCCGAACAGGCCGTCCGGTGAGCTTGGCGCCGAGTGCGGCGACGGCCGCGAACCCGTGCGGCTGCATCTCCTTGCCGCCGAAGCCGCCACCCATCCGCAGGCACTGCACGGTCACCTCGTGACTGTGCAGACCGAGCACGTGCGCGACGATCTCCTGGGTCTCCGAGGGGTGCTGGGTGCTGCTCTGGACGAAGACCTGCTCGGACTCGTCGATGTGCGCCAGCGCCGCGTGGGTCTCCAGGTAGAAGTGTTCCTGGTCCGAGAACTGGAACTCGCCGGTGAACACGTGCGCGGAGTCGGCGAATCCGGCGTCGACGTCGCCGGTCAGCATCTGCGGCCGGGCCCCGTGGAAACTGTTGGCCGCGATCGCGTCCTGGAGCGTGATCAGGGAGGGCTGTTCGTCGAGTTCCACCTCGACGGCCGCCGCACCGAGCCGGGCCGCCTCCAGGGTCTCGGCGAGCACCCAGGCGACCGCGTGCCCGTGGAACATGACCTCGTCGGGGAAGAGCGGTTCGTCGTGCTTCATTCCGGCGTCGTTCACGCCGGGCACGTCGGCGACGGTCAGCACGCGGACCACACCCGGCACCTCGAGCGCGGGCCCGGTGCGCAGCGCGGTGATCCTGCCGCGGGCCTTCATGGCCTGGACCGGGTAGGCGTGCAGCACGTCCTTGGTGCGGTGCACCAGGTCGTCGGTGTAGAGGGCGGTGCCGGTGACGTGCAGGACGGCACTCTCGTGCGGCATGGAGACGCCGACGACCGGCTTCTCGGGGCGCTCGGACAGCTGGCTCATGACGACACACCCTCGGTGGTTTGTGCGTACAGCTTCATCATGCTCTCGCCGAGCATCGCGGAGCGATAGTCGGCGCTGGCGCGGTGATCGCTCATCGGCGTGCCTTCCGCCCGCAGCACCCGGGCCGCGGCCTCGGCGGTCCGCGCCACCCACGGCTTGCCCTCCAGGGCCGCCTCGGTGGCCAGGGAGCGGATCGGGATGGCGGCGACGCCGCCCAGGCCGATGCGCGCCTTGCGTACGAGTCCGTCCTCGATGTCCAGCGCGAAGGCGACCGCGACGCTGGAGATGTCGTCGAAGCGCCGCTTGGCGATCTTGTGGAAGGCCGCGACCGGTGACAGCGGCAGGGGGACGCGCACCGCGCGGATCAGCTCGCCGGGGCGGCGCACGCTCTGCCGGTAGCCGGTGAAGTACTCCGCAAGCGGGACTTCGCGCTCTCCGTCGGCGTCGGCGAGCACCAGCGACGCCTCGAGGGCGAGCAGTGCCGGCGGGCTGTCGCCGATGGGAGAGCCGGTGCCCAGATTGCCGCCGAGGGTCGCGCTGTTGCGGATGAGCCGGGACGCGAACTGCGGGAACAGTTCTCCCAGCAGCGGGACGCGGCCGTCGAGGCGGCGTTCGATCTCGGTGAGCGTCAGCGCCGCCCCGATCTCGACGTGGTCGGATTCGACGCGCAGCTCCCGCAGTTCGGAGAGACGGTCGACGCCGATCACGCAGTCCGCGCGACGGGAGCGGATGTTCACCTCCACGCCCCAGTCGGTGGAGCCGGCGACCACCACCGCGTCGGGCCGCTCGCGCAGCAGCCGCAGCACGTCCGCCAGGGTGCCCGGCCGCAGGAACGTCCGGTCGTCCTGGGTGTATTCGGTGGCGGCGGGCGCGGGCGGAGCCTGCTCGCGACGCCGGGCGAGCAGATCCTCGTCGGTGGGCGTACCGACGGCGTACGCGGCATCGCGAATCGGCCGGTAGCCGGTGCAGCGGCAGAGGTTGCCACTCAGGGCGTGCAGGTCGAATCCGTTGGGACCGTGCTCGGTATCGGTACCTCCGGTCGGGTCACAACTGCCGGACGCATCCGCGCTGTTGGGCGCGTCCGCTCCGGAGTGCGCGCCGCGGTCGGGCCGGTAGTACTCGGCGGCCATGCTGCAGATGAATCCCGGTGTGCAGTAACCGCATTGGGAGCCGCCGCGAAGCGCCATCTCTTCCTGCACGGGGTGCAGCTTGCGCGGTGCGCCCGGTTCGCCGACGGTGGCGAGACCTTCGGAGGTGACGATCTCCTGGCCGTCGAGGGCCGCCGCCGGAGTCAGGCAGGCGTTGACCGCCACCCAGTCGGTGGGCTTGTTCACCCCGGGGCGGGCCACCAGGACCGAGCAGGCGCCGCACTCACCCTCGGCGCAGCCCTCCTTGGTGCCGGTGAGACCACGCTCGCGCAGGAAATCCAGTGCTGTGGTGTGGGGAGCGGCCGGTGAGATCGGCGTTTCTTTCCCATTGACCGTGATCCGATTCATCATGTTCGCCAATTTCAGGCAGCTTTCTGTGTTCAGACGCGCCAGGTGGGAAAAGCGGCGCAAGACAGCACGCGACAACGGCGTGCCGGAAGGTGATGAGGGAAAACCTGAAATGCGCCACGGACGGGCGCATCAGAACGGCGTACTCAGGCGCCGTGCGCGATCCGACCCGGGACCCAGACCGTGCGCTGGGCGAGGCGACCGAGATCAGAGGTGGTGGTCATCCGCTGGTCGCCCCCTTTCGGTAGTGAGACAGGTCGACGGCCACCGCAAACTAGTGGCTGGAGCCACCGGGGTCAAGAGGTAGGCCGCTCTCGGCCCCGGACGTCAGCGGAACATCAGCAGAACGTGAGCGGTGGGTAGCAGTCTGGTGACCAGGAACACGTAGCGCCTCTTAGGGGACAAACGTAATAGCTGGTTATCTGGTCGATGAGGGGTGGGGGCCGGTGCACACTCGTGTCCGGCGCGTTCGAGCCCCTGGGCCTTCATGGAAGCAGAAGGAGCTCTAGCCCGTGCAGCAGACCGTCGAGACCGTCCCCATGACCGAGCGGGTGTTGTTGTCCGTTCACACGTCGGACCCCATTTCTCGGGCCGGAGTGGTGAGCCAGCTCCGTCAGTACCCCGAGATCCGGTTGGTGGACACCGCCCAGCAGGAGAGCGGCCAAGTCGCCCTGCTCGTCGCCTGCTCGGTGGACGAGGCGACCCTGCTGAGCCTGCGCACGCTCGTCCGCGTCAAGGACGTACGGGCGGTCCTGGTGGTGGACCGGATGCGGGAGGCGGACCTGCTGGACGTCGTCGGGTGCGGTGTCACCTCGATCGTGTGGCGGCGGGAGGCCACGCCGGCGCGGCTGTTGCGGGCCGTACTAGCGGCCCACCGGGGTGACGGTGATGTACCGGGCGATTTATTAGGCACTTTCCTCACCCGTATGGGACAGCTCAAGAGCAGCGCACCGGGTCCGGCCGGGCCCCCCACGATGGGAATGACGGCGCGGGAGGTCGAAGTCCTCCAATTGGTGGCGGAGGGCCTGGACACCGGGCAGATAGCGGTAAAGCTCGCGTACTCCGAACGCACGGTGAAGAACGTCCTGCAGAATCTGACCTCCCGGCTCCAACTGCGCAACCGCACCCACGCGGTGGCCTATGCGGTGCGCGCGGGCTACATCTGAGGCCGTACGCGGTCGCGTAGCCGCGCGACGGGGGCTGGACCACCTGCTCGTCCAACCCCCGTTTCCCGTTTACGTCCGTACGGCGCCTGCCCGAACGCCTAGCCGACGGCTACGGCACCGCGCAGCGCCTCCCGCGTCAGTGCGATCACCTCCGCCGCGCGCGAGCTGAGGTAGAAGTGGCCCCCCTTGAACGTCCGGATGTCGAACGCGCCTGTCGTGTGGGAGCGCCACTCGTCCGCTTCCCGCACCGTCGTCTTCGGGTCCGCGTCCCCTACCAGGGCGGTGATCGGGCACTTGACGGTCGCGTCCACCGGGCCGTACGTCTCGATGGCGCGGTAGTCGCTGCGGATCGCGGGCAGCACCATACGCAGCAGTTCCTCGTCACCGAGCACCTGCGCGTCGGTGCCGCTCATGGCCTTCATCTCGGCCACGATCCCGTCGTCGTCCCGCTGGTGGACGTTCTCCTCGCGTCGCGTCGAGGGTGCGCGCCTGCCGGAGGCGAACAGCACCGCGGGCGAGTGCCCCTGCTCCTCGAGCCTGCGCGCGACCTCGAACGCTATGACCGCGCCCATGCTGTGCCCGAAGAACACGACGGGCCGGTCGAACAGCGGCGCCACCACGGGCGCGATCCGGTCGGCGAGGACGCCGATGTCGTCCACGTTCGGCTCGGACCTGCGGTCCTGTCGGCCGGGGTACTGCAGGGCCGTCACGTCGCTGTCGCTCTGGAGCGCGGCCGACACGGGGAAGTAGAAGGTCGCCGAACCGCCCGCGTGCGGGAAGCACACCAGCCGGGCCGGGGCCTCCGGCGCGGGGTGGAACCGGCGGAGCCAGAGGTCGCTGCTGCCGTCGGTAACAGTCATGTTGATCGTCCGTTCTGCTGTGGTTGTCGTACTCGGCTTGCTTGGCAGTGTCATGGATACGTTCTCGTTGCGCTCAGGGGGAGTTGGTGGCTGCCCGGTCGTCGGCCAGCCAGGCCCGCACCGCGAGCGCCGTCGACTCCGAGTGCTCGTCCATGATCGTGAAGTGGTCGCCGGGGACGTCGGCATCCTCGTGCGGCAGCGGCCAGCGGGGCCGCCAGTCGTCCTCGGTCACCAGCGCCTGCGACTCCCCCGGCGGGAAGGTGGCGTGCACGTACAGCGTCGGCGCCTTGATCGGTTCGGGCTCCCAGTCGCCGAACACCCGCAAGTAGCCGCCCTGACCCGTCAGTTGCGCGCCGGACATCAGCTCGAACGCCTCGCTGGTGGCCGCGCGCCGCCTCAGCGCCTCCTCAAGTCGGCCTTCGAACGAGGTCGTCGCCGTGTACGTGTCGACGAGCACCACCGCCACCGGTGTGCTTCCCTCCTTTTCGAGCAGCGCGGCGACCGCGTTGGCCAGCCATCCGCCCGACGAGTAGCCGACGAGCACGAACGGCCGCTCGCCCGCCTGCCTCCTGACGGCCTCGGCCTGGAAGCGCACGACCGCCTGCCGGGTCGCGGGCAGCGCCTCCCCCGCCGCGAAGCCGGGGTTGGGCAGTACGGTCACGTCCCGCTCGCCCGCGAAGACCGGGGCGAACCGGCCGAAGTAGTGCGGCCCGGAAGGTGCCATCGTCGGCGGGAGGCACAGCAGCGGGATTCCAGGGCCGGTCGCCAGCGTCACCGGCGGCAGCGCGGGAACCTCGTCGGGCGTCTCGAACACCGGCCTCACCAGGGCGGCCGCGTTCACCATCTGCCACCCCTCCTCGTACAGCCCGAGGTCGCAGGCCTGGCGGTACAGGCCGGTGAGCGTGTCCTCCACCGCCAGGGCAGCGGTCGCGGCGGGAGCGTCGCCCCCGGCGCCGGTCGCGGCCCCCGAGGCGAGTTCGCGTCGCAGGTACCCGGCGAGCGCAGGGCCTGTCGGCTGGTCGAACACGACGGTGGTGGGCAGACGAAGCCCGGTCGCGCCGGCGAGCCGGTTGCGCAGTTGCAGCGCGGTCAGGGAGTCCAGGCCGAGCTGGGTCAGGGCGCCGGAGACATCGAGCTCCTCCGCCGCGTAGCCGAGCACGGCCGCCGTCTGGTCCCGGACGAGCAGCAGGAGTTCTTGCCCCTGCTGCTCCTCCGTGAGACCGGCGAGCCGCTGCGCCAGCGGCTCGCCGCTCGCGACGGCCGCCTTCGTGGCCCGCGGCCGTACGAGGCCACGCAGCAGCGGAGGCACCTCGTCGGGCCCCCCGCGCAGGACTCCGAGGTCGAGACGCATCGGCACGACGACCGCGTCGTCCGCCGCGCATCCGAGGTCGAACAGCGCGAGGCCCTGCTCCTCGGTCAGGCCACCGACGCCGGAGCGGGTGAGCCGCGCCACGTCGGTCTCGTCCATGTCGCCGGTCATCGCGCTGGCGGTCTCCCACAGACCCCACGCCAGTGAAGTGGCGGGGAGGCCACAGGCCCTGCGGTGCTGGGTGAGTGCGTCGACGAACGCGTTGGCCGCCGCGTAGTTGCCCTGGCCGGGGCCGCCGAGGATGCCTGCCGCCGAGGAGAACAGCACGAAGGCGGACAGGTCCAGGTCGCGGGTCTGCTCGTGCAGGTGCCAGGCCGCGTCGACCTTGGGGCGGAACACCTGGTCGACCTGGTCCGGGGTCAGCGTCCTGATCGTGCCGTCGTCCAGGACGCCCGCCGAGTGGACCACGCCGGTGAGCGGGTGGTCCGCGGGCACCTCGGCGAGGAGTTCCGCCAGCGCTTCCGGGTCGGTGACGTCGCAGGCGGCGAGCGTCACGTGTGCGCCGAGGCCGGTCAGTTCGGCGCGGAGTTCCTCGGCGCCGGGCGCGGTGGCGCCGCTGCGGCTGACGAGGACGAGATGCCGGACGGCGTGCTCGGTCACGAGGTGCCGGGTGACGAGGCCGCCGATCATGCCGGTGGCGCCGGTCACCAGGACCGTGCCGCCGGGTGCGAACGCGATCCCGGAGTCCACGTCGGACGGCCGGGTCCGGGCGATGCGCGGCACCAGCACGTCGGCGTCACGCAGCGCCAGTTGCGGCTCGGAGGCGGCGGCGAGAGCGGCGGCCAGCGCCGTCCAGGAGGTGTCGTGGCCGTCCACGTCGACCAGCGTGAACCGGTCGGGGTTCTCGGACTGCGCCGACCGGATCAGACCCCACACCGTCGCGTCGGCGAGGTCGGTCACGTCCTCGTCGGGGCCCGTCGCGACGGCCCCCCGGGTCACGAAGACGAGACGGGAGTCGAGGAACCGGTCGTCGGCCAGCCACTCCTGGGCCAGGCCCAGCGCACGCAGAGCGGCGGTACGGGCGGCGGCCACCGGCCCCGCGTCGTCCTCGGCGCACGGGACGACGACAAGACCCGGCACCCCGGCCTCGGCGAGGGCAGCGAGGTCTTCGTGCTCCTCGACGGCGACACCGGCCGCGGCGAGGCCCGCGCCGACCTTGAGGTCGTCCGGGCCGACGATCGCGCAACCGCGGGCGGGAGCGGGGGTGGCCGCACGGGTCGGTGCGGCCACCCACTCCAGCCGGAACAGTGAATCGCGGTGGCGCGCACCCCATTGGTCCGCGGCGATCGGCCGCAGGACCAGGGATGCGACCGTCGCCAGGGGGTTCCCCTGTACGTCGGTCAGTTCCAGCGAGACGGCATCGGGTCCGGCGGTGGTGAGCCGTACCCGCGCCGCTGTGGCACCGGTCGCGTGCCATCGGATCCCGCTCCAGGAGAACGGGAGCCGGGGTCGACCGGCGTCTTCGACGAGGCCGCCGAGCATGCAGGCGTGCAGCGCGGCGTCGAGCAGCGCCGGGTGGAGCCCGAACGATGCGGCGTCCCGGTGCTGGTCCTCGTCAAGTCTGATGTCGGCGTACACGGCGCCCTCGCCGCGCCATGCCGCCCTGAGGCCCTGGAAGGCGGGCCCGTAGACGAACCCGGCCCCTTCCAGGCTGTCGTAGAGGCCGTCGACGTCGACGGGCTCGGCTCCGGCGGGCGGCCACTGTGCGGCCGGGGCCGGCTCCGCGGGGGCTCCGGTGGTGAGGAAGCCGGTGGCGTTGCGGGTCCAGTCGGCAGCCGCCGGGTCGTCCGGGCAGGAGTCGATGCTCAGCGCCCGCCGCCCTGAGCCGTCGTCGCCGCCGACCGTCACCCGCAGGCGCACTCCGCCGCGTTCGGGCAGCACCAGGGGTGCGGCGAGCGCCAGTTCCTCCACCTCGTCGAGGCCGAGCCTGCCGCCCGCGGCGAGCGCGATCTCCGCGAAGGCGGTACCGGGCAGGAGCACCGTCTGCGCGACGGCGTGGTCGGCGAGCCACGGGTGGGTGTCCGTGCCCAGCCTGCCGGTGCACACCAGGCCCTGCTCGTCGGCGAGTTCCATGGCGGCGCCGAGCAGCGGGTGCTCGGCGTCGGCCAGGCCGAGACCACCGGCCGCTTCGACGAAGCGCAGGTCTCGGGGAGCGTCGAGCCAGTAGTGCTTGCGCTGGAAGGGGTAGGTGGGCAGGTCGACGTGCTGCCCGGCGGGCACCACGGCACGCCAGTCGAACGGCAGGCCCCCTACGTACGCCTCGGCGACGGAGAGCAAGAACCGGTCGAGGCCACCCTCGTCCCGGCGCAGTGTGCCCACCGTGACGGCGTCGCCGCCGGTTGCCTCCACCGTCTCGGTCACGCCGATGGTGAGGACGGGGTGCGGGCTGCATTCGACGAACGCGCCGAACCCCTGGTCGAGCAGGCCGCGCGTCGCGTCCTCGAACCGGACGGTGTTGCGCAAGTTCTGATACCAGTACTCCGCACCGACCTCAGTCCCGGTCAACCACTCCCCCGTGACCGTCGACAGCATCGGCACACTCGCGTGCTGGGGCTCGACCCCGGCAAGGACGTCCGCCAACGCCTCCTGGATGCGCTCGACGTGCGGCGAGTGCGAGGCGTAATCCACCGGCACCCGGCGGGCGCGCACCTCATCGGCCGCGCAGGACTCCATCAACTCGTCCAAGGCGTCGGCGTCACCCGCCACCACCACGGAGCGCGGACCGTT
>NZ_JBHUZJ010000144.1:0-11362 GCF_042667685.1 Streptomyces sp. NPDC057302 | reverse complement strand
GCCGTCATACGTACGGTCTCAGCTCACTGCGTACAGATTTAGCTGAACGAGTCGCCGCAGGCGCAGGAGCCCGTGGCGTTCGGGTTGTCGATCGTGAAGCCCTGCTTCTCGATGGTGTCGACGAAGTCGATGGAGGCGCCGCCCAGGTAGGGAGCGCTCATCCGGTCGGTGACGACCTTCACGCCGTCGAAGTCCTTGACGACGTCGCCGTCGAGCGAGCGCTCGTCGAAGAACAGCTGGTAGCGAAGGCCCGAGCAGCCGCCGGGCTGAACGGCGACGCGCAGCGCCAGGTCGTCCCGGCCCTCCTGCTCAAGAAGGCCCTTGACCTTGCCCGCGGCGGCGTCGGACAGGAGGATGCCGTCGCTCACGGTGGTGGTCTCGTCCGATACGGACATCTGCTTCTCTCCCGGGTTGTACGGAGACTGCTTGCCGACGGTTGCAACCGGCGGGGCCGCGGATTCATTCCGGGCCGAGTGCTGTTCTCTCGGCTGTCTGTCCCTTCATGCTCGCACATGCCGCCGCGAGGGGCATCGACCCGGCAGAGGCGAACGCGTCACATCGACACTATGGCCATCGTCAAACTGACGTGAAGCGGTTATGATAGATAACGTCAATTAGACGAAAAGGCTCGTCTGCAGAACAGAAAGGGTGCGTGTCGTGACCACCGCCCAGTCCCCCGGGGACCTCGTGGACCTCGATGTTCAGCCCACGCCGCTCGCCCTCCTGCTGCTCGGCCGCGAGGCCGACCCCAGGAGCGAGCGCGGCGTGGAGTGCCCCGGCGATCTGCCGTCGCCCTCCGACCCCGACCTCGTGGAGCGCGCTCGCGCCGCCAAGGAGAAGCTCGGCGACAAGGTCTTCGTGCTCGGCCACCACTACCAGCGCGACGAGGTCATCCAGTTCGCGGATGTCACCGGCGACTCCTTCAAGCTGGCCAAGGACGCCGCCGCCAAGCCGGAGGCCGAGTACATCGTCTTCTGCGGCGTGCACTTCATGGCCGAGTCCGCGGACATCCTGACCACCGACGACCAGAAGGTCGTCCTGCCCGACCTGGCCGCCGGCTGCTCGATGGCCGACATGGCCACCGCCGAGCAGGTAGCGGAGTGCTGGGACGTGCTGACCGAGGCCGGGATAGCCGAGCAGGTCGTGCCCGTCTCGTACATGAACTCCTCGGCCGACATCAAGGCCTTCACCGGCAAGCACGGCGGGACGATCTGCACCTCGTCCAACGCCAAGCGGGCCCTGGAGTGGGCCTTCGAGCAGGGCGAGAAGATCCTCTTCCTGCCCGACCAGCACCTCGGCCGCAACACCGCGGTCCGGGACATGGGCCTCACGCTGGAGGACTGCGTCCTCTACAACCCGCACAAGCCGAACGGCGGCCTGACCGTCGAGCAGCTGCGGGACGCGAAGATGATCCTGTGGCGCGGGCACTGCTCGGTGCACGGGCGCTTCTCGCTGGAGTCGGTGGAGGACGTGCGCGCGCGGATTCCCGGCGTGAACGTCCTGGTGCACCCCGAGTGCAAGCACGAGGTCGTGGCCGCCGCGGACCACGTGGGCTCCACGGAGCACATCATCCAGACCCTGGAGGCGGCGCCCGCCGGTTCCAAGTGGGCGATCGGGACCGAGCTGAACCTCGTACGCCGCCTGGCGAACCGTTTCGCCGCCGAGGACAAGGAGATCGTCTTCCTCGACAAGACGGTCTGCTTCTGCTCGACCATGAACCGGATCGACCTGCCCCACCTGGTCTGGGCGCTCGAATCCCTCGCCGAGGGCAAGCTGGTCAACCAGATCGAGGTCGACCGCGAGACCGAGCAGTTCGCGAAGCTGGCCCTGGAGCGGATGCTGGCGCTGCCGTAGGCAGTACGTGAACGGGGCGCCCCTCTGGGTGAGGGGCGCCCCGTAAGGGGCGCGGGGAACTGCGCGATCAGCCCCCACCGGCCCGCGGGGTCAGACTTGAGCCGGTGCCGGTTCGTCCGACGCGGCGTCGGCCTGCGGCGGGACGCCGGCCTTCTTCGCCCGCTTCGCCTCGCGCTTGTCGCGCCTGCGCTCCTTGCGGAGTTCCACCATCGCGTACAGCGTCGGCACGAGGAGGAGGGTGAGGAGCGTCGACGTGATCAGGCCGCCGATGACCACCACCGCGAGCGGCTGGGCGATGAAGCCGCCCTCGCCCGTGATGCCGAGGGCCATCGGGAGCAGCGCGAAGATCGTCGCGAGCGCCGTCATCAGGATCGGGCGCAGGCGGTGGCGGCCACCCTCGACGACCGCTTCGACCACGCCGTGACCCTGCTTGCGGTACTGGTTGATCAGGTCGATCAGGACGATCGCGTTCGTCACCACGATGCCGATCAGCATCAGCATGCCGATCATCGCCGGGACGCCCATCGGGGTGTCCGTCGCGATGAGGAGGCCGATCGCGCCGGTGGCCGCGAACGGGATCGAGACCAGCAGGATCAGCGGCTGGACCAGCGAGCGGAACGTCGCCACGAGCAGCATGAAGACGATCGCGATCGCCGCGAGCATCGCGAGGCCGAGCGAGGCGAACGCCTCGTCCTGGTCCTCGGAGACACCGCCGATGGACGCCGTGGCGCCGTCCGGAAGGTTCAGCGCGTCGAGCTTCTTGGTGAGGTCGGCGCTGACCGCGCCGGTGTTCTCGCCGGTCGGCTTCGCGGTGATCGTCGCGGCGCGGGCGCCGTCGATGCGGGTCATCGAGACCGGTCCGTCGACCAGCTTGACCGAGGCGATGTCACCGAGCTTCACCGAACCGAGGTTCAGCTCGCGCAGCTGGGCGAGGGTCTTCGCCGGCTGCGCCGACTTCACCACGACGTCGCGCTCGGTGTCGTCCAGGGTCGCCTTGCCGCTCTCGGTGCCGCGGACCGCCTGGGCGACGGCCTGACCGAGGGTGGTGTCGTTGAACCCGGCAGCGGCGGCCTTGGAGTTGGCCTTGACCGAGATCCGCGGAATGCTCTGCGAGAGGTCGCTCTGCACGTCCGTGACGTCGTCGATCTTCGCGACCTCGTCGCGGACCTCCTCGGACGCCTTGGCCAGCACGTCGCCGTCGGCGGCCTTGACGACCACGCTCAGGTCCTGGCTGCCGAAGCCGTCACCGGCCGCGATGGACGTCTGGCCGATGCCGGAGAGCTTGCCGAGCTCCTCCTCGACCAGGTCCTGCGTCTTGTCGTACGACGCCTTGTCCTTGAGCGTCAGGGTGTACGAGGCCTGGTTGGTGTCCGTGGAGCCGCCGAAGGCCGCCATGAAGCCGGAGCTGCCGACCGTGACCTGGTAGTCCTTGATCTCGTCGATGCCGTCCAGCATCTTCTCGATCTTCTTGGCCGACGCGTCGGACGCCGCGAGGCTGGTGCCCGGCTTCAACTCCTGCTTGACGGTCAGGACTTCCTGCTCGCCCTGGTCGAAGAAGTTGGTCTTCAGGAGCGGCGCCATGCCGAACGTACCCACGAGGATCACGATCGCGATGGCGAGGCTGGTGAAGCGGCGGCGGGTCGCGAAGCGCAGGACGGGGACGTAGAAGCGCTGGAGCCTGCTCTTCGCCTCCTTCTCCTCGGCCTTGCGGCGGGCCTCCTCCGGGTCGGCGCCGCGTACGTCCTTGGGAGGACGCAGGAACCAGTACGACAGGACCGGCACCACCGTCAGCGAGACGAGCAGGGACGCCAGGAGCGCCGCCGTGACCGTCAGCGAGAAGGAGCCGAAGAGCTCGCCCACCATGCCGCCGGTCAGGCCGATCGGCAGGAACACCGCGACGGTGGTCAGGGTCGAGGACGTCACGGCGCCCGCGACCTCCTTGACCGCCTTGATGATCGCGGCCTCGCGCTCCTCGCCGTAGCCGAGGTGGCGCTTGATGTTCTCCAGGACCACGATCGAGTCGTCGACGACCCGGCCGATGGCGATGGTCAGCGCGCCGAGCGTGAGCATGTTGAGCGAGAGGTCCCGCGTCCACAGCACGATCAGGGCCAGGACCACCGAGAGCGGGATGGAGACCGCGGTGACCAGCGTCGAGCGGATCGACGCCAGGAAGACCAGGATGACCAGGACCGCGAAGACCAGGCCGAGCGCGCCCTCGGTGGTGAGGCCGTCGATGGACTTGGAGACGGCCGGGCCCTGGTCGCTGGCGACCGTCAGGTCCGATCCGGCGCCCAGGTCCTTGCGGAGGTCGGGCAGCTTGTCCTTGACCGCGTCGGAGATGGCGACGGCGCTGCCGTCCTGGTCCATCGTGATCGCGACGGCGAGGCTCGGGGTGCCGTTCGTCCGGGTGATGGACGTGGCCTCCGAGGGCTGCTGCTTCACCGTGGCGACATCACCGAGACGCACCGGCTTGCCCGGACGCTCCCCGGGCTTGGCCTCGGCGGTGACCATCAGGTCCTGGATCTGCTTCAGGGAGGTGTAGCCGCCGCCGACCTGGACGGTGCGGTTCTTGCCGTCCTCGTCGAAGGAGCCCGCCGGGAGCGTGGCGCCGCCGGCCTGGAGCGCCTGGCCCAGGGCGGCCGGGGTCAGGCCCGCCTTGGCCAGCTTCTTGTCGTCGGGGGTGACGTCGACCTGGAGGTCGCGCACTCCGTCGACGGTGACCTGGCCGACGCCGTCGATGTCCTCCATGGCGGGCACGACGGTGCGGTCGAGCTGGTCGGAGAGCGCCTGCTGGTCCTTGTCGGAGGTGACGGAGAGGACCACGGTCGGGATGTCGTCCGTGGAGCCCGCGATGACCTGCGGGTCGACGTCGTCGGGGAGTTCGGCGCGGGAGCGGTTCACGGCCTGCTGGACATCGGCGACGAGCTGCTTGGAGCCGTTGCCGTAGTCGAACTGGGCCATGATCACGGCGTTGCCCTCGCTCGCCGTGGAGGTGATGCCGGTGATTCCGTCGACCGCGTCGAGCGAGGACTCCAGCGGTTCGACGACCTGCTTTTCGACCACATCGGGGGACGCGCCCTGATACGGGGCCAGGACGGACACCATCGGGAGTTCGATGGAGGGCAGCAACTGCTGCTTGAGCTGAGGGATCGCGATCGCGCCGAAGACGAGGGCGATGATCGATATCAGCCCGACAAGGGCCCGTTGGGCGAGGCTGAACCGGGACAGCCAGGACATGGTGGTCTCTCTCTGTGGCGTACTGCGCAGGAACGGGCACCGGCGAGCCGGTGCCCCCTACACGATCTGCCATGTCCAGGGCAGGAATCGTCACTCCGAGGACCCGTTCTTATGCGGCGCATACTGCGACCGCAGTACGTTGCGCCCGCACTCACTCCACCCTTGGACGTACCAGGCCCGATTCGTAGGCAATGACGACGAGTTGTGCCCGGTCGCGGGCGCCCAGCTTCGCCATCGCACGGTTCACGTGGGTCTTCACCGTGAGCGGGCTGACTTTGAGCCGCTCGGCGATCTCGTCGTTCGAGTGCCCGCCCGCGACCTGCACGAGGACCTCGCGCTCACGCCCGGTGAGCGCGTCGAGCCGCTCGCTGCGGGCCCCGCCGCTCTCGTCCGAACTGCCGCCCTGCGCGAGGAACTTGGCGATCAGGCCCTTCGTCGCCACCGGGGAGAGCAGGGCGTCGCCCGCCGCCGCGATCCGGATCGCGCCGAGCAGTTCGTCCGGCTCCGCGCCCTTGCCGAGGAAGCCGGAGGCACCGGCGCGCAGCGACTGCACCACGTACTCGTCGACCTCGAAGGTCGTCAGCATGACCACGCGTACGTGGGCCAGGGAGGGGTCGGCGCTGATCAGGCGGGTGGCGGCGAGGCCGTCCGTGCCGGGCATCCGGATGTCCATGAGCACGACGTCGGCGGCCATTGACTTGGCCAGCTCGACGGCCTCGGCGCCGTCCGACGCCTCGGCGACGACCTCCATGTCGGGCTCGGAGTTGACGAGCACCTTGAACGCGCTGCGCAGCAGTGCCTGATCGTCGGCGAGCAGCACCCGGATCGTCACGCGGTCCCTCCCTCTGCCGGGGTGACCGGCTTTGCCGTGACCGGCAGGATCGCATGGACGCGGAATCCGCCGCCGTAGCGGGGTCCGGCGGTACAGCGGCCGTTGAGGGCGCTGACGCGCTCGCGCATGCCGAGCAGGCCGTGCCCGCCGCCTTCGCCGTCCCCGCCCGGCTCCTTCTTCTCGCCCCCTCCGTCGTCCAGGATCGTGACCTCGACGTTCGGTCCTACGCGGATGACGCTGACCTCGGCCTTGGCGCCCGTGCCCGCGTGCTTCTGCACGTTCGTGAGGGCTTCCTGGATGATCCGGTAGGCGGCCAGGTCGACTCCGGCGGGCAGGTCCGCCGCCGCGTCGCCGCAGGTCACCTCCACGGGGAGGCCCGCGTGGCGGAAGGTCTCCACGAGGTCGTCGAGGCGGGCCAGGCCCGGCGCGGGCTCGGTGGGCGCCTCGGGGTCACCGGTCTGGCGCAACAGGCCGACGGTGGCGCGCAGTTCGTTGAGGGCGGAGCGGCTGGCGTCGCGTACGTGCGAGAGGGCTTCCTTGGCCTGGTCGGGCCGCTTGTCCATGACGTGGGCGGCGACGCCCGCCTGGACGTTGACGAGGGCGATGTGGTGGGCGACCACGTCGTGCAGGTCGCGGGCGATGCGCAGCCGCTCCTCGGCGACACGGCGCCTGGCCTCTTCCTCGCGGGTGCGTTCGGCGCGCTCGGCACGTTCGCGTATGGCGTCCACGAAGGCGCGGCGGCTGCGGACGGCGTCACCGGCGGCCGCGGCCATGCCGGTCCAGGCGAAGATGCCGAGGTTCTCCTGGGCGTACCAGGGCAGGGGGCCCGCCAGCATCGCCACCGCGGTGAGCCCGGTCATGGTGACCAGGCCGATGCGCCAGGTGGTGGGGCGATTGGTGCGGGCGGCGACGGTGAAGAGGGCGATGACCGCGCTCATCACGACGCCGCCGCGGAACTCGCCGGTGACCAGGTCGACGACGGTGAAGCCGCAGGTCGCGGCGAGCACGATCCAGGGGGCGCGGCGGCGGAAGACAAGGGCGATTGCGCCGAGCGTCATCAGGACGAGGCTGAGGGTGCTCGGGGTGCGGGTGCCCCAGGTGGGGCCGCCGTCATGGCCGTACGGCTCGACGAAGGAGCCGATGACCATGCATATGAGAACGGCTGCCGCGAGGGCGGCGTCCACAGCCAGGGGATGCGCCTTGGCCCAACAGCGGCCTCGCACGAGAGTGGTCACGCCTTGAACGGTACGGGGCCCTGCGGGCTGCTGGGACCGGTCCGACGGCTCGCCCCTGCGGGGCAACGACCCCAGGCCTCGGCTCAGGGTCGCCTTCCGGGCAGACCTGTCCCGCCCACCCACTCGATTGCCCCGCGTCCAGTTCTCGGCCACTTTGGCACCGCCTGGTTATGGGCGGGCGGGGTGGGAGACATCCGCCGCGAAGCGGGGTCTAGCCCGGGATCAACCCGTCGTCGCTCAGCATTGCGCGGACCTCGTCCAGCGTCGCGTCCGGTGCCGGGAGGATCAGCTCGGAGGGTTCCAGGGCGTCGTCCGCGAGGGGCTCGCCCAGCTCCCTGACCTTGTCCAGCAACGCGTTCAGTGTCCGGCGGAAGCCGGACTCGTCGCCGCTCTCGATCTCCTCGAGCAGCTCGTCGTCCAGCTTGTTCAGTTCGGTGAAGTGGCCGTCGGCCAGCTTCACCTGCCCCTCCCCCATGATCCGTACGATCATGTCGCCCTCCTCGGACGTGAGCGGTGAACTACTGCTTGTCGAAGCGCGGGGTGTCCTGCGGCTGCTGGGCCTGGGGCTGTCCCTGACCCGGCTCGATGGCCTGCTTCGACGTCGAGCCCCCTGCCAGCTCGGCCTTCATCCGCTGCAGTTCCAGCTCTACATCAGTACCACCGGAGAGACGATCCAGCTCGGACTGGATGTCGTCCTTGGCGAGCCCGGAGGAGTCGTCGAGGGCGCCCGACGCCAGGAGCTCGTCGATCGCGCCGGCCCGTGCCTGGAGCTGCGCGGTCTTGTCCTCGGCGCGCTGGATCGCCATGCCGACGTCGCCCATCTCCTCGGAGATGCCGGAGAAGGCCTCGCCGATCCGGGTCTGCGCCTGGGCCGCGGTGTACGTGGCCTTGATCGTCTCCTTCTTCGTGCGGAAGGCGTCGACCTTGGCCTGGAGGCGCTGCGCCGCAAGGGTGAGCTTCTCCTCCTCGCCCTGGAGCGTCTGGTGCTGCGTCTCCAGGTCGGTCACCTGCTGCTGAAGCGCCGCACGGCGCGAGAGCGCCTCACGGGCCAGGTCCTCACGGCCCAGGGCGAGGGCCTTGCGGCCCTGGTCCTCAAGGGTGGAGGACTGCTTCTGGAGCTGGCTCAGCTGCAACTCCAGGCGCTTGCGCGAGGTCGCCACGTCGGCGACACCGCGGCGCACCTTCTGCAGCAGCTCGAGCTGTTTCTGGTACGAGTAATCGAGGGTTTCGCGCGGGTCCTCGGCCCGGTCAAGGGCCTTGTTCGCCTTCGCGCGGAAGATCATCCCCATACGCTTCATGACACCGCTCATGGGCTTCGCGCGCCCCCTTCTGACGGACTTCCAGCTCCAGGTACTGCTCAGAACCCACAGTACGGGCCCTGCATCCATTACCGCACTGTTCGCGTGCGGATGCGCTCATCCCCAAGGACGACTGTGTCCGGCCGGGCTCAGGCGTAGGGAGTAGGTGCACCCCCGGGAACCGCCCGAAAAACCGCTTGTAAACCACACGGAACGTCCCCTTAGGCACACAATCAAGACGCCCGGTGTTGCCGGATCGTTCCCCACAAGGCGGGGGTCCACACGTTCACACCCCGTACCCTTGGGTTTTGTGTTCCGTAGCCGATCCAAGGACGAGAAGGCCCCGGCGAGCAAGGCCCCGGTGACCGACTCCCAGCAGACCCGTGACCCGCAGGCCCCCAAGGGCCGCCCCACGCCCAAGCGCAGTGAGGCCCAGACCCAGCGCCGCAGCGTGGCCAATACGCCTGTGACGCGCAAGGAGGCGGCGAAGCGACAGCGCAGTGAGCGCCGCGTCCAGATGGACAAGCAGCGCCAGGCGCTCGCCAGCGGCGACGAGCGCTATCTGCCGGCCCGCGACAAGGGTCCCGTGCGCAAGTTCGCGCGTGACTTCGTCGACTCGCGGTTCTGCATCGCCGAGTTCTTCCTGCCGCTGGCCGTGATCATCCTCGTACTGAGCATGGTCCGGATCCCGCAGCTGCAGAACATCGCGCTGCTGCTCTGGCTCTTCGTGATCGTCCTGATCATCGTGGACTCGGTGACGACGGCGGTCCGCCTGAAGAAGCGCCTGAACGAGCGCTTCCCGAGCGAGAGCAAGAAGGGCGCCGTCGCGTACGCCCTGATGCGTACGCTCCAGATGCGCCGTCTGAGGCTGCCGAAGCCGCAGGTCAAGCGCGGAGAGCGGCCCTGAGCGGTTTCGCCGGCGGGGCCGCCGCGTGGCTGGAGAAGCTGGGCGGCCTTCGCAATGCCGTACGCCAGGAGCTGGTGACCCGGCAGCTCGACGAGCAGATAGCCGGGCGCTTCCCCGTGGGGCAGCGGCTGCGGGTGCTCGACGTGGGCATGGGCCAGGGCACGCAGGCGCTGCGACTCGCCCGTGCCGGGCACAAGGTGACGGGCGTCGAGCAGGATCCGGCGATGGTGGCCGCGGCGCGTGCCGCGCTCGCCGCCGAGCCCGAGGGCATCCGGGGCCGGGTGCGCATCGTCGAGGGCGACGGGCGCGAGACCGGGGTGCACTTCCTGCCGGGGAGCTTCGACGTCGTGCTCTGCCACGGCGTGCTGATGTACGTCGAGGAGCCGGACGCGCTGCTCGCGGGGCTCGCCCGGATGCTGGCCCACGGCGGGCTGCTCTCCCTGCTCGTGCGGAACGCGGACGCCCTTGCCATGCGGCCGGGGCTCGCCGGGGACTGGGCCGGGGCGATGGGCGCCTTCGACTCCACCGTGTACCGCAATCGGCTCGGGCTCCAGGCGCGGGCCGACCGGCTGGACGCGGTGTCCGCTTCGCTCGCGGGGATCGCCGCGCCGTTGCACGCCTGGTACGGCGTGCGGGTCTTCACCGATGGTGCGGCGGATACGGCGGTTCCGCCAAAGGACGCGGAGTTGGCGGCGTTGCTCGCCGCCGAGGAGCGGGCCGGGCGGACCGACCCGTACCGCCGGGTCGCGGCTCTGCTGCACGTCTGCGGCGTGCGGGACTGACCGGACCGCCGCTTCACGGCGGATGTTTCCCGGCCACCCACCCGATCACCCCGCGGCAGAGTCGGTGAGGGTGGGCCGAACGCCCTGATCGGCCCTCTAATTCAGGGCGACACATGGTGGCGAACCCGACACTCGGGACATGACTGTCTCGCACCTCCGTAACGTCACCGCCGCCGCTGCCGTCGCCGCCGGGCTACTTCTGAGCGGCTGTTCCAGCCACGGCTCCGGGGACTCCGGTGAATCCACCACTCAGGCCGCGCCCATGGCGGACAGTGATCTGCAGAGCGACTACCAGCAGGTGATCAAGGACGTCCTGCCCTCGGTCGTCCAGATCGACGCCTCCGACAGCCTCGGCTCCGGCGTCGTCTACGACGACGAGGGCCATGTCGTCACCAACGCCCATGTCGTGGGCAAGGAAAAGACCTTCAAGGTCACGACGGCCACCGGCAAGCAGGCACTCACCGCCGAGCTCGTCTCCTCGTACCCCGAGCAGGATCTCGCCGTCATCAAGATCAACAATCCGCCGAGCGGGCTCAAGGCCGCCAAGTTCGCGGACTCCACGAAGGCCGAGGTCGGGCAGATCGTGCTCGCCATGGGTTCACCGCTCGGCCTGTCGTCCAGCGTCACGCAGGGCATCATCTCGGCGACCGGCAGGACCGTCAGCGAGGGCCGCTCCGAGGGCGCCACCGGGGCGACCATCGCGAACATGGTGCAGACGTCCGCCGCGATCAACCCGGGCAACAGCGGCGGCGCCCTGGTCACCCTCGACAGCGAGGTCATCGGCATTCCGACGCTCGCCGCGACCGACCCGAACCTGGGCGACAGCGCGGCGCCCGGCATCGGGTTCGCCATCCCGTCGGCGATGGTCAAGACCATCGCCGACCAGATCATCAAGGACGGCAAGGTCACCGACTCCGGCCGGGCCGCCCTCGGCATCACGGGACGCACGGTCCTCGGCGACGACTACAAGCCCGCGGGTGTCGCCGTCGTCGAGGCGCAGAAGGACGGCGCCGCGGCCAAGGCGGGCATCGAGGCCGGCGACATCATCACCAAGCTGGGCGATGCCGAGCTCACCACGATCACCTCGCTCTCCGAGGCGCTCGCCGGGGAGAAGCCGGGCGACAAGGCGCAGGTGACGTACGTACGGGACGGCTCGGACAAGACGGCCGACGTCACGCTGGGCGAGATGTAGGCACGGCATACGGCACGACGAGAGG
>NZ_JBHUZJ010000143.1:0-11410 GCF_042667685.1 Streptomyces sp. NPDC057302 | reverse complement strand
CGTTGATTTCGCCGCTGCTTACCGCGCTTACCCCTTAATTAAGACCCCTTCTGTCCGGTCCGTTATCGCGCTGTGGCCGCAGCTTTGGGGGAGGGTGTACGCTGTGTGGGGCGCCCCGCACCGCGGGGGGCGCCCCACCTGTCGCGGGACCTGTCGCGAGGCCGGCCGCGGACCGGCGTAGGACGGGCTACGGAACGGTCTTGACCGTGACCTTTCCGTCGACGATGTCCTTCTCCGCCTTCTCCACGGCGGCGACCACGTCCTTCATCGCCGTGTACTTCGGATTCGAGTCGGCGAACCCCACGCGCCCGGACTTCAGGTCGTAGCGCTGCTCGCCCGTGATCGGCTTGCCCTCGACGACCGACTTCGTCAGGTCGTAGACGGCGCCGCCGACGTCCTTGAGGGCCGAGCCGAGGATGTAGTCCTTGTACTTGGCCAGGGCCTTCTGCTTGTACTGGTCGGAGTCGACGCCGATCGCCCACACCTTCTGGGAGCCGGCCTCCTGGATCACGCCCTGCCCGGAGAGGCCCGCCGCGTGGTAGAGCACGTCGGCGCCGGACTCGATCTGGCCGCTCGCCGCGTTCTGGCCCTTGTCGGGGCTGGAGAAGCCGCCGTCCTCGGGCTTCTCGGTCAGATACCGCTTCTCGATCTTGATCTTGGGGTTGACGGACTTGACGCCCTGGACGAAGCCCGCCTCAAACTTGTGGATGAGGTTGATGTCGACACCGCCGATGAAACCGACGTGGTCGGCCTTGGTCGCCTTCGCGGCGGCGACGCCCGCCAGGTAGGACCCCTGCTCCTCGTGGAACACGAGGTCGGCGACGTTGTCGGCCTTGACGGTGTTGTCGTCGATGATCCCGAAGGTCGTCTTCGGGAACTTCTCGGCCGCCTCCTTGATGGCGGGGGCGTAGATGAAGCCGACGCCTATCACCGGGTCGTAGCCCTGTTTGGCCAGCTGCTCGATGCGCTGGACCTTGTCGGCGCTGGACTCGCCGTCGCCCGGCTCCATGTCCACGCCGCCGATCTTGAAGTCCTTGCGGGCCTTGGCGTATCCGGTGTACGCGGCGTCGTTGAACGACTGGTCGCCCTGGCCGCCGATGTCGTACGCGAGGCCGACGCCCTTGGCCTTGTACTTCGAGGACGAGCCGGACGTGTCGCCCTTGTCGTCGTCCTGTGATGCCTCGCTGCTGGTCTTGCCGCACGCGGAGGCCGCGAGGGCGAGGGAGGCCACCACGACGGCCACTTGGGAGAGCTTTGATCCTCGGGTTCCACGAGATCCTCGACGAAGACGCATAGGACGCACCCCTTACGTTCCTCAAAGCACCCTTGAAGGGCCTGATTTCGGCGCACAGTAACGCGCGTAGAAAGGGAGGGGAACGGGGTTTCGCACTGCCGTTACCTATTCGTGCCGAGGGCCGGTTACGTCCGGGTGAACGGGTCCGTCGTAACCGGCCAATAGCGGTGGTTACCTACCGGGCACTGTCGATCAAGGCCGCCGCGGTGAAGAGCTCGACGCCCACCGTGATCGCGGTCTCGTCCGCGTCGAAGTCGCCCTGGTGCAGATCGCGGACGGTGCGCTCGCCGGGCGTGCGGACGCCGAGGCGGGCCATGGCGCCCGGCACGTGCTCCAGGTACCAGGAGAAGTCCTCGCCGCCCAGGCTCTGTTCGGTGTCCTCGACGGAGTGCGGGCCCAGGCGCCGGCGCATGGCCTCGCTCAACAGGTCCGTCACGTCCGGGTCGTTGACGACGGGCGGGACGCCGCGGATGTAGTTGACCTCGGACTTGGCGCGGTAGAGGTCGGCGATCTCCTGGATGGCGCCGTGCACCAGGTCGGGCGCCTTCCGCCAGGCGGTGAGGTCGAGGCAGCGGACGGTGCCGGAGAGTTCGGCGTGCTGCGGGATGACGTTGCAGGCGTGCCCCGACTCGATGCGGCCCCAGGTCACCGCGAGGCCCGAGCGGGCGTCGATGCGCCGGGCGACCAGGGCGGGGACCTCGGTGGCGACCTTGGCGGCGGCGGTGACGAGGTCGGTGGTGAGGTGGGGGCGCGCGGTGTGGCCGCCCGCGCCGTCGAGCGAGACCTCCAGGCGGTCGCAGGCGGAGGTGATCGCGCCTGCCCGCAGCCCGATCTTCCCGGCGTCCACGCGCGGGTCGCAGTGCACGCCGATGATGCGCCCGACGCCGTCGAGCACGCCCGACTCGATGGCGTCGGGGGCGCCGCCGGGCAGGACCTCCTCGGCGGGCTGGAAGATCAGCCGCACGGGCTGCGGGAGTTGGCCCTGCTCGGCCAGCCCGGCGAGGACGAGCCCGGCGCCGAGCACCACGGTGGTGTGCACGTCGTGCCCGCAGGCGTGGGCGCGGTCGGGCACGGTGGAGCGGTACGCGACGCCGAGCTTGGTGTCCGGGATGGGCAGCGCGTCGATGTCGGCGCGCAGCGCGAGCATGGGGCGCACGCCGTCCCACTGTTCGGTGCCGATGTCACAGACCAGTCCGGTGCCGATGTCCAGTACGCGGGGCTTGAGGCCGGCCCGCTCGAGCCGGGCCTTGAGGGCCGCGGTCGTACGGAACTCCTGGTTGCCCAGCTCAGGGTGCATGTGCAAGTCGCGGCGGAAGGCGATGAGTTCCGTGCGCAGGGCTTGCGGGAGCGCGCCGGGGAGTGCCGCTTCCCCGGGGGCGTCCCCCGCTGCTTCCCCGGGCAGATCGGCCTCGGACCCTCGCTCGGACTCTCGTGACATCAGTTGGTTCACCCTCTGAAGGGTAGGGCGCGGGGTGGGCCAACTGACCCACGATCAACAAAAGTTCAGCCCGATAGGGTAAGAAAATGTGGCCGCGTGGCGCATGGGCGCTAGTTGAGATGGGTAAACTATCCGGCTTTTCAGGGCGAATCCGCTGGTCACACGCGCGCTCCCGAACCAGTGGCACCGGGCCCGGCCGCACCTGACCGTCAGGCCGTAGCGGCCATCCCGTGGGGTGCGGGTGCCACCGATGCCAGGCGGTGGACGTCGCGGGCCGTTCCCGTCACGCCCGACAGGAAGCCCTGGGCCCGGGGGGACGCGGTTTCCGTCAGCCAGGCCGGGTCGATGTCGCAGACCGCCACGCGGACCTCCGTGCCCGCCAGGGCCAGGGGCAGGGTGTGGACCACCGTCGAGGGGAAGCTCAGGATCGTGCGGCCGATCGGGCCTCTGCGGGCGATCAGTTCCAGGGGGAGGTCGGGGCGGACCACCTGGAGGCCCGTCTCCACCGCCAGGCGGTGCAGCTTCTCCGAGCTTTCACGGCGGTGGGCGAAGTAGCGGGTGGCGCCGTGCGCCCGGGAGAGGCTGCGGACCGCTTCCACGTAGCGGTCCAGGTCCACCACGCCCGTCTCCACGAGAGAGGTGCCCACCAGGTCCGCGCCCTTGGAGACGCGGGGAGGGCCGAACCGCTCCCGCGTCCAGGCGAAGGTGTTCGGCGTCACCCGCACGCCCTGCGGCGCCGAGTCGATCGGCATGGAGGAGAAGACCTCCACCGTGCGCCTGCCGCCGGGCGTCAGGCGGCGCCGGGCGGAGGCCGAGATCGGGGCGAAGGCGATGTCGCGCACGCCAGGACGGCCGCCCCGGCGGTGCCAGCGCACCAGGCGCTCCCCGGCGGCCAGTTGGGCCACGAACTCCATCGTGGCCGTGCCGTCGTCCACGACCACGAGCGAGCGGGCCCGCGTGATGGTCAGGAGCAGCTGCACGTAGCGCGAGAACGGGTCGCCGATCACGATCCGGTCCGCCGCCCGCAGCGAGCCCGTCAGGCCGCCGACCGTCTGGAAGGGAGCGGCGCCACCGCCGCGCGCCTCCTCCCAGCGGACGTTCAGGCCCTCGTCGCGGGCCAGCTGGGCCATGCGGCGCAACTGGCCGCGGGTCATCGGGTCGTTCGGGGAGAGGACGACGACGGTGAGATCCCCGGCCGGGCCGGTGGCCCCGGCCGAGTGCGCCCACTCAAGGACGTTGAGGAGCTGCACGGGGCTCTCTACGAACGCCAGGGTGGTGGGCGCCGCATCGGTGGGGGCCGTCGGCCCGGGTCGGGGGCTCATCGTCGTATGACCGTGTCCTGTCCTTGTGGGGGGCCGGTAAGAGCGGCTGCGCGCTCAGACCGCGACCGGCTCGCGCTCGGCCGCCTCGGCCGCGTCCGCCTCGGCGACGACGCCCGTGACGCGGCGCAGCTTCTTCATCGGGCCGAGCTCGGACTCGTAGACCTTCTTGACGCCGTCACCGAGGGAGGCCTCGATGGTGCGGATGTCGCGGACGAGGCGGGTGAGACCCTGGGGCTCCACCGACGCGGCCTGGTCCGAGCCCCACATGGCGCGGTCGAGGGTGATGTGGCGCTCCACGAAGGTGGCGCCGAGGGCGACCGCGGCGAGCGTGGTCTGCAGGCCCGTCTCGTGGCCGGAGTAGCCGATCGGGACGTTCGGGAACTCCTGCTGGAGGGTGTTGATGACGCGGAGGTTCAGCTCCTCCGCCTTCGCCGGGTACGTCGACGTGGCGTGGCAGAGCAGGATGTTGTCCGAGCCCAGGACCTCGACGGCGTGGCGGATCTGCTTCGGGGTCGACATGCCCGTGGAGAGGATGACCGTGCGGCCCGTGGCGCGCAGCGAGCGCAGCAGCTCGTCGTCGGTCAGGGAGGCGGAGGCGACCTTGTGGGCCGGGACGTCGAACTTCTCCAGGAAGGTGACGGCCTCGGTGTCCCACGGGGAAGCGAACCAGTCGATGCCGCGCTTCTTGCAGTGCTCGCTGATGGCCTGGTACTCGGACTCGCCGAACTCCACGCGGTGGCGGTAGTCGATGTACGTCATCCGGCCCCAGGGGGTGTCGCGCTCGATGTCCCACTGGTCGCGCGGGGTGCAGATCTCCGGGGTGCGCTTCTGGAACTTGACCGCGTCGCAGCCGGCGTCGGCGGCCACGTCGATCAGGGCGAGGGCGTTGTCGAGCTCGCCGTTGTGGTTGATGCCGATCTCACCGGTGATGTAGACGGGGTGGCCGGGACCGGCGGTCTTCGAACCGAAGGTGCGCAGACGGGAGTTGGAGCTCATGACAGGAACGTTCCTTACTTGTTGAGGGAGGGGCCGAGGATCCATGCGGCGATCTCTCGGATCGCGCCGTCACCACCGGGGAGAGCGGTGACCGCGCGTGCGGCGCCGCGTACGACGTCGTGGGCGCTCGCGACCGCCACCGGCCAGCCGACGAGGCTGAAGCAGGGGAGGTCGTTGACGTCGTTTCCGACGTAGAGCACGCGCTCGGGAGCGATGCCCTGCTCCTCGCACCACTGCTTGAGTGCGAGGTCCTTGCGGTCGATGCCGTGCAGGACGGGAAGCTTCAGCTTCCTGGCGCGCGCGGCGACGACCGGGTTCTGTTCCGTGGACAGGATCAGCAGCGGCAGGCCCGCGTCACGCAGGGCCGCGATGCCGAGTCCGTCCCCGCGGTGCACGGAGACGAACTCCCGTCCGTCGGAGTCGATCAGCACCCTGTCGTCGGTCTGGGTGCCGTCGAAGTCGAGTACGACCGCGTCGATGTCCTCGCGGGTCGGAAGCGCGTCGGCCCGGCCGCCGTCGAAGAGCGGCGCGAGCGCGCGGGCGCGGGCGAGGTCGTGCGGGTCGTCGATCTCCAGGACGCGCGCCGGGTCCGTACGGACGAGTTCGGTGCGGCCGAAGAAGCGGTGCTTGTGCTCGCGGAAGCCGGTCACGTCCATGCCGTAGACCGCGCCGGTCTCCAGGAGGTCCTGGGGGCGGTCCTGGCGGCGCGGGCGGAAGGACTTGTCGTGGTTGACGCCGTAACCGCCGTCGGTGGCCGTCGCGTTGGCGACCTTCGTGGTGCCGCCCACCTGGCCGGTGCGCCGCGCGTCGAGGACCGCGGGCTCGTCGTCGGCGTCGCGCCAGACGAAGCCGTGGAAGGGCGCGACGGTCAGCGCGGTGTCCGCGCCGCCGTCGGTGATCGAGCCGACCACGCCGTCGAGGTCCTCGCGGACGATGAAGGGGCTGGTGCACTGCACGAGCAGGACGACGTCCACGGCGGTGCCATGCAGCGATTCGTGCGCGTCCATCGCGTGCAGGACGGCCGCCTCGCTGGTGGCGGTGTCCCCCGCGATGGCCGCGGGGCGCAGGACCACTTCGGCGCCGGCCGAGCGCGCGGCCTCGGCGATCACGTGGTCGTCCGTGGAGACGACGACGTCCGTGACGAGCCGCGCGGCCAGGCACTCGCGGATGGCGCGCGCCACCAGGGGCACGCCGCCGACCGGGGCGAGGTTCTTGGCGGGCACGCCCTTGGAGCCGCCGCGGGCCGGGATGACGGCGAGGACGCGGCGTGCGGGCGCGCTCCCTGGGGCGGAGTGGGACATGGGGGCTCCTTGAGAGGGGTGGGGGATCACAGCTCGCCCATCCGCCGGATGACGGGGGCCACGCGCTGCACCCCGTGCCGGTAGGCGCCGCGCGCCGCGCTGCGGACGGCCTGGCGCACGGGGCCCGGCTCGCGGTCCGCCGCGGGTGCGCCGGGCAGCGGGCCGCCGTCGGGGCCGAGGTGGTGGCGGGCCAGGATGCCGGGGAGGTATCCGGGGGCGGTGGTGAGGCTGTAGTACGGGGCGACGGGCGGCAGTTGGGGCTGTGCGAGGAGTTCCGCGACGCGCTCGCGTGCGGCGTCGAAGGCCTTCGCGTACGTCCCGTCCGGCGCGACGCCCTGCCGTGCGACCCACTCCGGAGCGGCCTCGGGGCTGTACCCCGCGTCGATCTCGTCCCAGGACGCCAGGCATCCGGAGCCGATGAAGTGGTGGTTGCCGAGCGCCTCGCGCACCCCGAGGTCGGTGAGGACCGCGGTGGGGATGCGGCGGTGCAGGGATTCGAGCGCGGCGGTGGAGCTGACCGTGACGAGCAGGTCGGTACGGTCGAGAACCTCGCCCATGTTGCCGTACACCAGGCGGCAGTTGGGCGGCAGATCCTCGCCCTTGGCGAGCTTCTGGTAGGGCAGTTCCTCGATGTGCGTGGTGTGTTCGCCGGGCTTGCTGCGCAGCTTGATCAGGACCTCGCGGTCCGGGTGCAGGCGTGCGTGCTCGACCATGCGGCGCAGCAGGTACGCGCGGTGGGCGCGGCTGTCCGGCACGGAGGGCTGCGCGGCGAAGACGACCGTGTACGGGTCGTGCTTCTGGCCCTTTTCGAGGTAGGCGGCGCCGCCTAGGAACGGCAGCGCGCTCTCCACGACTCCCGAGGCGTCGGCGCCCACTCCCCCGTACACCGCGCGGAAACGCTCGGCGTCCTGGCGGGAGTTGGCGAGTACCACATCGGCGCCGTGCCGCAGGAGCAGGCCGTCGGCGAGCTTCTCGTAGACGACGCCGACGTATCCGGTGACGATCACGGGGCGCTTGCCGTGGCTGTCCCGCGCCAGCCGGGCGAGGCCGTGCAGCACCGCCTGGACCGCGCCGCCCACGAGGGCGAGCACGATCACGTCGGGCGCTTCGCGCTCCACCTCGCGCAGGAACTCGACCGCGGTGACCTCACGGAGCGTGTCCGCGCGGACACCGACCTCTTCGAGCTGGCGGACGGTGGGTGTCGCCCGGCCTCGGAGGAGGCGTCCGTCGAGGCGCGCCTTGGCGAGGCGGCTCGCGGTGAGCGCACCCCATTTCCACCGGGTGTCGGAGTCGGCGAGCACGGTGATCCGTGTCGTCCCGCTGTTGCTTACTGGCACAGGAAGGACGCTAGGAAGCCATTGAGATTGGCGGCCCAACTCAGGTGCAACAAACGGTTAACAGCACGCCGACGAATGGCGAATCAGCCCGGGAATCCGCCGGTAAGCAGGCGGGTTAACCATTCCGCCATGCGTCGTTCACCTGACGTCTCGCCTTCGGCCAAGACGAATGCCGGGCCGACACCTAACGTCACCCACGTGGTTAAGCTCTCCGTCATCGTGCCGTTCTACAACGTGCAGCAATACGCGCCCGACACCTTGAAGAGTCTGCGGGCGAACGCACGCGAAGACTTCGAATTCATTCTCGTCGACGACTGTTCGAAGGACGAGACTCCAGAGATCCTGGAGCGCGCCGCGCGCGAACTGCCCGGCGCCGTCCATCTCAGACATGAGACGAACGGCGGTCTGGCGACCGCCCGCAACACGGGCCTCGACGCGGCGCGCGGCGAGTACCTCACCTTCCTGGACGGTGACGACTGGCTCGCTCCCGGTTATTACGCGCGACTCGTCGCTGCCATCGAGCAGTTGGGCTGCGACTTCGTGCGTACCGACCATGTGCAGTGCACCGCTCGGGCCCGCACCATCCACCGTGTCCCGCACGGCAGGCGCGGCGTCGTCATGCCGCCGCGGGACGTCATCCTGCCCGCCGACCGGTCGACGTCCGTCGACTACGCCTACGCCTGGGCGGGCATCTACCACCGGCGCCTGGCCGACCAGGGCCTGCTCCACTTCACCGACGGCCTGCGCACCGCGGAGGACCGGCCGTGGATCTGGCGCCTGCACCGCGAGGCGGAATCCTTCGCGGCGGTGGGTCTGCTCGGCGTCTTCTACCGGCGCGGGGTCGCATCCTCACTCACGCAGATCGGTGACGTACGCCAGCTCGATTTCATCCGGGCATTCGACCAGGTGGTCCGGGAAACGGCACAGGACCGCGACGCGGACAAACTCCTGCCGAAGGCCGTCCGTACTTACTGCGCGATCATTTCCCACCATCTGGGATCCATCGAAAGGTTCGAGCCACAAGTGGCGCGGAAATTGAAGTCACTGAGTGCGGCCGCCCTGAAGCGGATGCCGCAGGGCGTTCTCGACGACGCCCTGGACTCCATGGACATACAGCGGGCGACCCGCCTTCGCCGTCTTCGTCGGCGCCCGGTGTCGGCGGAGGTGGCCGCGTAATGGCGACGACGCAGATCTTCCTCGCGTCCACGCTGTACGGCACCGCGACGCTCGCCGCCGCCATCGACGCCGACCGCTTCGGCCCCGCCGACCGGCGGCTGCTGCTCGTCAGCAACAACGCGGCGACGCCGGAGACGACCCTCTCCGTGGACGAGATGCCGGGCTTCGACCGTCTTCGGGACCGCTTCGACGACGTACGTTCCTGGAACGAGGCCATCTCCCCTTTCCATCCGGGCGGCTGGGCTCCCCGGGCGGACGACATCCCCCTGTGGGAGCGGTACATCCGGCTCCTGTGGGACCTCGGTGACGACGACATCGAGCTGGCCGTCGAGTCGATCCAGGTCAACCCGGCCCTGGCCCTCGCGCAGGTCTTCACGGGCGCGCCCGTGGACGTCTACGCGGACGGCCTGATGAGCTACGGCCCCACCCGCAACAAGATCGACCCCCTGGTCGGCACGCGGGTGCGCCGCCTCCTGCACCTGGACCTGGTGCCGGGCCTGACCCCGCTGCTCCTGACCGAGTTCGGCGTCGAGGCGGAGATCGTGCCGACCGAGGCCTTCGTGAAGGTGCTCGACCGTCTCGCCGACGGCGAGAACGACCTGCCCGACCTGCACGAACCCGCCCTGCTCCTGGGCCAGTACCTCTCCGCGCTGGGCATCCTGACCGCCGAGGAGGAGGAAGAGCTGCACGTGCGCATGGTGCGCGGCGCCGCCGAACTCGGCCACACGCGCGTGGTGTTCAAACCCCACCCGACCGCTCCGGCCCGCTGGTCGCGCCTGCTGGAGAAGGAGGCGGAGGCGATCGGCGTGGAGCTGACCGTCCTGGACTCGCCGGTCCTCGCCGAGGTCCTCTACCAGCGGATGCGCCCGGCCCTCGTCATCGGCTGCTTCTCGACCGCGCTGCTCACGGCCACCGCGCTGTACGGCCTGCCGGTCGCCCGCACCGGCACCGAGACGCTTCTGGAGCGGCTCGCGCCCTACCAGAACAGCAACCGCGTCCCCGTCACCATCGTGGACGCGCTGATCCCCGACCTCGCCGACAAGGGCGCGGTCACCGGGCGCCAGCCGGGCTTGCCGGTCGCCGACCTGGGCGAACTGCTCGTCGCCGTCGGCTTCGCCATGCAGCCGCAGATCTATCCGCGCCGGCGCGGGGCCGCCGAGCGCTACCTCTCGACGCACCTCACCCCGCACACCTGGCGCTACTTCAAGCGGCGCCGCCTCACGGCCCTCGCCCTGCCCGGAGCGCTGCCCTCGCAGCTCTCGTTCATCCCGCGCAACGCGGCCGTACGCCGGGTCGCGCGCCGGGCGCGTTCGGTCCAGCGCTCCATCAAGCGGACCGCACTCGGATGACCTCTCCCGGAACCACGCTCCCGCACCACTCCCCGGGAGCGGCGGACACCCTCGCGCGCACGATCGCGGCCCCGCCGGCCGCCAAGCGTGCGCGGCCCCGCCTCAGGGCCCTGGACGGGCTGCGGCTCATCGCGGCCCTGATGGTCGCGGGCTACCACTACGGCGGCCGTGACGGCGAGATCTCCGAGGCCTGGGGCAGCTCGCCGAGCCTTCAGTTCCCCACGGCGCACAGCTGGTTCGCGTACGGCTGCCTCGGCGTGCAGATCTTCTTCGTCATCAGCGGCTTCGTGATCTGCATGAGCGGCTGGGGCCGTCCGCTGCGCGCGTTCTTCGCGTCACGCGCTTCGCGGCTCCTGCCCTCCTACTGGGCCGCGATCGTCCTGGTGACGGCGGTCTTCGCGCTGCCCGTGGTGGCGTACGAGGCGGTCTCACCCAGCGACGCCCTGGTGAACCTGACCATGCTGCAGCAACCGCTGGGCGTGGACCGTGTCCTCGGGGTCTGCTGGACGCTCTGGGCCGAGCTGCGCTTCTACGCCCTCTTCGCGCTCTGCGTCGTCCTGCCGGGTGCGAACCGGGCCCGCGTGATCCTGTTCTGCGCGGTGTGGACCCTGGCCGCGGTCATCGCGGAGGGTGCGAACGAGCCGCTGCTCGACCTCGTCCTCATGCCCGAGTACGCCCCCTTCTTCATCGGCGGCATCGGCATCTACCTCGTCCACCGCGACCGCAAGGACCTCACGGCCTGGGGCATCGTGGGCGTGAGCTGGCTGATCGGCCAGCACTACGCGGTGGACCGCCTCTGGCACGCGCCGAACCCGGACTTCTTCTCCTACCGCACGTCCTTCGGCATCATCGCCGTCGTGACGGCGGGCTTCGCGGCGGTGCTGTTGATCGCGCTCGGCGCCCTGCACCGGGTCGACTGGCCGTGGCTGACGGTGGCGGGGGCGCTTACGTACCCGTTCTACCTGGTGCACGAGCACCTGGGCTGGGTGACGGTGGGCGCGCTGCACCGGGGGCTCGGGCTTCCGTCGTACGCGACCTTCGCTCTGACGATCGCGGCGATGCTGACCCTGGCGTGGCTGCTGAACCGTTTCGTCGAGGAGCGGCTCACCCCGCTGATCCGCAACGGGCTCATGATCCGGAAGTAGTGCCGGAGTCACCCCTCCAGCATTCCCTCCAGCATCGTCGCCCCGATCCCGG
>NZ_JBHUZJ010000142.1:0-11762 GCF_042667685.1 Streptomyces sp. NPDC057302 | reverse complement strand
ACTCCGGATCGCGGTCCTTGGCGGGCGTGTCCTCGAAAGTGTCCTGGACGGGCTCATTGATGATCATGGTGTGGGTGACCCTCCGATCAACGGTGAGGACGGTCGCAGGACGCGGAGGATGTGCGCGGGCGCGCGGCCCGGCTCGAGGCGCACATAGTTGGTCCTGCCCCAGTGATAGGTGTCGCCGGTGAGCTCGTCTCGCACCGGCACGGACTCGTGCCAGTCGAGGCCGAGTTCCGGCATGTCCAACGAGACCGTGGCCTCCTGGGTGTGGTGGGCGTCGAGGTTCACGACCACCAGAACCGTGTTCGATCCGTCCGTGTCGTCGGCCGTCTTCGAGTACGCGATCACCGCTTCCTGGTCCGTGGGGTGGAAGTGCAGGTCACGCAGTTGCCGCAGGGCGGGGTTGGCGCGCCGTACGCGGTTCAGCGTGGTGATGAGGGGCGCGATGGTGGAGCCGGTGCGCCCTGCCGACTCCCAGTCGCGCGGCCGTAGTTGGTACTTCTCCGAGTCCAGATACTCCTCGCTGTCGGCTCTCGCCGGGGCGTTCTCGCACAGTTCGTATCCGCTGTAGACGCCCCACGTCGGCGAGAGGGTTGCGGCGAGCACGGCGCGGGCCTCGAAGGCGGGACGTCCGCCGTTCTGGAGGTAGGCGTGCAGGATGTCCGGGGTGTTGACGAAGAAGTTCGGCCGGAGGTAATGGGCGGTGTCGGTCGACAACTCCCGCAGGTAGTCGGTGAGTTCGTCCTTGCCGTTGCGCCAGGTGAAGTACGTGTAGGACTGCTGGAAGCCGATCGCGGCCAGGGTGCGCATCATCGCCGGGCGGGTGAACGCCTCCGCCAGGAAGATGACGTCCGGATCGGTGCGGTTGATGTCGCCGAGCACCTCCTCCCAGAAGGCGACGGGCTTGGTGTGCGGATTGTCGACGCGGAAGATACGCACGCCGTGGGCCATCCAGAACCGCAGCAGACGTACGGTCTCGGCGACCAGGCCCGGCATGTCGCGGTCGAAGGCCAGGGGGTAGATGTCCTGGTACTTCTTCGGCGGGTTCTCCGCGTACGCGATGGAGCCGTCGGCGCGGTGCGCGAACCACTCGGGGTGCTTGTCCACCCAGGGGTGGTCGGGGGAGCACTGGAGGGCGAAGTCCAGGGCGACCTCGAGGTCCAGGGCGGTGGCCCGGCGCACGAAGGCGTCGAAGTCGTCGATCGTGCCCAGGTCGGGGTGGACCGCGTCGTGGCCGCCCTCGGGGGAGCCGATCGCCCAGGGCACCCCGACGTCGTGCGGCCCGGGGGACAGGGAGTTGTTCGCGCCCTTGCGGAAGGTGGTCCCGATGGGGTGGATCGGCGGCAGATAGACGACGTCGAAGCCCATCTCCGCGATGGCCGGCAGGCGTGCGGCGGCGGTGCGCAAGGTCCCCGACCTCGGTGGCTCGCCCTCGCGGACGACGGCGCCCTCCGAGCGCGGGAAGAACTCGTACCAGGACCCGAAGAGGGCGCGCTCGCGCTCCACGACCAGCGGCAACCGCGGTGACTCCGTGACGAGTTCGCGCAGCGGATGCTCCGCGACGACCGCGTCCACCTCCGGGGTGAGGGCGCCGGCCAGGCGGGCCGCGACGGGGCGGTCCGTGTCGCGCAGGGACTCGGCGGCGGCGCGCAGGGTGGCGCGGCGGCCACCGCTCACGGGGGCGTCGGCGGCGGCGCGTTCGTGCAGGCGGGCGCCTTCCTCCAGGACGAGTTCGGTGTCGATGCCCGCCGGTATCTTGATGCTCGCGTGGTGCCGCCACTGGGTGACGGGATCGCCCCACGCCTCGACGCAGTACGTCCAGTTCCCCGCCGCGTCCGCGGTGACGTCCGCGCCCCACCGGTCGGTGCCGGGGGCCAGCTCGCGCATCGGCGTCCACGGCCCCGGGCGGCCTTCCGGATCCCGCAGCACCACGTTGGCGGCGACCGACTCGTGTCCTTCGCGAAAGACGGTGGCGGTGACCTGGAACGTCTCGCCGACCACGGCTTTGGCGGGCCTTCGCCCGCCGTGGACGAGGGGCGCGATGTCGAGGACGGGTATGCGGCCGGTGAGGGGGTCCGGCCGAGTGGGTCCGGGGGGTGGGTCCTGCGGAGTGCGCGCTCCTTCTGGGAGCTGCGGATCCCGCTGTGGTGCCGGGGTTTGGGGCACCCTGGCGGGGGCCTTTCCCGAGGGCGTCGCCGACGGGCGTGTTGAGGGCATGACCGCTCCTGTCCGCGTTACATAAGTGGGGCGGATACGGGGGTGTGGAGGGGTTCTGCGACTGCGTGCCGCGCTTGCTGGCCGTACTGAGCCGTGACTGACCGTACTGAGCCGTGTGCGTACGGGGGAGCCTTCCCACCAACTTCGGGTGGGCAATCCGGCGCTTTGTTAACTACCGGTGCGTAAGGCCTCATACAAGACCGGCGCCCTATCGAGGGTGCTTCGCGTCGGCCCTGGAGGCAAGCCCGTGGCCGCCGCGCGCACAGAACAGGCCCCGCCGTGGCGGCGGGGCCTGGTCCGTGATGCGTCGTGCTCTAGGGGTGGTTGACCTGGAGCAGCTTGTTCGGCGAGCCGAGACCGGCGCCGGTCACCTTGCCCGTCGCCGCCCGGTCGGTCAGTGCCTTGCTGACCTGGGCCGGAGTGGCCGAGGGGTGATCGGCCAGGTAGAGCGCCGCCGCGCCCGCCACGTGCGGCGAGGCCATCGACGTACCCGAGATGGTGTCGGTGGCCGTGTCGTTCGTCCGCCACGCGGAGGTGATGCCGACGCCCGGTGCGAACAGGTCCAGGCTGCCGCCCCAGTTGGAGAAGCTCGCCTTGGCGTCCTTGGTGTCCGTCGCGCCGACCGTGACCGCTTCCTTGACGCGGGCCGGCGAGAACAGGAACGCGGGAAGCCCGTCGTTCCCGGCGGCGACCGTGTAAGTCACCCCGGACGCGATGGAGTTGCGTACGGCGGCGTCGAGCTGGGCGTTGGCCGTACCGCCCAGGCTCAGGTTGGCGACGGCGGGCTTCTTGGCGTGCTTCGTCACCCAGTCGATCCCGGCGATGACCTGCGCGGTCGTCCCCGACCCCGCGTCGTCGAGCACCCGGACGCCCACGACGTGCGCCTTCTTCGCGACGCCGTGGCTCTTGCCCGCGACGGTCGCGGACACGTGCGTGCCGTGTCCGTTGCCGTCCTGCGCGGTGGCGTCGTTGTCGATGAAGTCCCAGCCGCTGCTCGCCCGGCCGCCGAAGTCCTTGTGCGTGGCGCGGACTCCGGTGTCGATGACGTACGCGGTCACGCCCCGCCCCGCGGAATCGGGCCAGGTGTAGGACTTGTCCTGGGGCAGACCCTTCTGGTCGATCCGGTCGAGCCCCCAGGAGGGCGGATTCTTCTGGGTGTGGTCCAGGGACACGACGCTGTCCTGGACCACGGTGGCGACCCTGGAGTCACCCGCGAGCTTCTTGGCCTCGTCCGAACCCGCCTTCACCGCATAGCCGTTGATCGCGGTGCTGTAGGTGCGGCTTATGTCGGCGCCGTACTTCTCGGCGACGCCCTTGCCCGCGTCCGACGGGGCCGAGGTCCCGCCCTTGAGCGTGACGATGTAACTCCCGCTGACGGAACCGGGCTCACCGGCGCCGATTATGTCCCCCAGCGGGGCATCGGCGGGAGCGGCGTGTGCGGGCAGCGTGATGGCCGAAAGTACCGCCGCCGTGGTGGCGGCGGTAACGGCTCCAGCCCACCGCAGACGCTTCGTTCGCGTAAGAGTCATACGCTGGTTTCCCTCCCCAACTTGACGTGCGCACCGCAGAGTTGGACCGGTCTGTACCGGATCCCCCGCATCTGCACGGGCGCCACTTGGCAGCCTCTCGTGCGGCGTGAGGCCCTACAAGACCACAGGGCAGGGGGGAATCGGCCATATCGCCCGTGGGGGTGCTGTGAGGGTTGCGCCGATTTTCGGACGGGTTCAGGATGCCTCCGCCGCTTACGGGACCACAGGGTGACCGCCGGCATGTCGACGTCCGATTCCCGCCGGTGGAACACCGCCCCGTCCGTCACGCTGACGCCATGACCACCGAGCGCGAACCGGCAGCCCCGGACCCCCTGACCGTCCTCACCGGCATGTACGAAGCGGAGTCCCGCTACCTGGCGGCCGGCGGCCCCGGCCGGGCCTCGTTCGACCTGCTCGCCCCCTATTTCGCCCCCGATGTCGTGCTGCACCAGGCGCAGGCCCTGCCGTACGGCGGCACCTGGCGCGGCCACGACGGCATGGCCCGCTTCTTCCTCGCCATGAGCGAGACGTGGGAGAGCTTCGAGATCGGCGAACAGGAGTTCCTGGCCACCACGGCCGGGACGGCGGTCGTCCACACCCAGGTCCGCGCGAGGGCCCGCGCCACGGGGCGTGAACTCGCCTTCCCGATACTGCAGACGATCACCGTGCGGGGCGGTCGGATCACGGAGGTGCGGCCGTTCTACTGGGACACGGCGGCGATCGCGGCGGCGACGACCGGGTCTTAGGCGCAGGGCGGGGGAACGTGCTCCCTGTGCGCCGTGGTGACACGGGCGACTCACCGCTACCGTCGATGCGACACGTCGGTACGCGATGTACGAATGCCCCGGTCATACACCCGTCAGACAGCCTGTCAGAGGTGCACCGTGATGAAGGCCATCCGTCGATTCACCGTACGACCCGCCCTTCCCGAACCTCTCGCCCCGCTCTCGGAGCTGGCGCGCAACCTGCGCTGGTCCTGGCACACCGGAACCCGTGAACTGTTCAAGGCCGTCGACCCCGAGCAGTGGGCCGCAGCGGAGTGCGACCCCGTGCGGCTGCTCGGCGGCGTGCCGCCCGCGCGGCTCGCGCAGCTGGCGGGGGACGGGCCCTTCCTGCGGCGCCTCGCCGAGGCCTCGGACGGTCTTCGGGAGTACGTCACCGGGGATCGCTGGTATCAGGAGCAGGCCGCCGAGCGCGGCGCCGAACTGCCGCGCGCGGTCGCCTACTTCTCGCCCGAGTTCGGCATCACCGCGGCCCTTCCGCAGTACTCGGGCGGGCTCGGCATCCTCGCGGGCGACCATCTGAAGGCGGCGAGCGACCTCGGGCTTCCGCTCATCGGGGTCGGGCTGCTCTACCGGCACGGCTACTTCCACCAGTCGCTCTCCCGCGACGGCTGGCAGCAGGAGACCTACCCCGTGCTCGACCCGAACGAGCTGCCGCTCTCCCTCCTGCGCGAGGAGGACGGCACCCCGAGCCTGGTGGCGATCGCCCTGCCCGGCGGGCGTTCGCTGCGCGCCCACGTCTGGCAGGCGAGCGTCGGCCGCGTCCCCTTGCTCATGCTCGACTCGGACGTCGAGGAGAACGACCCCGGCGCCCGCGAGGTGACCGACCGCTTGTACGGCGGCGGCAGCGAGCACCGGCTGCTCCAGGAGATGCTGCTCGGCATCGGCGGGGTCCGCGCCATCAGGACGTACTGCCGGCTCAGCGGGCACCCCGAGCCCGAGGTCTTCCACACGAACGAAGGCCACGCGGGCTTCCTCGGCCTTGAGCGCATCCATGAACTGGCCCTGAGCGGCGTCGAGTTCGACGCGTCGCTCGAAGCGGTGCGGGCCGGGACCGTCTTCACCACCCACACCCCCGTCCCCGCCGGAATCGACCGCTTCGACCGTGAGCTGGTCGCCCGGCACTTCGGCCCGCACGCCGAACTGCCCCGCATCGACGTCGAACGCATACTGCGCCTCGGCATGGAGACGTACCCCGGCGGTGAGCCCAACCTCTTCAACATGGCGGTGATGGGCCTGCGCCTCGGGCGCTGCGCCAACGGCGTCTCCACCCTGCACGGCAAGGTGAGCCGCGAGATGTTCGCGGGCCTGTGGCCGGGATTCGACGCCGAGGAGGTCCCGATCTCCTCCGTCACGAACGGCGTGCACGCCCCGACCTGGGTCGCCCCCGAGGTCTTCCGCCTCGGCGCCCGCCAGATCGGCGCCCAGCGCACCGAGGACGCGCTCTCGGTGGGCGGTTCCCAGCGGTGGGACGCGGTCGCCGAGATCCAGGACGCGGACATCTGGGAGCTGCGCCGCGAGCTGCGCGGCCAGCTGGTGGCGGAGGTCAGGAAGCGGCTGTACGCGTCGTGGCGTCAACGCGGGGCCGCCAGTGCTGAATTGGGGTGGATCGACGACGTACTCCATCCCGATGTCCTGACGATCGGCTTCGCGCGCCGCGTCCCCTCGTACAAGCGCCTGACCCTGATGCTGCGGGACAGGGACCGGCTGATGGAGCTGCTCACGCATCCCGAGCGGCCCCTGCAGATCGTGGTGGCGGGCAAGGCGCACCCGGCGGACGACGGGGGCAAGCGGCTCATCCAGGAGCTGGTGCGCTTCACGGACGATCCGCGGGTGCGCGGCCGGATCGTGTTCCTGCCCGACTACGGCATGGCGATGGCGCAGAAGCTCTACCCCGGCTGCGACGTGTGGCTGAACAATCCGCTGCGGCCCCTGGAGGCGTGCGGGACGAGCGGGATGAAGGCGGCCCTGAACGGCTGCCTCAATCTGTCGGTGCTCGACGGCTGGTGGGACGAGTGGTTCGAGCCGGACTTCGGGTGGGCGATCCCCACGGCGGACGGCGCGGCGACGGACGACGACCGCCGTGACGACCTGGAGTCCGCCGCCCTGTACGACCTCCTGGAGCGCCGGATCGCGCCCCGCTTCTACGAGCAGGGGCCGGGCGGCCTTCCCGACCGGTGGATCGAGATGGTGCGCCGGACGCTGACCCGGCTCGGTCCCAAGGTGCTCGCCGGGCGGATGGTGCGGGACTACGTGGAGCAGTTGTACGTTCCCGCCGCGCGGGCGCATCGCACGCTGGACGTGGCCGCCGCGGGCGATCTCGCCGAATGGAAGGCGCGGGTCCGTGCGGCCTGGCCGCGGGTCGCCGTCGACCACGTCGAGGCGACGGCGACGGGGGCCACCGCCGAGCTGGGCGCGACGCTCTCGCTGCGGGTCCGCGTGCGTCTGGGCGAGCTGACCCCGGACGACGTGGAGGTCCAGACGATCGCGGGGCGCGTCGACCCCGAGGACGTCATCGCCGACGCGGTCCCGATGCCGCTGAAGCCGGTGGGCGGGCCCGACGCGGAGGGGCGCCGTCTCTACGAGGGGCCGCTGGCGCTGGACCGGACGGGGCCGTTCGGCTACACCGTCCGCATCCTGCCCTCGCACCGACTGCTGGCCAGCGGGGCGGAATTGGGCCTGGTGGCCGTGCCGTCGGAGGGGACGGGGGAGGCCGCGGGGGTGCTGCTGCGGTAGGACGGGAGCTCCGCCCGAACAGCACCGGGCGGGCTGGAGGAATCCAGCCCGCCCGGTGGTGGGTACTACGACTTCGCGTACTACTACTTCACGTTGACGCCGGCCCAGGCCGCGTCCACGCCCTTGTACTCGGCGGAGTCCGCGCCGAACAGGTCCTTCGCGGCGCTCAGCGTGCCCTCACGGGCCGCCTTGTAGTCCGTCGTCGTGGTGAAGTACGACGTCAACGCCTTGAACCAGATCTTCTCGGCCTTGTCGCGTCCGATGCCCTCGACCTTGGAGCCGTCCGCGGTCGGGGAGTCGTACTTGACGCCGTTGATCTCCTTCGCGCCGCTGCCCTCGGACAGCAGGTAGAAGAAGTGGTTGGCGATGCCCGAGGAGTAGTGGACGTCGGTGTTGCCCGCGTCCGCGCTCCAGTTGTCCAGGGACTGGCCGTCCTTGGAGGGCTTGTCCATGTAGCGCAGCGGCGATCCGTCGCCGTTGATGTCGATCTCTTCGCCGATGAGGTAGTCGCCGACGTCCTCGGCGTTCTTGGCGTTGAACTCGACGGAGGTGCCGAAGATGTCGGAGGTGGCCTCGTTCAGGCCGCCCGACTCGCCGCTGTACTCCAGGTTGGCGGTGGCCGCGGTGACGCCGTGCGACATCTCGTGGCCCGCGACGTCGATCGACGTCAGGGGCTTCTTGTCGCCCTCGCCGTCGCCGTACGTCATGCAGAAGCAGCTGTCGTCCCAGAACGCGTTGACGTACGCGTTGCCGTAGTGGACGCGCGAGGTGGCACCCTTGCCGTCGCCCTTGATGCCCTCACGGCCGTGCACGTTCTTGTAGTAGTCCCAGGTCAGCTGGGCCCCGTACGCGGCGTCGACGGCGGCGGTCTGGGCGTCGTCCGGCTTTCCGGTGCCCCACGTGTCGTCGTCGTCCGTGACGAGCTTGCCCTCGCCGCTCTGGCCGTGGGCCAGGTCGAACGTCGAGTGGCCGCCGCGCGCGTCGTCGGTCAGGTCGAAGCCGCTGGTGCCCTTCTTCGAGCCGACCTCGACGTCGCCGCTGTACTGGCTGTGGCCCGCGCCGTTCTCGATGGCCTGGTACTGGAAGAGCTTCTTGCCCGTGGCCGCGTCGGTGATGACGTGCAGCTTGCTGGGCGTGCCGTCCTTCTGGACGCCGGTGACGACGGTCTCGTGGGCGAGGACCGGCTTGCCGGAGGCGGCCCAGACGACCTTGCGCGGAGACTGCGCGTCGGCCTTCTTGGTGTCGCCGGACTTCGCGGCGGTCGACTCGGCGGACTTCGCGGCCGACTTGGCGCCGACCTTCGCCGAGGTGGAGGCGACCTTGATGGTGGCCTTGGCCGCCTTGGTCACGCTCTTGACCGCGCCGCTCTTGGCGGTGTGGACGACCAGGTCGCCGCCGAGGACGGGCAGGCCGTCGTAGGTGCGCTCGTAGCGGGTGTGCGTGGTGCCGTCACGGTCCTTGACGACGTCGCGGACGACGAGCTTCTCTTTCGCGCCGAGGCCGATCTTCTCGGCGGTGGCGGCCTTCGCCGTGTTCGCGTCCTGCAGCAGGTCCGCGCGGGCCGTGGAGGAGAGCGCGATCTGTGCACCCGATGACGCGGCGGCCCGGTCGGGCTGCGCGGAGGCTCCGGTGGTCAGACCGGCGGTGAGCAGAGCTCCGGCGGCAACAGCGGTGGCGATGGCCAGCGTTGAGCGCTTCCGGGATATGTGGGGGGTCACGCATGCTCCTTCTGTGGGGGGCCCGGACGGCATGGGGACTGTCCGAGCTGAAAGATGCGGTGCGGGTGTGCTGGTGTGACTGAACGAGGGAAGAGTGTCAGGTGAGCCAGGTGCATGTCAGGTCCCTGACCGCAGGTTGGCCAGAAATCGTCCGTTGAGCGATGGTCCATGTACGCAATGCGAACGGCGTGTTACATGGGTGCGCCGCTCCGGGGAGTGGGTCCACCCGGAGCGGCGCAGTCTGCACGTACCTTCAGGCCCGGTCAGGGGCCAGGGGCCCAGGGCCTACGGGAACGTCAGCTTCCAGCTGTTGATGCGGCCGACGTCCTGCGCGGCCACGTCCTGGACCTTCAGCTTCCAGGTGCCGTTGGCCACCTCGGACGAGGCGTTGACCGTGTACGTCTCGACGATGTTGTCCGCCGAGTCGTTCGCGCTCGAGTTCTTCAGGCGGTACGTCGATCCGTCCGGGGCCACCAGGTCGACGACCAGGTCACCGCGCCAGGTGTGGACGATGTCGACGCCGACCTTCAGCGCCGCGGGCGCGTTGCCCGTGCGTCCGGTGACGTTGATCGACGAGGTGACGGCCGCGCCCCGGTCCGGGATGGCGACGTCGGTCGTGTTCTCGAAGTCCGTGCCACCGCCGCCGCCGGGCCGCGCGCCGACGTTGACGCCGGCCCACGCGTGGGCGACCGCCGCGTACTCGGGGCTCGTGGTGCCGTACAGCTCACCGGCCGCCGCGAGGGTCCCGGTGCGGGCCGCCGCGTAGTTGGTGGTCGTGGTGAACTTCGTCGTCAGCGCCCTGAACCAGATGAGCGACGCCTTGTCACGACCAATTCCGGTCACAGGCAGACCGTCGGAAGTGGGCGAGTCGTACGAGGTTCCGTTGACGACCTTGGCGCCGCTGCCCTCGCTCAGCAGGTAGTAGAAGTGGTTGGCGACACCGGACGAGTAGTGGACGTCGATGTTGCCGATGCCCGAGTACCACGAGTCCTTGGACCCGCCGTCCTTGGAGGGCTTGTCCATGTAGCGCAGCGGGGTGCCGTCGCCGTTGATGTCGATCTTCTCGCCGACGAGGTAGTCGCCCTTGTCCTGCGCGTTGTTGGCGTTGAACTCCACGGCCGCCGCGAAGATGTCCGAGGTCGCCTCGTTCAGGCCACCGGACTCACCGCTGTAGGTCATGTTGCCGGTCGCGGCGGTGACACCGTGCGTCATCTCGTGGGCCGCCACGTCGATGGACGTCAGCGGCTTGGAGTTGCCCGAACCGTCGCCGTACGTCATGCAGAAGCAGGAGTCCTGCCAGAACGCGTTGACGTAGTTGTTGCCGTAGTGGACCCGGGAGTACGCGCCGACGCCGTCACCGCGGATGCCGGTGCGGCCGTGCACGTTCTTGTAGTAGTCCCAGGTGAGCTGGGCTCCGTACGCGGCGTCCGCGCCGGCGGTCTCCAGGTTGGAGGCCTGGCCGTTGCCCCACACGTCGTCCGGGCCCGAGAAGAGCGTGCCGGTACCGGACGAGCCGTGGTTGAGGTTGTACGTCTTGTGGCTGCCGCGGCCGGTGTCGGTCAGGGTGTAGTTCGACCCCGACTGAGCGCTGCCCACGGTGACCTGACCGCTGTACTGCGTGTTGCCCGTGCCGTTCTCGATGCCCTGCCACTGGAAGAGCTTCTTGCCGGTGGCCGCGTCCGTGATGACGTGCAGCTCGTTCGGGGTGCCGTCGTGCTGCAGCCCGCCGACCACCGTCTCGTACGCGAGGGTCGGCTCGCCCTTGGCCATCCAGACGACCTTGCGCGGCGCGCGGTCCGCGTCGGTCTTCTTGGACCCCGCGGCCTTCGCCGCGCCGAGCGCCTGCTTCTCGGCCGTCGACGCCTTCACGTCGGCGCTGGTGTCGACGCCCTTGAGCTCCGCCTTCGCGGCCTTGGTGACGCCCTCGGTCTTCCCGGACTTCGCCTCGTCGACCACCAGGTCGCCGCCGAGGACGGGAAGGCCCTCGTAGGTGCGCTCGTAGCGGGTGTGCGTCGTGCCGTCGCCGTCCTTGGTGACGTCACGGACGACGAGCTTCTCCTTGGAGCCGAGGCCCAGGTCCTTGGCCGTGTCCGCCTTCGTGGCGTTGGCGTCCTTGAGGAGCGCGGCACGCTGCGAGGGGGAGAGCTTCACGGGCAGGGCGCCGGGGTCGGCCTTGCCTATCTTGGCGGCGGCCGGGGCCTTGGACGCCGATATCGCGGGGTCGTCGGCGGATGCCGGGCCCGTCTGGAAGGCCACCGCGACAAGGGCGGCGACGGCGGTCAGGGCGCCCGCGGCGGTGGCGCGTCTGTGGGAGGCAGGTCTGTGAGAGGTGCTTCTCAACACGGACTCCTTCTGCGTGGCCGCGGGATACGCGGCCAGGGGGACCGGTCGGCGCGGTCGTGCCGTCCGGGCAGAACAAGGCAGAACGTGGAGCAGGGAATTCAAAGGCGGTTCAGCACGGTGGAGCTTTGGTGGAGCAGGGTGCGGAACTGTGGAGCTTTGGTGGAGCTGGGAATCGAGGGGAAGAGTGGCACCGGCGCGCTCTGTTTGTCAGGAGTGCGTCAAGAGTTGGCCGGAACTGGTCCGCTGCCCGGTGGTTCACGTTCGATATACGGAGGGGTCGCTCAACGCCGAGGGCTCCGCATTGTTCGAGGTGAGTGTGGCACGGGGTGCCTGGAGCGGCGTGGCTGATTCCGCACCCCAACTGGCGTGGGTCCGCAGTCCGTTGAGCGGTACACGGAACACACGAAAGACCGGCCCGGAGCGCTGCGTCGCTC
>NZ_JBHUZJ010000141.1:0-11781 GCF_042667685.1 Streptomyces sp. NPDC057302 | reverse complement strand
CCCCGGCTTCAGTGCCGGGGCCCTCCCTCGTTGCTGCTCCAGAACCGTCAGGACGTCTTCAGCGCCTGCGCCATCTCCGTCAACTGCCCGAACGACGCCGTGCCCGCGATCACCGTCGTCGCGCCCTTGTCCTCGCGCACCAGGGCGTCGTACGTGGAGCCCTCGTAGCGGTGCCACGTCTGACCGTCGATCTTCTCGGTGGCCTTCGTCCGCACGGCCCGCTGCGTGGCCTCTTCGATGAACTTGACCGGCTTCGCCGTGGACTGCTTCAGCACGACGTACTCACCGGACGGGTCGAGGAAACCCAGGTGCCAGCTGTCGCCCTTGGAGCCGTCGTACCGCACCGACGTCGGCTTCCACGCCTTGGCCAGGCCCTCGGGGGCCGCCACCGGATAGGCCGCCGCCCGGCGCGCGGTCAGCAGCTCCACGCGGTAGTCGACGCGCTTGACGGGGCTCTTGGAGTCGTCGTGCGGGACGAAGACGTAGATCGCGCCGGCGACGAGGGCGATCACCGCCATCGACCACAGCATGTTCCGTACGGTCTGCTTGCCTTGTCTGCCTGCCACGCCCCCATGGTCTCAGGCCCCGGACGGGGCTCTTCCCCCGGTGCACCCCAAGCGGCCCCCCGAACGACTTCCCACGCGGCCCCCGGCGTCCGATCCGCTCATGCGTGGGGCCCTCTGCTCATTTTGTCGGCCTACGGATAGAGTCGTGGCACACCCTCATCCGGCCGTCGTCGTATCAGCAGAAAGGTGCGCTCCGATGACCGAGCATCATCTCCCTTCCGAGCTCGAAGTCTCTCCCGAGGCTCCCGACCGCAACCTCGCCCTGGAGCTCGTCCGGGTCACCGAGGCCGCCGCCATGGCCGCCGGCCGCTGGGTCGGACGCGGTGACAAGATCGGCGCCGACGGCGCGGCCGTCAGGGCCATGCGCACCCTCGTCTCCACCGTCTCGATGAACGGCGTCGTCGTCATCGGTGAGGGCGAGAAGGACGAGGCGCCGATGCTCTTCAACGGAGAGCACATCGGCGACACCACCGGCGCCGAGGTCGACATCGCCGTCGACCCGATCGACGGCACGACCCTCTGCGCGAAGGGGATGCCGAACGCCATCGCCGTGCTCGCCGCCGCCGACCGCGGGGCCATGTTCGACCCGTCCGCGGTCTTCTACATGGACAAGCTGGTCACGGGCCCGGAGGCCGCGGACTACGTCGACATCAACGCCCCGGCGTCCGTCAACATCCGCCGCGTCGCCAAGGCCAAGGGCCGTTCGCCCGAGGACGTCACGGTCATGATCCTGGACCGCCCCCGCCACGAGGGCATCGTCAAGGAGATCCGCGAGACCGGCGCGCGCATCAAGTTCATCTCGGACGGCGACGTCGCCGGTTCGATCATGGCCGTGCGCGAGGGCACCGGCGTCGACATGCTCATGGGCATCGGCGGCACCCCGGAAGGCATCATCTCGGCCTGCGCGATCAAGTGCCTGGGCGGCGTGATCCAGGGCAAGCTGTGGCCCAAGGACGACGCGGAGCGCCAGCGCGCGCTGGACGCGGGCCACGACCTGGACCGCACGCTGTCGACGACCGACCTGGTCCGCGGGGACAACGTCTTCTTCGTCGCGACCGGCATCACCGACGGCGAACTGCTCCAGGGCGTGCGCTACGCCGCGGAGACCGCCTCGACCTCGTCCCTGGTGATGCGCTCGAAGTCGGGCACGATCCGCAAGATCGACTCGGACCACCGGCTCGCGAAGCTGCGCGCCTACAGCGCGATCGACTTCGACCGCGCCAAGTAAGGTCACCAGAGCGCGAGTTGCGCACACCGGAGGGGGCGCCCCGTGCGGGGGGCGCCCCCTTCGGCGTACGGAAAGAGCTGCCGCGCCTATCCGGCGGCGGCGACAGGCCCCGCGGCCGTGTGCGCGGCCTTCTGGAGCTCCACCTCGCGCCGGCGCCGCCTGGCGAGCACCACGCGGCGCTCCGCGGCCGTGAGGCCGCCCCAGACGCCGTACGGCTCGGGCTGGAGCAAGGCGTGCTCCCGGCACTCGACCATCACCGGACAGCCGCCGCAGACGCGCTTCGCGGCTTCCTCCCGGGACAGGCGTGAGGCGGTCGGCTCCTTGGACGGGGCGAAGAACAGCCCGGCCTCGTCCCGTCGGCACACCGCCTCGGTGTGCCATGGAGCGTCTTGGTTCCTATCGCGCACTGGCACCCGCGGGGCCGGAACAGCGGCGACCTGCAGGGACTGATGCGACGGCTGCAGCACGGGTCTACTCCTGACGACGGCTTCGCGAGCGAGAGACGATGCAGCAAGCTCTACCCGCTGTGCACACGCCTATGCACTGAGTTCCGATGTCCGGAAGTTCGCGCCACCGGTGTCTGACCGGATGCGCCCCCTTCAGTGGCCGAGATGCTTGCGCAGCTGCTTGTGCAGGTCGCGGACGAGCTTGCCCCGCTTGGGCTTCGCCTCGATGTTGCCGAGGACCGCGAAGCCGTCGACGAAGACGACCGGGGCGTCCCGCTCGGCCGAATCGAGCGTGTCCACCTCGAAGTTGCCGAGCACGCCCGTGCCGTTGCCCCGCAGCGAGACGTTCTCCGGCACGCGGACCTCGACGTTGCCGAAGACGGAGACCGCCTTGATGACGACCTGGCGCTGCTCGAAGATCGCCTCGCTGAGGTCGATCTCCACGTTGCCGAAGATCGCGTACACGTGCGTGCGCCGGCCCACGCGCCAGCGGCCCTTGCGGACGGAGCTGCTGAAGACCGCGACCAGGTTCTCGTCGGCGACCGGGGGCACCACGCCGTCCGAAGGCCGGGAGGGGGCGGGTTCGGGCGTCACCGTCGGGTACGTCGCCCTGCCCGCCGCGGGCAAGTCGCTGACCAGCGGCTCCAGTTCACCCATGGTCTTGGCCCGGTAGACGCCGTCGATCCGCTCGCCGTGCTCCTCGGCGGTCAGCCGCCCCTCGGCGAGCGCCTCACGGAGGATGTCCGCCGTGCGGTCCCGGTCGGCGTCCGACGCGCGCAGGCCCGCGGGCGGCTGCGGTTCCGGGTGGGTCTGCTGAGGGCGCTTTTCTAGGTCCACACCACTCAGCGTACCCAAACGCGATAGATCGCGACTACCCCCCGAACCGCCCCAGTGAGCCTTGCCCCGTTCTCTACTGAGCCTTACCTCACAAGCTCTGCCCGCTTCGCGCGCTCTACGCTGGTTGGCGCGTCGCCAATGGAGGCCGCGCCGCTGTCTGCCGAGTGAGGAATGGCCGTAATGCCAGAGTTTGAGTACGCCGATCTGCTCCCGCTGGGAGAGGACACCACGCCGTACCGGCTGGTGACCTCCGAGGGTGTCTCCACTTTCGAGGCCGACGGGCGGACGTTCCTCAAGGTCGATCCCGCGGCGCTGCGCACGCTCGCCGCCGAGGCGATCCACGACATCCAGCACTATCTGCGGCCCGCGCACCTGGCCCAGCTGCGGCGCATCGTCGACGACCCGGAGGCCTCGGGCAACGACAAGTTCGTGGCGCTCGACCTCCTGAAGAACGCGAACATCGCGGCAGCGGGCGTGCTCCCCATGTGCCAGGACACCGGCACGGCCATCGTCATGGGCAAGCGCGGGCAGAACGTCCTCACCGAAGGTGAGGACGAGAAGGCGCTCTCGCACGGCATCTACGACGCGTACACGAAGCTGAACCTGCGCTACTCGCAGATGGCTCCCCTGAACATGTGGGAGGAGAAGAACACCGGCTCGAACCTCCCGGCCCAGGTCGAGCTGTACGCGACCGACGGCGGCGCCTACAAGTTCCTCTTCATGGCCAAGGGCGGCGGCTCGGCCAACAAGTCGTTCCTCTACCAGGAGACGAAGGCCGTCCTGAACGAGGCCTCCATGATGAAGTTCCTGGAGGAGAAGATCCGCTCCCTGGGTACGGCCGCCTGCCCGCCGTACCACCTGGCGATCGTCGTCGGCGGCACCAGCGCCGAGTTCGCCCTGAAGACCGCGAAGTACGCCTCCGCGCACTACCTGGACGAGCTGCCCGCCTCGGGGTCGCCGACCGGGCACGGCTTCCGTGACAAGGAGCTGGAGGAGAAGGTCTTCGAGCTGACGCAGAAGATCGGCATCGGCGCGCAGTTCGGCGGCAAGTACTTCTGCCACGACGTGCGCGTGGTGCGCCTGCCGCGCCACGGCGCCTCGCTGCCCGTCGCGATCGCCGTCTCCTGCTCGGCCGACCGCCAGGCCACCGCGAAGATCACTGCCGAGGGCGTCTTCCTGGAGCAGCTGGAGACGGACCCGGCGCGCTTCCTGCCGGACACCACGGACGAGCATCTCGACGAGGCCGCTGACGTCGTCGAGATCGACCTCAACCAGCCCATGGACGCGATCCTCGCCGAGCTCACCAAGCACCCGGTGAAGACCCGCCTCTCGCTCACGGGACCCCTCGTCGTGGCCCGCGACATCGCGCACGCCAAGATCAAGGAGCGCCTGGACGCGGGCGAGGAGATGCCGCAGTACCTGAAGGACCACCCGGTCTACTACGCGGGCCCGGCCAAGACCCCCGAGGGGTACGCGTCAGGCTCCTTCGGCCCGACCACCGCGGGGCGGATGGACTCCTACGTGGAGCAGTTCCAGGCGGCGGGCGGCTCCAAGGTCATGCTCGCCAAGGGCAACCGCTCCAAACAGGTCACCGACGCCTGCGACGCGCACGGCGGCTTCTACCTGGGCTCGATCGGCGGCCCCGCCGCGCGCCTCGCCCAGGACTGCATCAAGAAGGTCGAGGTCGTCGAGTACCAGGAGCTCGGCATGGAAGCCGTGTGGAAGATCGAGGTCGAGGACTTCCCCGCGTTCGTCGTGGTCGACGACAAGGGCAACGACTTCTTCCAGGCGCCCGCCGAGTCCCCGACCATCCTCAGCATTCCGGTACGGGGACCCGGCCAGGCGTTGTAGGCCGACCGGTTACGCGAAGCGCTGGCTCGCCGACCCGTTGCACTTCTGGAGCTTCAACGGCTCCTTCGGGGAGGCGAGTCCCAGGCACAGACCGGTGTCGGCGGCCGGGCGCAGGGTGCCGGCCTCACGGACGAACTTCTGGTTGGCGCCGCCGTGGCAGTTCCACAGGGTGACGGCGGTGCCTTCCTTGGCCGTGCCGGGGACGTCCAGGCAGCGGTCCTGGGTCAGGCCGGTGTGCACGGAACCGAGCCCGGCGTCGTACCACCAGGTCTGGTTGCGGTTGCCGGTGCAGTCCCAGCCCTGCACCTTGGTGCCGTTACGGCTCTTCGACGCGTCGACGTCCACGCACGTCCCCGTGGCCTCGTTCTTCAGCGGCTTGTACGCGTCGCCCCAGACGCCCTGGTGGAGCTTCGGGCTCCCGGTGCTCGCCGGGTCCGCGCAGCCGCCCTCGCTCCAGCCGGAGGCGTAGAGCTGCGTCAGGCAGGAGGCGAAGGCCGCGTGGCCGCGGGCGTTGGGGTGGAAGGACTGGCGGACCGAGTTGGAGTCCGGCGGGAACGGGTTGGAGAGGTCCACGTAGAGACCGCGCGCCCAGGTGTCCTCCATGCAGACCTCGTGCCCCTGGAAGAGGCGGGAGTTGTCGAGGTAGGTGGCGCCCGCCGCCCTTGCGGCCTTGCGCATGCCGGTCTCGAAGGCGGGCACCGCGTAGTTGCGGCCCCACTCGGTGTCGGAGTCGTAGCCGAGACCGCCGCAGGCCAGCTTGCCCGGGAACGCGGGATTGTCCCTGAAGTCCGGGCCGATCGGGCTCGGGTAGCCCATGACGACGAGCTTGTAGTCGCCGCCCGCGTATCCCGCGTCCTTCATGACGGTCTTCAGGTCGCGGATGGACTGCTCGACCTTGGGCACGAGCGCGTCGACCCGCGCCTGCCAGCCCGCCGTGTACTTGCCCGCGCAGGCGCCCTGGCTGAGCAGGAAGCGCGTCACGCAGTCGGTCATCACCGGCGAGAACTCGAGGTCGTCGTTGGCCCCGATGACCAGCATGACCGCCTTGATCTTGGTGTTGCGCGCCTTGATGGCGAGATTGTCGCTCTGCACCAGCTCGTCGGGGTACTGCTTGGACCCGCCGATCTTGATGTTGACGGTCTGCGCTCCCGAGCAGGCGACGTTGTACGTCTCGTCCGCGGGGATGCCGGTGCGGTGGATCGCGGCGTCCGGGGAGCGGTGGCACCAGTTGTCGGGGCCGTTGGTGCCGGGTTCGTACGTCCCGACGCCCTCGCCGGAGATCTCGCTGTCGCCGAGCGAGATGAGCCCGGTCCTCCGGTCGGCGAGCGGGCGCTCTGCCGGGTCGCCGTAGAGCTTGGTGGCCTCGTCCGCCCGGATCTTCTCCAGCTCGGGCGACAGGGGCGTGGAGGAGGGGGCCGCGGGTGCGGCGCTCCCCCGGCCCGTGCCGTCCGCCGCCTGGGCGGGTGTGCCGGCGACGGTGCCGAGCACCGCCGCCATCGCCACGGCCGCCGCGAACGTACATCGCAGCCTGCTCTGCCGGTCGCGTCTGCTGCGCTTCATTGCGCCTCCCCGGTTTGGTGTTACCCACGGTTTTTACTGGTGAGTAAGAGCATTGGGAATACCTAGAACAAGACAAGTGCTCAACTTTTCAGCGAGGTCTGACGGAGAGGTAGGTTCGAGGCATGACCAGCGACGCCAGCGCGAGCGACAGCGGTGAGTACCGGATCGAGCACGACTCCATGGGCGAGGTGCGGGTTCCCGCGCACGCCAAATGGCGTGCGCAGACGCAGCGGGCGGTGGAGAACTTCCCCGTCTCCGGGCAGCGTCTTGAGCGCGCGCACATCGCCGCGCTCGCCCGGATCAAGGCCGCGGCGGCGAAGGTCAACGCGGACCTCGGAGTGCTCGACAAGGACGTCGCCCAGGCGATCGCGGACGCGGCCGGCGAGGTGGCCGAAGGGCGCTGGGACGAGCACTTCCCCGTGGACGTCTTCCAGACGGGGTCGGGCACGTCGTCCAACATGAACACGAACGAAGTGCTCGCGACGCTGGCCACGGAGCGTCTTGGCAAGGACGTCCACCCGAACGACCACGTGAACGCCTCCCAGTCGTCGAACGACGTCTTCCCCTCCTCGATCCACATCGCGGCCACGGGCGCCGTGACGCAGGACCTGATCCCCGCGCTCGACCATCTGGCGACCGCCCTGGAGCGCAAGTCGCGGGAGTTCGCCGACGTGGTGAAGTCCGGTCGCACGCACCTGATGGACGCGACGCCCGTGACCCTCGGCCAGGAGTTCGGCGGGTACGCGGCGCAGGTGCGCTACGGCATCGAGCGGCTCAACTCCTCGCTGCCGCGCCTGGCCGAACTGCCGCTGGGCGGCACGGCGGTGGGCACCGGCATCAACACCCCGCCCGGCTTCTCGGCCGCCGTCATCGACGAGGTGGCGCGGACCACGGGGCTCCCGCTGACCGAGGCCAGGGACCACTTCGAGGCCCAGGGCGCGCGCGACTCGATCGTGGAGACCAGTGGGCAGTTGCGGACGATCGGTGTCGGTCTGACGAAGATCGCCAACGATCTGCGCTGGATGGCGTCGGGCCCCCGGACCGGGCTCGCCGAGATCAACCTGCCCGACCTTCAGCCCGGTTCCTCCATCATGCCGGGAAAGGTGAATCCGGTTATTCCGGAGGCGGTCTTGATGGTCGCCGCACAAGTCACCGGCAATGACGCGACGGTCGCCGCCGCGGGGGCCGCGGGGAACTTCGAGCTGAATGTGATGCTTCCCGTCATCGCCAAGAATGTCCTGGAGTCCGTGCGGCTGCTCGCCAATGTGACGCGGCTGCTCGCCGACAGGACGGTGGACGGAATCACCGCGAATGCCGAACGGGCCCGTGAGTACGCCGAGTCCTCGCCTTCCGTGGTGACTCCGCTGAACAAGTACATCGGGTACGAAGAGGCCGCGAAGGTCGCCAAGAAGTCCCTGGCGGAGCGGAAGACCATCCGGGAGGTCGTAGTCGAAGGCGGGTATGTCGAGCGCGGCGAGCTCACGCTGGCGCAGTTGGACGAGGCGCTGGACGTGCTGCGGATGACACGGCCGTAGGGCGCGGATTCCTTTACGCCCGGCCGGGTTCTGATGGGTCCGTCCGGGCGCCCACTAATATCTCCGCATGACAGACCTCACCACGCCGCCAACGACGAGCAGCGAATCAGCACGCTGGGCCCCGGGCTCCCATGTGCTGTGGCGGTACAAGGAGAATGCCGGGGACCGGATCCACATCTGCCGGCCCGTCACGGTCGTGCAGGACACCGAGGAACTGCTCGCCGTATGGATGGCCCCCGGGACCGAATGCGTGAAACCGGTGCTCGCCGACGGGACTCCCGTTCACCATGAGCCCCTCGCCACGCGCTACACAAAGCCGCGTGCCCTGCTCAGGGACCACTGGTCCGGCACCGGCGTACTGAAGTTGGCCAGGCCCGCGCAGCCATGGTCGGTGTGGTTGTTCTGGGACCCGGGATGGCGGTTCAAGAACTGGTACGTGAACCTCGAGGAGCCGCGGGCCCGTTGGTCCGGTGGCATCGATTCCGAGGATCACTTTCTGGACATCTCCGTACGTCCGGACCGGACTTGGCAGTGGCACGACGAGGATGAATTCGCCCAGGCTCAGCGGGCCGGACTGATGGGCGCGGGAAAAGCGGCGGAGGTAAGGGCCGCCGGGGACGCGGCCCTCGACGTGATTCATTCCTGGGGGCTGCCTTTTTCGGACAACTGGCAGCACTGGCGACCCGACCCGGATTGGGCGATTCCACCCCTTCCGGACGACTGGGATCGCACGCCCGCTCATGTGACGTCATGAGACCCTTGATGCGCCCCCATGGTTCAAACGTAGGATCGTCCTCCGCAAGGGCGCACAGCAGCAACTCAGCAGCAACTCCCTGAGCTTGCGCGTTGCCTGACAGAGTGTCATCGAAGGGCGGCAGAACGTGAGCGAGGCGAGCGAGTTCGACGGGTACGGCGGGCCATCCGGCCCGCTGCCCGACCGGACGGGCCAGGCCGAGGCCTTCGACGCCATCGGACAGCACTACGACGACGCCTTCCCGCACAAGGACGGCCAGCGGGCCGCCGGGCAGCGGCTCTCCCAAGCGCTGCCGCCCGCGTCGAGGATTCTCGACGTGGGCTGCGGCACGGGGCTTCCGACCGCAGGTCAGCTCGCCGACGCCGGGCACTTCGTCCTCGGCGTCGATCTCTCTTCCGGCATGCTCGACCTCGCCAGGAAGAACGTGCCTGCGCCCAACGCCGAATTCCGGCAGCTTGACGTGTCCCGACTGCGGGCCGAAGGTCCCGACGGGGTCGGCCAGTTCGACGGAATCACGGCGTTCTTCGCGCTTCTCATGCTGCCGCGCGCCGAGATCCCGTACGCTCTGCGGCTGCTGCACGGACTGCTGCGCCCCGGTGGCCTGCTCGCGCTCTCCATGGTCGAGGCCGACCTGGACGACGCGGCGATTCCGTTCCTGGGGCACACAATCCGGGTATCCGGATACCTGCGGGACGAACTGCGGCAGGTCGTACGTGACGCGGGATTCGAGATTCTCGACGAGGACACGTACTCCTACGCCCCGGCGAGCACCGACGTACCACCCGAGCACCAGCTCTTCCTGCACTGCCGACGCGGCTGACCAAAGTAGCCACCGGACACCAAGGCGCAGCCCCGGACGGACGGATTCGAAACGCGTGACGGAGCACTCCATCCCCGACGAGGGCCGACAGCCCCGAGCTGCCCGGCCCGCAGCCCCCGCGGATCCCCGCGGGGCGCAGGCGCGTGCCCCGAAGGCGCGGGACACCCCGGGCGCGGCCGCCGTGCCCGCACAGGCCCAGGCCCGGACGGACGGCTGCACCGCGAGCCCCAGCGACGAGCACTCCCAGTCGTCGGGGCCCTCGGGACAGCAGGCCGACCCGCACCGCCCGCGCCCCGACCAGGAGGCCGGTCCCGGCGCCCGCCACGGCGCCGAGGGCCCCGAAAGCACCGACGGCGCCCTCCCGGGCGCCCCGGGCGGTGAGGAGCGGCGTACGGGACAGCCACGACCGCCGGGCTCAGGTCCCGCGGCGATGCGGCGCGACGGCGACCGGCTGCGCTTCGTGGGCGCCGCGACCCGGCGCATCGCCCGCGGCATCGACCTGGACGAGATCGTGATGGGCCTGTGCCGGGCCACGGTGCCGACGTTCTCCGACGCGATACTGGTCTATCTGCGCGACCCGCTGCCGGTCGGCGAGGAGCGGCCGAGCGGAGCCCTCGTACTGCGCCTGCGCCGTACGGACCGGCTGCGCTCGATCGAGGAAGGCGCCGAGGAGCCCGACACCGAGGGCGGCAACTCCCTGCCCGCCCTCCAGGTGCAGGCCGATCTGGTGACGACCTCGGAGCTGTGCGAGGTGCGCCCCGGCGGCGCCCTCGCCGAGGTCCTGCGCGGCGTACGCCCGGTCTTCGCCGACGCCCCGGCGGCCCGCGCCGCACTGCCCGAGCTGCTCGGCGACGGCCGCACCGTGCCCTTGGGGCAGCGCACGATCCTCGCCCCGCTGCGGGGCAGGCGCCGGGTGATCGGCGCCGCGGTGTTCCTGCGCCGCCCCGACCGGCATCCGTTCGAGGCCGACGACCTGCTGGTCGCCGCCCAGTTGGCCACGCACAGCGCGCTCGGCATCGACAAGGCCGTGCTGTACGGCCGCGAGGCGTACATCGCCGACGAGCTGCAGCGCACGATGCTGCCCGAGACCCTGCCGCGCCCGACCGGCGTCCGCCTGGCGTCCCGCTATCTCCCGGCCGCCGAGACGGCCCGGGTCGGCGGCGACTGGTACGACGCGATCCCGCTGCCCGGCAGCCGGGTCGCGCTGGTGGTGGGCGACGTCATGGGGCACTCCATGACCTCGGCCGCGATCATGGGCCAGCTGCGGACGACCGCGCAGACCCTGGCCGGGCTCGACCTGCCGCCCCAGGAGGTCCTGCACCACCTGGACGAGCAGGCCCAGCGGCTCGGCTCGGACCGGATGGCGACCTGCCTCTACGCGGTGTACGACCCGGTGGCGCACCGCATCACCATCGCCAACGCGGGCCATCCGCCGCCCGTCCTGCTGCATCTGGGCGGCCGCGCGGAGGTCCTGCGGGTCCCGCCGGGCGCCCCCATCGGCGTGGGCGGCGTCGACTTCGAAGCCGTGGAGCTGGACGCGCCCGCGGGCGCCACCCTGCTGCTCTACACGGACGGCCTCGTCGAGTCCCGCCTGCGGGACGTGTGGACCGGCATAGAGCAGCTGCGCGAACGGCTCGCCGCCACCGCCCAGTTGACGGGCCCGGACCATCCGCCGCCCCTGGAAGCCCTCTGCGACGACGTGCTCGACATGCTCGGCCCCGGCGACCGGGACGACGACATCGCGCTGCTCGCCGCCCGCTTCGACGGGATCGCGCCGAGCGACGTCGCGTACTGGTACCTGGAGCCGGAGGACGCCACGCCCGCCCGCGCCAGGCGCCTGGCCCGCAGCGCCCTGGAGCGCTGGGGCCTGCAAGAGCTGACCGACTCGCTCGAACTCCTGGTCAGCGAGGTCGTGACCAACGCCGTGCGGTACGCGTCCCGTCCCGTGACCCTGCGCCTGTTGCGTACGGACGTCCTGCGCTGCGAGGTCGGCGACGACGTGCCGCAGCTGCCGAGGCTGCGGCAGGCGCGGGCCACGGACGAGGGCGGTCGCGGCCTCTACCTGGTCAACAAGCTGGCCCGGCGGTGGGGCGCGACGCGGCTGAGCACCGGAAAGGTGGTGTGGTTCGAGCTGAACCACAGCTGAGCCCGGAGCGGTTCACGGCGAAGGCCCCCGGAAGCGAT
>NZ_JBHUZJ010000140.1:0-12026 GCF_042667685.1 Streptomyces sp. NPDC057302 | reverse complement strand
GCGCGGGAAGCGCGGGGGGCCTCGTCAGGGATCACGTCCCCAGGGTCGCTCAGACGTTGAAACCGAGCGCGCGAAGCTGCTCGCGGCCGTCGTCCGTGATCTTGTCCGGGCCCCACGGCGGCATCCAGACCCAGTTGATCCTGAGCTCGTTGACGATGCCGTCGGTGGCGGACTTCGCCTGGTCCTCGATGACGTCCGTCAGCGGGCAGGCCGCCGAGGTGAGCGTCATGTCGATCGTCGCGATGTTCGCGTCGTCGACGTGGATGCCGTAGATCAGGCCGAGGTTGACGACGTCGATGCCCAGCTCGGGGTCGACCACGTCGTACAGCGCCTCGCGGACCTCTTCTTCCGAGGCCGGCTTGGTCAGGGTTTCGTTCTCGCTCATGCGGTCTTCCTCTCAGCGACGTCGTCGGCGCCCAGTGCCTGCGCCGTCGCGTCCTTCCACGCCATCCAGCTCAGCAGAGCACACTTCACCCGCGCCGGGTACTTCGAGACCCCGGCGAACGCGACGGCGTCCTCCAGGACCTCCTCCATCGCGTCGTCCGGCTCCAGCTTGCCCTTGGACTGCATCAGCTCCAGGAACACCGCCTGGATCTTCTGCGCGTCCGCGAGCTCCTTGCCGACCAGCAGGTCGTTCAGGACGGATGCGCTGGCCTGGCTGATGGAGCAGCCCTGGCCCTCGTACGACACGTCGGCGATCGTCGACCCGTCGTACTTCACGCGCAGCGTGATCTCGTCGCCGCACGTCGGGTTGACGTGGTGCACCTCGGCGTCGCCATCGCGAAGACCGCGCCCGTGCGGGTGCTTGTAGTGGTCCAGGATGACTTCCTGGTACATCGAATCCAGCTTCACGTTCCCAGCCAGCCCCTCAGCCGAAGAAGTTCCGTACGTGCTCCAGGCCGTCGATCAGCGCGTCGATCTCGCCGGGCGTGGAGTACAGATAGAACGACGCTCGCGTGGTCGCAGGAATTCCGTAACGGAGGCAGACCGGGCGGGCGCAGTGGTGACCCACGCGGACCGCGATGCCTTCCTCGTCCAGGACCTGGCCCACGTCGTGCGGGTGGATGTCGCCGAGCGTGAAGGAGATCGCTGCGCCCCGGTCCTCGGCCGAAGCCGGGCCGATGATCCTGAGGTCGGGGACCTCCAGGAGGCGCCGAACCGCGTACTCGGTGATCGCGTGCTCATGAGCGGCGATCTTGTCCATGCCGATCGCGGAGAGGTAGTCCACGGCCGCGCCCAGGCCGACGGCCTGGGAGACCGGGGGCGTACCCGCCTCGAACTTGTGCGGCGCCGGAGCGTAGGTCGACGAGCTCATCGACACCGTCTCGATCATCTCGCCGCCACCGAGGAACGGCGGCAGGTCCTCGAGGAGTTCCTGCCGTCCCCACAGGACGCCGATGCCCGTCGTGGCCAGCATCTTGTGGCCGGTGAAGGCCACGAAGTCGGCCTGCAGCGCCTGCACGTCGAGCACCATGTGCGGGGCGGCCTGCGAGGCGTCGATGAGGACGAGCGCGCCGACCTCCTGCGCACGGCGGACGATCGCCTCGACGGGGTTGAGCGTGCCCAGGATGTTCGAGACCAGGACGAAGGAGACGATCTTCGTCTTCTCCGTGATGATCTCGTTGATGTTGGACAGGTCGAGCCGGCCGTCGTCCGTGAGACCGAACCACTTCAGCTTCGCGCCCGTGCGCTGCGAGAGCAGCTGCCACGGCACGATGTTGGAGTGGTGCTCCATCTCCGTGATGACGATCTCGGTCTCGTGGTCCACGCGGTAGGGCTCGTCGGCCCAGCCGAGCATGTTGGCCACGAGGTTGAGCGACTCCGAGGCGTTCTTCGTGAAGATCACTTCGTCGCGGCTCGGCGCGTTGATGAACGCGGCGACCTTGTCGCGGGCGCCCTCGTAGAGGTCCGTGGCCTCCTCCGCGAGGACGTGCACCCCGCGGTGGACGTTGGCGTTGTGCTTCTCGTAGTACTCGTTGAGTACGTCGAGCACCTGGCGCGGCGTCTGTGACGTGGCCGCGTTGTCCAGGTAGACAAGCTTTTTGCCGTCGTGGATCGTGCGATCCAGGATCGGGAAGTCCTTGCGGATCGCCTCGGTGTCGAGGAGGCCGGTGAGCCCCTGGTGGGCCGCTGTCACGCTGATACGCCACCCTTCGTGTAAGCCTCGTAGCCCTCGGCCTCGAGCTTGTCGGCGAGCTCGGCGCCGCCGGACTCGGCGATGCGGCCGTTCGCGAAGACGTGCACGAAGTCGGGCTTGATGTAGCGCAGGATGCGCGTGTAGTGCGTGATCAGCAGGGTGCCGACCTCGCCGGTCTCGCGGACGCGGTTGACGCCGTCCGAGACCTGGCGCAGGGCGTCGACGTCCAGACCGGAGTCGGTCTCGTCGAGGATCGCGATCTTCGGCTTGAGGAGCTCCATCTGGAGGATCTCGTGGCGCTTCTTCTCGCCGCCGGAGAAGCCCTCGTTCACGTTGCGCTCGGCGAAGGCCGGGTCCATCTGGAGCTGCTCCATCGCGGACTTGACCTCCTTCACCCAGGTGCGCAGCTTGGGGGCCTCGCCGCGGATCGCCGTCGCCGACGTACGCAGGAAGTTGGAGACCGAGACGCCGGGGACCTCGACCGGGTACTGCATGGCCAGGAACATGCCGGCGCGGGCGCGCTCGTCGACGGACATCTCCAGGACGTCTTCGCCGTCGAGGGTGACGGTGCCCTGCGTGATCGTGTACTTGGGGTGACCCGCGATGGAGTAGGCGAGAGTCGACTTGCCGGAGCCGTTCGGGCCCATGATGGCGTGGGTCTCGCCCTGCTTCACGGTGAGGTCGACGCCCTTGAGGATCTCCTTCGTGGCGTTGTCGGCCTCGACGGTGACGTGCAGGTCGTGGATTTCAAGCGTTGCCATGTGCCTCAGGACTCCTGGGTGAGGGAGACGAGCACATCGTCCCCTTCGATCTTTACGGGGTATACGGGGACGGGGCGCGTCGCGGGGAGACCGGACGGCTTGCCGGTGCGGAGGTCGAAGGCGGAGCCGTGCAGCCAGCATTCGATCTGACAGTCCTCCACCTCGCCCTCGGAGAGGGAGACGTTCGCGTGCGAGCAGATGTCGTTGATCGCGAACACCTCGCCCTCGGTGTGGACGACCGAGACCGGCGTGCCGTCGAGTTCCACCCGCTTCGGGGTGTCCTGCGACAGCTCGCCCAGGCCACAGACGCGTACGAATGTCATGCCGCGGACGCCTCCAGCTCCTCTTCGATCTTGCTGAGGAGGCGCTCTTCGACGTCGGGCAGGCCGATCTGCTGAATCAGCTCGGCGAAGAATCCACGGACGACCAGGCGGCGCGCCTCGCCCTCCGGGATACCGCGCGACTGCAGGTAGAAGAGCTGCTCGTCGTCGAAGCGGCCGGTCGCCGAGGCGTGGCCCGCTCCGACGATCTCGCCGGTCTCGATCTCGAGGTTCGGCACGGAGTCGACGCGGGCGCCGTCGGTCAGAACCAGGTTGCGGTTCATCTCGTACGTGTCCGTGCCCTCGGCCGCGGCCTCGATGAGGACGTCGCCGATCCACACCGCGTGGGCGTCGTCGCCCTGGAGCGCGCCCTTGTAGACGACGTTCGACTTGCAGTGCGGCTGGTTGTGGTCGACCAGGAGGCGGTGCTCCTGGTGCTGGCCCGCGTCGGTGACGTACAGGCCGATGAGCTCGGCCTCGCCGCCCGTGCCCGCGTACGCGATGCGGGGGTGCAGGCGCACGACGTCGCCGCCGAAGGTCACGACGACCGACTTGAACGTGGCGTCGCGGCCGATCAGCGCGTTGTGCTGCGCGATGTGCACGGCCTTGTCGTCCCAGTCCTGGACGGAGACGACGGTGAGCTTGGCGCCGTCGCCCAGGAGGTAGTCGACGTTGGCGGCGAGCACGGCGTCACCGGTGTGGTCGATGACGACGAGGGCCTCGGCGAACGCGCCCACCTCGATGACCTGGTGCGCGAAGGCGGTGCCGCCCTCGCCGTGCACGGCGATCCGGATCGGCTCGGTCAGGACCGTCTCCTTGGGGACGCTCACCACCGAGGCCTTCTCGAAGGAGCTGTAGGCCTGTGCGGCCACGCGGTCGACGGGCTTGCCCGCCTTGCCCACGCGGGCGTCGTCACGGCCGACGGTCTCCTGGGTCACGCCGGCCGGGGCGCTCACCTCGACACGGATGCCGCCGGTGGCGACCGCCGTGCCGTCGTGCAGCCCGCGCAGGCGCTCCAGCGGCGTGAACCGCCATTCCTCCTCGCGGCCGTGGGGGACGGGGAAGTCCGCCACGTCGAAGGACGGGGGAGCGCTCATGCGGGTCGCGACGGTGGACTCGGCGGCCACCGCGATCGATCCGGCGGTGGTGGAGCCCACCGGGATATTCTGAGCCTCAGCCATGGCTGTCGTCGTGCTCTCTCTCTGGGTAAAGAAGTCGGTCACTGCGGGACGGTTGCCGGAATTAACCGACCGAACCCTCCATCTGCAGCTCGATCAGCCGGTTCAGCTCCAGGGCGTACTCCATGGGCAGCTCCTTGGCGATCGGCTCGACGAAGCCGCGGACGATCATCGCCATGGCCTCGAACTCCGTCAGACCGCGGCTCATCAGGTAGAAGAGCTGGTCGTCGGAGACCTTGGAGACCGTCGCCTCGTGGCCCATGGACACGTCGTCCTCGCGGACGTCCACGTAGGGGTAGGTGTCCGAGCGGGAGATCGTGTCGACGAGCAGTGCGTCGCAGAGCACGTTCGACTTCGATCCGGCAGCGCCCTCGCCGATCTCGACGAGGCCGCGGTAGGAGGTGCGGCCACCGCCACGCGCCACGGACTTCGAGACGATGTTCGAGGACGTGTTGGGCGCCATGTGGACCATCTTGGAGCCGGCGTCCTGGTGCTGGCCCTCGCCCGCGAAGGCGATGGAGAGCGTCTCGCCCTTGGCGTGCTCGCCCATCAGGTAGACGGCGGGGTACTTCATCGTCACCTTGGAGCCGATGTTGCCGTCGATCCACTCCATGGTCGCGCCCTCGTACGCCACGGCGCGCTTGGTGACCAGGTTGTAGACGTTGTTCGACCAGTTCTGGATCGTCGTGTAGCGGCAGCGGCCGCCCTTCTTCACGACGATCTCGACGACCGCGGAGTGCAGCGAGTCCGACTTGTAGATCGGCGCCGTGCAGCCCTCGACGTAGTGAACGTAGGCGTCCTCGTCGACGATGATCAGCGTGCGCTCGAACTGGCCCATGTTCTCCGTGTTGATGCGGAAGTAGGCCTGGAGCGGGATCTCGACGTGCACGCCCTTGGGGACGTAGATGAACGAGCCGCCGGACCACACCGCGGAGTTCAGCGACGCGAACTTGTTGTCGCCGACCGGGATGACGGTCCCGAAGTACTCCTTGAAGAGCTCCGGGTGCTCCTTCAGCGCCGTGTCGGTGTCCATGAAGATGACACCCTGCGCCTCGAGCTCCTCGTTGATCTGGTGGTAGACGACCTCGGACTCGTACTGGGCCGCGACACCGGCGACGAGGCGCTGCTTCTCCGCCTCGGGGATGCCGAGCTTGTCGTACGTGCTCTTGATGTCCTCGGGCAGGTCCTCCCAGGACTGGGCCTGCTTCTCCGTGGACCGCACGAAGTACTTGATGTTGTCGAAGTCGATGCCCGACAGGTCCGAGCCCCAGTTGGGCATGGGCTTCTTGTCGAAGAGCCGCAGGCCCTTGAGGCGCAGCTTCGTCATCCACTCGGGCTCGGACTTCTTCTGCGAGATGTCCTTGACGACGTCCTCGTTGATGCCGCGCTTGGCGGATGCCCCGGCCACGTCGGAGTCGGCCCAGCCGTATTCGTACGTGCCCAGACCATCGAGTTCGGGGTGGGCAGTCTCCGTGGGGAGCGTCATGCGGGGTTCCTCCCGGCCGTGCTTGCGGATGCGTTGTCTGTGGACTGCGGGGGCTGCGAGGTGTTGCGGGGGATGAACGTCGTGCAGACGCCGTCGCCGTGGGCGATGGTGGCTAGCCGCTGGACGTGCGTCCCGAGGAGGGCGGAGAAGATCTCCGTCTCTGCCTCGCAAAGTTGTGGGTACTGCTCGGCGACGTGGGCGACCGGGCAGTGATGCTGGCACAGCTGCTCGCCTACGGGCGCCGTGCGGGCCGTAGCAGCGTACCCGTCGGCGGTCAACGCCTTCGCGAGAGCCTCGGCTCGCTGCTCGGGGGGCGCCGCGTCGATCGTCTTGCGGTAGGCGACCGCCTGGGCGGCCATCCGCTCGCGGGCGAACTCGACGACCGCCGCGTCGCCGTGCCGCTCGCTGATCCAGCGCAGGGCGTCGGCGGCGAGCTTGTCGTACGACTGGTCGAAGGCGTCCCGGCCGCAGTCGGTGAGCGCGAAGACCTTGGCGGGGCGGCCGCGGGTGCGGGCGCCGTAGACCCGCTGCTCACGGGGCTCGACGACGTTCTCATGGGCGAGTGTGTCGAGGTGGCGGCGGACCGCGGCGTGGGTCAGGCCCAGGCGTCCCGCGAGGTCGGCCACCGTGGAGGGGCCGTGGTCCAGGATGGAGCGCGCGACCCGGTTGCGTGTTGATCGCTCCCCGGTCGCGAGTTCCTCCTGCGGAGCCTCGCCAACGTTTTTCACAACGCCATTGTTGCGTAATTCCTCAGAGCCTGACAACCCGCGTCCGGATCAAGGTGCGGTGTACTGCATCACTTAGGCATACCTAAGCTGACCTGCGGAAATGATCACTGATCGATCAAATCGGTGGTGCTCGACGGCCGGGGCGAGGAGACTCCCTGACCATGTCGACACCCCCTCCCACCGGCCCTTTGTGTACCCGCGCGTCCCTCGCGGCCGACCTCGGGGAGCTCGGTGTGAGCCCCGGCGAGACCCTCCTCGTGCACACCTCGCTGAGCTCCATGGGATGGGTCAGCGGAGGCCCCGTAGCGGTCGTCCAGGCACTTCTCGACGCACTGGGCCAGACGGGCACCCTGGTGGTTCCCACGCAGTCCAGCGACAACTCCGACCCGGCCGAGTGGGGAAACCCGCCCGTGCCCGAGTCCTGGTGGCCCGAGATCCGCGCGTCCATCCCCGCCTACGACCCCCGCACCGCCCCCACCCGCGGCGTCGGCGTGCTCCCCGAGACCGTGCGGACCTGGCCCGGAGCCCTGCGCAGCGCCCACCCGCAGACCTCCTTCGCCGCGGTCGGCCCCCGCGCGGCGGCGCTCCTGGAGGGGCACGCGCTGGACTGCCGCCTCGGTGAGCGCAGCCCGCTGGCCCGCCTGGAGGAATCGGGCGCCCGGGTGCTGCTGCTCGGCGCGGGATTCGACTCCTGCACCTGCTTCCACCTGGCCGAGTACCGCATCCCCGCCCCCGAGGAGGAGAACTCCTTCGCGGTGATGACCCCGCAGGGGCGCCGCTGGACGACCGTGCGGGAGACCTCCCTCTCCGAGGAGCGCTTCGACGAGCTCGGCGCGGACTTCGAGCGGGACCGTCCCGTGCTGCGGGGCACGGTGGGCGCGGCGACGGCCCGGCTCTTCCCGGTGGCCGACGCGGTCGCGTACGCGCAGCGGTGGCTCGACACCCACCGCTCACGGGCCGAGTGGGCGGGCTGACGGCCCCCTGCCCGCGGCCCGCCGACCCCTCTCTAGACTTCCCGCCATGGGAAATGAGTCCGTCGTCCAGGTCACGGGACTGGTCAAGCGGTACGGCAGGAAGACCGCGGTGGACGGCCTCGACCTCCGGGTCCGTGCGGGCGCCGTCACCGCGGTCCTGGGCCCGAACGGCGCCGGGAAGACCACCACGATCGAGACCTGCGAGGGCTACCGCAGGCCGGACGCGGGCACCGTCCGCGTCCTGGGCCTCGACCCGGTCCGCGAGGCCGGCGCGCTGCGCCCCCGCATCGGCGTGATGCTCCAGTCCGGCGGCGTCTACTCCGGCGCCCGCGCCGACGAGATGCTGCGCCACATGGCCAAGCTGCACGCGCACCCCCTGGACGTGGGCGCGCTGATCGAGCGCCTGGGCCTGGAGAGCTGCGGCCGCACCACCTACCGGCGCCTGTCCGGCGGCCAGCAGCAGCGCCTCGCGCTCGCCATGGCCGTGGTCGGACGGCCCGAACTGGTCTTCCTGGACGAGCCGACCGCGGGCCTTGACCCGCAGGCCCGCCGGGCCACCTGGGATCTCGTACGCGATCTGCGCACCGACGGCGTCAGCGTCATCCTCACCACGCACCACATGGACGAGGCCGAACAGCTCGCCGACGAGGTCGCCGTCATCGACGCGGGCAAGGTCATCGCCGAGGGCACCCCGGACGAGCTGTGCCGTGGCGGCGCGGAGAACACCCTGCGCTTCACCGGACGCCCCGGACTCAACGTCGCCTCCCTGCTCAAGGCGCTCCCGCCGGACTCGGCCGCGGCCGAACTCACCCCGGGCGCCTACCGCGTGAGCGGCACGATCGACCCGCAGCTGCTCGCCACGGTCACCTCCTGGTGCGCCCAGCACGGCGTGATGCCGGAGAAGATCGCCGTCGAACGCCACACTCTCGAAGACGTGTTCTTGGAGCTCACAGGCAAGGAGCTGCGCGGATGAGCGCCGCCGGTACGTACACACCGAAGCCGGGCGCCGCCCCGCTCCCCCGCATGATCGCCACGCAGGCCGCGCTCGAGACGAAGATGCTCCTGCGCAACGGCGAGCAACTGCTGCTCACGGTCGTGATCCCGACCCTGCTGCTCGTGCTGTTCAGCGCGGTCGACATCGTCGACACGGGCGACGGCAAGGCCGTGGACTTCCTCGCGCCGGGCATCCTCGCCCTCGCCGTGATGTCGACGGCGTTCACCGGCCAGGCCATCGCCACGGGCTTCGAGCGCCGCTACGGCGTCCTCAAGCGGCTCGGCGCCTCGCCGCTGCCCCGCTGGGCCCTGATGGCGGCGAAGACCCTGTCGGTCCTGGTCACCGAGGTGCTCCAGATCGTGCTCCTCACGGTGATCGCCTTCGCCTTCGGCTGGTCACCGCACGGCAACCCCTTCGCCGTACTCCTCCTCCTGATCCTGGGCACCGCGGCCTTCTCGGGGCTCGGGCTGCTGATGGCGGGCACCCTGAAGGCGGAGGCGACACTGGCCGCCGCCAACCTGGTCTTCCTGCTCCTGCTGGTGGGCGGCGGTGTCATCGTCCCGCTCGACAAGTTCCCCGACGCGGCCCGGTCGGTGCTCGGCCTGCTGCCCATCTCGGCCCTCTCCGACGGCCTGCGGGACGTGCTCCAGGACGGCGCGGGGATGCCCTGGGGGAACCTCGGGATCCTGGCGGTCTGGGCGGTGTCGGGGCTCGGGGCCGCGGGCAAGTTCTTCCGCTGGGAGTAGCCGCGTCCCCCGGAACCGGCGTAACTCGCGTCACAGAAGCACCGGATACGTCCCCCTCGTGAAGCCGTGCACAAGCGGCCCCCTACGATGGTCCCCGTGCCAAACGTGACCCGAGCCGACGCCGTCTCCGCCGTGCGCAATCCGCTCGCCTTCATCGCCGAACGCTGGACCCCGCAGCAGCGGACCGTACAGCGCGCGGCCCTCATCTCGCTGGCGATGACGGTGTGCATCGTGGTCACCGGCGGCGCCGTCCGGCTGACGGGCTCGGGGCTCGGCTGCCCGACCTGGCCCAAGTGCACGGACGACTCCCTGACGGCCACCCACGAGATGGGCTTCCACGGGGTCATCGAGTTCGGCAACCGCATGCTGACGTACGTGCTGTGCGCGGCCGTCGGCTGGGCCATCATCACGGCGCGCTCGCAGAAGCCGATGCGGCGCAGCCTCACCCGGCTCGGCTGGATCCAGTTCTGGCTGGTCATGGGCAACGCGGTGCTCGGCGGGATCGTCGTGCTCGTCGGCCTCAACCCGTACACGGTCGCGGCCCACTTCCTGCTCTCCACCGCCCTGATCGCGGTCGCCGTCACGATGTGGCAGCGCACCCGGGAGGGCGACGGCGAGGTGCGCCCGCTGGTCGGCAAGGCCGTGGCGCAGCTGGTGTGGTTCCTGGTCGCGGCGTCCGTGCTGCTCATCGCGGTCGGCACGGTCGTGACGGGCTCGGGGCCGCACGCGGGCGACTCCAGCGAGGTGCCGCGCATGGGCTTCGACTGGGAGACCGTCAGCAAGCTGCACGCCGTGCTCGCCTGGATCGTGGTGACGCTGACGTTCGCCCTGTGGTTCGTCCTCAAGGCCGTCGACGCCCCCAAGGGCCCCCTGCACCGCACCCGCGACCTGTTCCTGATCCTGCTCGCCCAGGGCGCGATCGGCTACGTCCAGTACTTCACGGACCTTCCCGAAGTCCTGGTCGGCCTGCACATGTTCGGCTCGTGCGTGGTCTGGATCGGCGTGATGCGCGTCCTGCTCTCGCTGCGCGAGCGTCCGTTCGGCACGGCGGAGGTCCCCGCACAGAGCGGTGACTCCCAGCTGTCGGCGGTCTGAGGCCGTCAGCTTTCGGCGAGCCCGTACACCCGGCCCGCGTTGCCCGACGCGATGAGCCCCGCCACGCGCTGGGCGTCCGACAGCGACCAGGCACCGTCCCTGACCCAGCCTCCCAGCACCCGCGCCAGCGCCTCCCCGAAGAGCCGCGCGCCCACCACGTGCAGCTCGGGAAGGCCGTGCGCGCCGCTGGAGAACAGCACCTTGCCGAAAGGCGCCAGCTCCAGGATCTCCGCGAGCACGGCGGCCGCGCGGGCCCCGGTGCGCACCAGGGCGGGCCCCAGATCGGCGTACACGTGCGGGAAGACGCCCGCGAGGTCCGCGGCGTTGCGGTGGTAGGGATAGCCGTGCAGCAGGACCAGATCGGTGCCGAGCCCCGCGGTCGCCCGCGCGAATCCGCCGAAGTACCCCTCGGGATCACCGGCCCCCGCGTGCAGTTGCAGCGGACGCCCCGACGCGACGGCGATCCACAGCAGATGCCTGAGCAGTACGGGGTCCTGGAGCGCCCCTCCCACCTGCCGCCGCCCGAGCCAGCGGCCTGCCGCCCCTCGCACCTCGCCAGGTCCCGGCGGTTCGGGCGCCAGGGCGAGGCTGCGCCGCACGCCCGCCACGGAGGTGAAGGCGACGGCGTTCGCGGCGGCCGCGTGCACGGACTCGGCGAGATTGGCGAGGAACGATTCGACGGTGCCGGAGGTGTCGGCCACCTGTTCGGCCAGTAATTCCAGCCGGACGATCTCGTGGGCCTCGGCGTCGCCGGTGGAGGCCATCTCGCCGGGACCCGTCAGGTCGCCGGGCAGCCCCGTGTCCACGAGATACGTCGTGATGCCGCTGCCCCGCAGGAGGCGCCGCCCCGACTCCAGTACGCCCAGATCGCGGCGTCGGGCGAGATAGCGGGCGGGCGGGCAGTGCGGTTCGAGGCCCAGCAGCGGCGGGCACCAGCGGCGTACGGCGAAGCCCGTCTGGGTGTCGAAGAAGGTGGTGCCGGGCGCGGGGGGTCCCTCGCCCCTTCCGAGGTGGGCCTCGAAGGTACCGAGGCCCAGCTCCGTGCGCAGCACACCGTGGCAGTACTGGTCCACCAGGGACGGCGTTTCGATCATCCGGGCTCCCTGTAGGCGGACCGTGCTCCTACGGTCCTAACGGGTGACCCGGGCGTCAGGTGTTGCTTTTCGCCACTCTGTCCACAGTGGGCCCTCAGCCGTTGCTCGGACCGCCGAGCTGAATGCCCGCCATGCGCGACCACTCGTAGGGTCCGGTCTTCACCTTGGCGGCGAAGTCGCCGTCGAAGTCCTCGTGGACCGTGATCCCGGCCTTCTCCACGGCGCTCAGCGCGATCGCGTGGGTGGGCGCCACCAGGTCGCCCCAGCCGCCGTCCTCGCCGACCAGGACGATGCGGGTGCCCTCGTGCCCGATGTACGCGACCTGCCCCTCCGCACCGCCGTGCGCGCGGGCGAAGGCGCCGATCTCCTTGGCCAGCTTGGCGGCTCGGCGCTCGGCCTTGGCGGCTTGCTTGCTGTCCTCAACCTGCTGCGTCTCTGCCATGGGCAGGATGCTACCGATGGGTAGATCAACTGGCGACGGGCGGGGCACGTGGCGTTCAACACCACGTGCCC
>NZ_JBHUZJ010000139.1:0-12071 GCF_042667685.1 Streptomyces sp. NPDC057302 | reverse complement strand
TCAAGACCCACCTGCCCGGCCTCCAGGTCCAGGTCGGAGAGATCCCACGCCTCCACCGGCTTCTTCTTCGCCGCCATGATCCCCTTGAAGGAGGGATAACGGGCCTCGCCCGACTGGTCGGTCACCGACACCACCGCCGGCAACGACGCCTCAAGCTGCTCGGAGGCCGCATCCCCATCCCGGCGCCCCTTGACCACACCATCGGCGACGGAGACCTCCGACAGAAGCGTCACCTGCGGGACACCCAGGCGCTCGGCCAGCAGCGCGGGCACCACACCCATCGTGCCGTCGGTCGACGCCATGCCCGAGATCACCAGGTCGTAGCCGGCCTTCTCGATCGCCTTGGCCAGCACCAGCGACGTGCCCAGCGCGTCCGTGCCGTGCAAGTCGTCGTCCTCGACGTGGATCGCCTTGTCCGCACCCATCGACAACGCCTTGCGCAACGCGTCCTTGGCATCCTCCGGACCCACCGTCAACACGGTGATCTCCGCGTCATCGGCCTCGTCCGCGATCTGCAACGCCTGCTCGACCGCGTACTCATCCAGCTCCGACAGCAGGCCATCGACGTCATCCCGGTCGACGGTCAGGTCATCGGCGAAATGCCGGTCGCCGGTGGCGTCAGGCACGTACTTCACGGTGACAACGATCCTCAAGCTCACGCCGACTCTCCTACCTGGTGTGGTTCGTTACGACGACGGTATGGCACTCAGTACCCCCTGTAAAGGTACGTAGTGCCATACAGGCCCTTACGATGCTACGTTCCCCGCATGACAGAGGCGCGCGGAGCAGCGAAGAAGGCCCCCATGCGGGAGGTGCTCGCCAAGGCGGCGTTCCAGCTGTTCATGGAGCGGGGCTTCGAGCAGACCACGGTGGACGACATCGTGGCGCGCGCCGGGGTGGGCCGCCGCTCCTTCTTCCGGTACTTCCCGTCGAAGGAGGACGCGGTCTTCCCCGACCACGAGAGCTGCCTGGCCGACATGACGGCGTTCCTCGAAGCGGCCGACGGCGTCGATCCGGTGGAAGCCGTGTGCGACGCGGCCCGGATCGTGCTGCGCATGTACGCCACGAACCCCGAGTTCTCCGTGCAGCGCTACCGCCTCACCCAGGAGGTCCCCGGTCTGCGGACGTACGAACTCTCCGTGGTGCGCCGCTACGAACGCACCATGGCCGGCTATCTGCGCGGCCGGTACGCCGAGGACGAGGACGGCTCCCTGCGCGCCGAGGTGATCGCCGCCGCCGTGGTCGCCGCGCACAACAACGCCCTGCGTTCCTGGCTGCGTTCGGGCGGTGAAGGGGACGCCGAGACCGCGGTGGACCACGCGCTCGGGCTCGTGCGGGACGGCTGGGGGAGCGCCCCCACCGGCACGGAGGGAACGGCCGCCGATGCCGACGAGGAGGTCGTCGTCATGGTGGTCTCCAAGCGTGCCCCCATGTGGCGCGTGGTGCAGCGCGTCGAGTCGGCCCTCGGCCAGGACTGAGCCCGGACCGGCCGCGGGACCGAGCGAGTAGCACTCAGTACCTTTACCTTCTGGCACTCAGTGCCATATGGTGCGGAGGCGTCGACGCCGAGCGCGGCGCATCCGAGCCGAGTGCAGGTCGAATGCAGGGGGTCGAGTCGTGTCCCAGCAGGAATTGAGCATCGCGCCGACAGGGCACGAGCGAACCGGCATGATCTACCAGCGCTGCCGATGGTGCGGCACCGCGTCCTTCCGGCGCATGCTGTGTCCGGTGTGCGCGTCCAGTGATCTGGTGGCCGAGCACAGCGACGGCGAAGGCGTCGTCGTCCAGTCCAGCGTGGTCAACCGCTACACGGGCACCGCACGCAACGAGTCCCTCGTCCGCTTTCCCGAAGGGTTCGTGTTCCGCTGCCGTGTCGTGGGCGCCTCGCCGCACCTCGTATGGGTCGGCGCGCGTGTGCGGCCCGTGGCCGGGTCCGATCCGGAGACCGGGGAGGCCGTGTTCGAGCTCTGCGAGACGCACACGAGCGACGACTGGTAGAACCGCAGATCAGCTGACGCCCGGCTCGCGCCCTTCCCAGTAGGGACCGCGCAGCTTGTACTTCTGGAGTTTTCCGGTGGCCGTGCGGGCCAGTTCGGCACGGAACTCCACCGAGGTCGGCGCCTTGAACCCGGCGAGATGCTCCTTGCAGTGCCGGATGAGCTCCTCCTCCGTGGCCCGCGCGCCCGCCGCCAGGACGATCAGGGCCTTGACCGTCTCGCCCCACTTCTCGTCCGGCACCCCGATGACCGCGACCTCGGCGACCGCGGGATGGCTGAACAGCACGTCCTCCACCTCGATCGAGGAGACGTTCTCGCCGCCGGTGATGATGACGTCCTTCTTGCGGTCACTGATCGTCAGATACCCGTCGGCGCCGATCGACCCGCCGTCACCCGTGTGGAACCAGCCGCCTTCCAGCGCCTGTGCGCTCTCGTGCGGCTGCTCCCAGTACCCCTCCAGGATCACGTTCGAACGGGCGAGGATCTCGCCCTCGTCCGACGTGCGCAGCGTCACGCCGAGGGCGGGGGTCCCGGCCTGGACCAGCTTCTCCGCGCGCTGCTGGGAGGTGAAACCGTCCCATTCCTCGCGGGTGCGGTTGATGGTGAGCAGGGGAGAGGTCTCGGTGAGGCCGTAGATCTGGATGAACTCCCAGCCCAGCTCCGACTCGACCTGTTCGACCGTCCTGGTGGGCGGCGGAGCCCCCGCGACGATGATGCGCACCCGGTCCCGGCCCGGGATCTCGCCCTCCCACGAACGTGCGGCGGCGAGCACCGCGTTGACTACGGCAGGCGCCGCGCACATCACCGTGACCCCGTGCTCGGCCACCCGGCGCAGGATCTCCGCGCCGTCCACCTTGCGCAGCACGATCTGGCGCGCGCCCATGCCGGACATCGCGAACGGCATGCCCCAGCCGTTCGCGTGGAACATCGGCAGGGTGTGCAGATAGACGTCCCGGTCCGTGACCCCGGCGTGCAGCGCGAACGTCAGGGCGTTGACCCAGATGTTGCGGTGCGTGATCTGAACGCCCTTGGGGCGCGCGGTCGTTCCGCTGGTGAAGTTGATGGTCGCCGTGGCGTTCTCGTCGTGCTGCCAGGGCTCGGGTTCGGTGTCGAACCGGTACAGCTCGCCGTCGGCCCGCGCCCCGAGCGTGAAGCGGTGCTTGCAGGTCACCTCCGAGAGGCGGTCCTCCAGCTCAGGGTCGACGAGCAGCACGCTCGCCCCCGACTGGGCGACGATGTAGCTCACCTCGTCGGGCGAGAGACGGAAGTTGACCGGCACGAGAACGCGGCCGTGGCCGCTGACGCCGAAGAACGACGTCAGCAGCCGCGCGCTGTTGTGCGATACCACCGCCACCCGGGCGCCGTGCGGCACCCCGAGCGCGTCGAGACCGGCGGCCTGTGCCCGCGCCAGCTCACCCACGCGTCGATAGGTGAGTCCCTCCCAGGGTTCGGCCGGCTGATCGGGCTCGTCGACGATGCCGACCCGGTCCCCGTATACGGCCGTGGCGCGGTCCAGAAAATCAAGGGCCCCGAACGGGACGAACATCCTGGCCTCCCGAAGCTCAGTCGATGTACGTCGCCTATCCGACCACGCCCCACGGGAAACCGGACCCCCGGCGTCTTCTTACCCGGCTGCCCGCGGCGCCTCCTGGAGCCGCCGCAGGGACGCCACCAGCTGATCCACCTCCTCGGACGTGTTGTAGAGCGCGAGCGAGGCGCGGGCGGCCGACTCCAGGCCGTAGTGGGCGAGCGCGGGCTGGGCGCAGTGGTGGCCCGCGCGGATGGCGATGCCGTCGCGGTCGAGCCAGTCGGCGACTTCGCCCGGGTCGTGGCCCGCGAGCGTGAACGTGAGGACGGCTATCCGCTCCGGCGCCGAACCGATGACCTCCAGGCCCGGCACCGCGGCCAGCGCCTGTTGCGCGTACGTCATGAGGGTGCTCTCGTACGCGGCGACCGCCTCCCGGTCGAAGGACGTGAACCAGTTCAGCGCCGCAAGGAGGCCGACCACGCCCGCGATGTGGCCCGTGCCCGCTTCCAGGCGATGCGGGACCGGCGCGAATGTGGTCCGCGTGAAGTCGACCGAATCGATCATGTTGCCGCCGCCCTGCCAGGGCCGCATGGCCTGAAGGATCTCCGGCTTGGCGTAGAGCGCGCCGATGCCGGTCGGAGCGAAGAGCTTGTGCCCCGAGAAGGCGTAGAAGTCGGCGTCCAGGTCCCGCACGTCGACCGGGAAGTGCGCGACGGCCTGCGCCCCGTCCACCAGGACCTTGGCGCCGTAGCGATGGGCGAGGGCGGTCATCTCCTTCACCGGCGGGACGGTGCCCAGGACGTTCGACGCGTGGCTGACGGCGACGAGCTGGGTGCGGGACGACAGGAGGTCGGCGTAGGCGCCTTGGTCGATCGCCCCGTCCGCGGTGAGGGGGATCGGGACGACCCGGGCCCGGGTCTCCTCGGCGATCAGCTGCCAGGGGACGATGTCGGAGTGGTGTTCGAGGGCGGCCACCAGGATGTCGTCCCCGGGTCCGAGGTTGTCCCGCCCCCAGCTCTGGGCGACCAGGTTGATCGCCTCGGTCGTGCCGCGTACGAAGACGATGTCGTCCGGCGACCTCGCCCCCAGGAACTCCGCGACCGCCGACCGCCCCGCCTCGAACATCTGGGTCGCCTCGCGCGCCATGGTGTGCGCGCCGCGGTGGATGTTGGAGTTCGCGGCTCCGTAGTAGGCGCCGAGCGCCTCGATGACCTGGCGCGGCTTCTGCGTGGTGGCGCCGTTGTCGAGCCAGACGAGGGGGTGGCCGTTGACGGTGCGGTGCAGGATCGGGATGTCCTGGCGGGCCGACTCGGGTGAGAATCCCGGGGGCTGGAGCTGCGGGAGCGCGCTCGCGCCGGGGGGATCGGCCGGGGGATCGGATGGTGATGCGGGCTTCATCGGCGTCACCGCCGTCACCGCCGTCGTGCCCGGGGCCGCTGCGGGCAGCCCCGGAACGCCGAACCCTCGCGGCGTGACGTTAGGAATAGTCATGGTAGTTCGACACCTCGACGTTCTGGAGGACGGCGATGGCGTCCTCGACCAGGACCGCCGTGTTGAAGTACGCCGTCATCAGGTACGACGTGATGCCCTTCTGGTCGACGCCCATGTTCCGCATGGACAGGCCCGGTTCGACCTCGTCCGCGACGCCCCCGGGACGCAGTCCCACCACGCCCTGCTCGGCCTCGCCCGTCCGCATCAGCAGGATCTCCGTGGTGCCGAGGCCGGCGCCCGTGCCGCCCGAGAACCGCACCTTGTCCGACGGAAGCAGCGGAACACCGCGCCAGGTGAGGAGCGGGCTGCCGAAGCGGGTGTCCGTCACCGGGGGCACGCCCCGCCGCGTACATTCACGGCCGAAGGCGGCGATCGCCCTGGGGTGGGCCAGGAAGAAGCCGGGCTGCTTCCAGACCCGGGTCAGGAGCTCGTCCAGGTCGTCGGGGGTGGGGGCTCCGGTGCGCGCCTGGACCCGCTGGCCGGCGGACACGTTGTGGAACAGGCCGTGCTCCGGGTGGTTCAGGAGCGAGGACTCCTGCCGTTCGCGCAGCGCGGCGATGGTGAGGTTGGACTGCGCGCGGGTCTGGTCGATGGGCCCGTTGTAGAGGTCGGCGACCCGTGTGTGCACGCGGAGCACCGTCTGCGCGAGCGTCATGTGGTACTCGCGCGGCGCGTCCTCGTAGTCCACGAACGTCCCCGGCAGGTCGGGCTCCCCGACGTGCCCCGCGCTCAGATCCACCGGCACCTCGGCGCCGGGCGTCATGGCGCCCCCGTCGCAGTACGCGGTGATCGCACCCCCCAGCGCCTCGTCCCGGTCGGCGAGCCCCGCGAGCGCGCTGCGGTCCGCGCAGAGCGCCACCCCAGGGGTGATCGCCTTGACGCGGTAGGGCATCGCCGCGGTCCGGGTCCACGCGCCGAGGTCGAAGAACTGCCCGTCGCCGATGACTTCGAGCAGCGCGTCCTCGCCGTACCGCCCGGTCACCCGCTTCTCGGCCTTGCCCTGCACGACCACCCACAGCCGGTCGGCGGGGTCGCCCTCCTGGGCGAGTACCTGCCCGGCCTCGAAGGTGACCTCGGTGAAGGCGCCCGCGAGCTCCGCGAGCAGCGCGTCGTCGGCGTCGCGGAGGTAGGGCACCTCGCGTAAGTCACCCGGCACGACACGCTGCGAGCCGCTCTCCTCGTACGTGGTGATGCGGTCGTCGCCGAGCACGAACGTCCGGCGGCGGTTCACCCGGTAGGTGCCCGACTCGACGTCCACCCAGGGCAGGGCGCGCAGCAGATAGCGCGGGGTGATGCCGCGCATCTGCGGAGTGGTCTTGGTGGTCGTCGCCAGTTGCCGTGCGGCATCGGGGCCGAGTGCGAGCCGGTCGTTCACTGGAACCTCCTGGAAGAGCGGTGTCTGCGGGCTGCCGTGACGGCATCCGGCGCCGATCGTCTTCTCGTTGTTCCATGGCCGCAAGTGGTCTTATTTCAGGGATAGTTGAGAAAAGGCCGGAAATGGACGGGCTATGCGGACCCGCACCCGCAGGCGGTCCGCCCCGCGCCCGGGGACCAGCCTTCCAGGCCTCTTACGGGAAGTGCGGCCACATCAGATATCGGGCTCAAATCATCCCAATACCGGAGCCAAGCACCCCTGAAAGGAGCGCTTATGAGTCGGGTAGCGGGGCCAGGAGTCGGGAAGGATGGTTCCGGGCGGGGGACGGTCCCCTCCCGTGTACGAAGGGTGCAGCGATGACAGATTCGGGGCCCGGGTGGCTCACCATCTCGCGGGCGACGCCCGACGACTGGCGGGTCGTCAGCGGATGGGCGGCGGACGAGGGCTGGAACCCGGGCCTGCGGGACGGACCGTCCTTCTTCGCGCAGGACCCCGAGGGATTCTTCATCGGCCGCCTCGCCGGCGAACCGGCGGAGCCCGTCTCCGCGATCTCGGTCGTGAACTACGACGACGTGTACGCCTTCCTCGGCTTCTACCTGGTCCGCCCCGACCTGCGCGGCCACGGCTACGGCCTCGCCACCTGGCGGGCGGCCCTCGCCCACGCGGGGACCCGCACCGTCGGCCTGGACGGCGTGGTCGCCCAGCAGGACAACTACCGCCGCTCGGGCTTCGAGTTCGCCCACCGCACCATCCGGTACACGGGCCCGGTGCCCGGCGGCGCCCCGAGAACCACGCGGATCCTGCCGGTCGAGGCCGCGGGCCTGCGGGCGATCACCGCGTACGACGCCGCGAGCTACCCCGCCGACCGCCCGCGCTTCCTGGAGTCCTGGCTCACCGCTCCCGGGCACCGCGCCCTCGCCCGCATCGTCGGCGGCCAGATCACCGGGTACGGCGTGCTGCGCCCGGCCCGGGACGCCCTGCGCATCGGGCCCCTGTTCGCCGATACGCGCGCGGACGCCGAGGAGCTCTTCGACGCGCTGACGGCGGAGGCGGACGGCGCGCCCGTCGTGATCGACGTCCCCGAGTCCCAGCCGCACGCCGTCGCCCTGGCCGAGTCGCGCGGCATGAAGCCCACGTTCGAGACCGCCCGGATGTACACCGGTCCGGTGCGGGAGCTGGCCCAGGAGCGGATCTTCGGCGTGACCACGCTCGAACTCGGCTGAGGCAGGGGAGGCCGGGCCCGCCGGGACCCGGCCCTCCGCCGCCGCTGTCGTTACGTGATCGTCAGCCTCTTCTTCGCCTCGGCCTCGGAGCTGTCGCCGACGTAGATGTCCACGGCCCCCTCCTCGACACGGAACTCACCGCTCTCCGCGTTCGTCCAGAACCCGAAGTCCTCGGCACCGAGCCGGAAGCGGACGGTCCGCGACTTTCCGGGCTCCAGCGTCACCCGGCGGAATCCGCGCAGCCTGCGCACCGGCTGGGCGATGCTCGCCGCGATGTCGTGGACGTACAGCTGGACGACCTCGTCGCCCGCGCGCCCGCCCGTGTTGCGGACGGAGACCGAGACCTCCACGGTGTCGCCCTTGCGCAGCGCCCCCGCCGACACGCGGTCGCGGCTCAGCTTCGGCCCGCCGATCTCGAAGGACGTGTACGAGAGCCCGTGACCGAAGGCGAACTGCGGGTCCTGGGGCAGGTCGAGGTACTTGGACGTGTACTTGTTGTCCGCGTTGTAGGGGCGGCCCGTCGACTCGTGGTTGTAGTGGACGGGGATCTGGCCGACCGTGCGCGGGAACGACACGGGCAGCTTGCCGCCCGGGTTGACCTTGCCGAACAGCACGTCCGCGATGGCGTTGCCCGCCTCCAGGCCCGGATGCCAGGCCTCCAGGACGGCGGGCGCCGACTTCAGCCAGTCGCCGACGGTCAGCGGGCGGCCGTTGACCAGGACCACCACGAACGGCTTGCCCGTCGCGGCGATCGCCTCGATCAGCTTCTCCTGCCGGCCCGGCAGGCTGATGTCGCTGCGCGCCGCCGCCTCGCCGCTCATCGCCGGGGGCTCACCGACCACCACGACGGTCACGTCGGCGCCCTTGGCCGCGGCCACCGCCGCCGGGATGCCGCCGGTGTCCGTGCCCTCGGCGTCGACGCCCTTCGCGTACGTCACCTTCGCCCCCGGAGCCGCCGCCTTCACCGCCGCGAGGACCTTGCCCGAGGGGAAGTTCTTCGTCGCGCCGGGGAACGTCCAGGTGCCGAGGAGGTCGTCGGAATCGCCGAAGGGGCCCACGACGGCGATCGACCCGGCGGACTTCTTGAGTGGCAGCGCCTTGCCGTCGTTCTTCAGGAGCACCATCGAGCGGGCGGCGGTCTCGCGGGCCGCCTCGCGGGCCCGGTCGGACGGCTTGTCGATGGCGGCGTCCTCGTCGGCGTACGGATGGTCGAAGAGGCCGAGGTCGAACTTCAGGCGCAGGATCCGCGCGACCGCCTCGTCGAGGCGCTGCTCGCTGATCCTGCCGCCGCTCAGCAGCTTCTTGCCGTGCTTGGCCAGGTCCGTGCTCGCCATCTCCATGTCGACGCCCGCGTTCAGCGCGAGGCGGGCCGCGTCGGCGCCGTCCTCGGCGAAGCCGTGCGCGATCAGTTCGTCGACGCCGTTCCAGTCGCTGACGACGAAGCCGTCGAAGCCCCACTCCTCGTACAGGATGTCGGTCAGCGTGTGGGAGTTGCCGTGGGCCGGGACGCCGCTGATGGTGTTGAACGAGGCCATCACCGTGGCCACGCCCGCCTCCAACGCGGCCTTGAACGGCGGCAGATAGTGGTTGCGAAGGCGTGACTCCGACACGTCGACCGTGTTGTAGTCACGGCCGCCCTCGGCCCCGCCGTACGCGACGAAGTGCTTGGCGCAGGCGGCGATGCGGTCCTTGGCTTCGAGGCCCGAACCCTTCTCGCCCTGGTAACCCTCCACCTTGGCCACGGCGAACGCCGTCGTCAGATACGGGTCCTCGCCGCAGCCCTCGGCGATGCGGCCCCAGCGGGGTTCGTGCGTGACGTCCATCATCGGCGAGAACGTCCAGTGCACGCCGTTCGAGCGGGACTCCTTCGCCGACACCTCGGCGTCCCGCCTGGTGACCTCCGGGTCGAAGCTCGACGCCTGGGCGAGGGGGATCGGGAACGTCGTCCACAGGCCATGGATCACGTCGAGGCCGAAGAGCAGGGGGATCCCGAGGCGGGACTCCTCCACGGCCATGCGCTGCAGGGCGTTGCTGCTCTTGGCGCCGAAGATGTTCAGGACCGAGCCGAGCCGTCCGGCGCGGGCCGCGTCCTCGACGTCCTTCGTCTCGCTGCCGCCGGGACCGGTGCTGACGGCCCAGGGGAGCTGCTGGAGCTGACCCAGCTTCTCCTCGACCGTCATACGGGCGAGCAGCTTCCTGATCTTCGGGTCCATGGCGCTCGGCGGGCTCGGGCGCTGCGGCGCGGCCTGGGCGATCCCGGTGCCGGCGGCGGTGAGGCCGCCTCCCGCGACGGCCGTGCCGCCGATCGCGGACAGCAGAGTACGCCTTCGTAGCTCTCGCATGTGTTCGCCTTCTCGCGTCAGGAAGTCGACAACCTCTGTGATGCCCACAAGAGTTGAAGCGAAAGTACGTTCCTGTTACATGCGGGTCAAGGGATGCGGCAGGGACGCGCGGGGCGCTCGTTCAGGCGAATCGCTCCCAGTGCTTGACCTCAAGGAAACTTGAGGTTCTACCTTCATCTCATGAGCATGGAAACGACAGCCTGGACCCAACTGCAGAGCGTCATGCACGCCGAGCAGGACCGCCGCCCCTTCGCCCGCGCCACCTTGCGCCGCATCGGCACCTTCGCCCGGCCGCACAAGCGCCGCATCGTCTACTTCGTGCTCCTCAGCGTCATCACCGCGCTGCTCGCCGTGGCGACCCCCGTCCTCGCGGGCAGCGTCGTGGACACGATCGTCAAGGACGGCGAGTCCTCCCTGGTGGTCCGCTACGCCCTGCTCATCGCCGCCATCGCCCTCGCCGAGGCGGGCTTCGGCCTGGTCGGCCGCTGGCTGTCGGCGAACCTGGGGGAGGGGCTCATCCTCGACCTGCGCACCGCCGTCTTCGACCACGTACAGCGCATGCCCGTCGCCTTCTTCACCCGCACCCGCACCGGCGCTCTCGTCAGCCGCCTGAACAACGACGTGATCGGCGCCCAGCGCGCGTTCAGCAACACGCTCTCCGGCGTGGTGGGCAACGTGGTCACGCTGCTCCTGACGCTGGCCGTGATGCTGACGCTCTCCTGGCAGATCACGCTCCTCGCGCTGGTCCTGCTGCCCGTCTTCATCGTGCCCGCACGCCGCATGGGCTCCAGGATGGCCAAACTCCAGCGCGAGGCCGCACACCACAACGCGGCGATGGGTACGCGCATGACCGAGCGGTTCTCCGCCCCGGGTGCCACGCTCATCAAGCTCTTCGGGCGTCCGGGCGCCGAATCGGAGGAGTTCGCGACGCGGGCCCGCCGGGTGCGTGACATCGGTGTCCGTACGGCCATGGCGCAGTCCACGTTCATCACCGCGCTGACCCTCGTGTCGGCCCTCGCCCTGGCGCTCGTCTACGGCCTCGGCGGCTACTTCGCCCTCGACGGCACCCTGGAGGCGGGCGCCATCGTCTCCCTCGCCCTGCTCCTGACCCGCCTCTACGCACCGCTGACATCCCTGGCCGGAGCACGCGTCGAGGTCATGAGCGCGCTCGTCAGCTTCGAGCGGGTCTTCGAGGTCCTCGACCTGAAGCCCCTGATCGACGAGAAGCCGGACGCACGTGAGGTCCCCTCGGGCCCGGTGACGGTGGAGTTCGACGACGTCTGCTTCGCCTATCCGTCCGCCGACAAGGTCTCCCTGGCCTCCCTCGAAGAGGTCGCCTCCCTCGACACCAGGGGCGGCGACGAGGTCCTGCACGGCCTCTCCTTCCGCGCCGAGCCGGGCCAGACCGTGGCGCTCGTCGGATCCTCCGGCGCCGGCAAGTCGACGATCGCGCAACTGCTTCCCCGCCTGTACGACACCGACAGCGGGGCCGTGCGGATCGGCGGGGTCGACGTCCGGGACCTCTCGGCGGCCTCCATGCGCCAGACGCTCGGCATGGTCACCCAGGACGGCCACCTCTTCCACGAGTCGGTCCGCGCCAACCTGCTGCTCGCCCGCCCCGGGGCCACCGAGGACGACCTGTGGGACGTCCTGCGCAGGGCGCGCCTCGAAGACCTCGTACGCTCCCTGCCCGACGGCCTCGACACCGTGGTCGGCGAGCGCGGCTACCGGCTCTCCGGCGGCGAGCGCCAGCGCATGACCATCGCCCGGCTGCTCCTCGCCCAGCAGCGGGTCGTCATCCTCGACGAGGCCACGGCGCACCTGGACAACACCTCGGAGGCGGCGGTGCAGGAGGCCCTCGCCGAGGCCCTGGAAGGCCGCACCGCGATCGTCATCGCCCACCGGCTCTCGACCGTGCGGTCCGCCGACCAGATCCTCGTCGTCGAGGCCGGGCGGATCGTGGAGCGCGGCACGCACGAGGAACTGCTCGCGGTGGAGGGCCGCTACGCGGAGCTGTACCGCACGCAGTTCGCGCACAAGCCCGTGCAGGTGGCGGCATAGGGACCGCACCGCACCGCACGCACCACGCGCCGGGCCGGCTGGAGAACTCCAGCC
>NZ_JBHUZJ010000138.1:0-12681 GCF_042667685.1 Streptomyces sp. NPDC057302 | reverse complement strand
CCCCGATCTTCGACCTCGTCGACTACGGCGTGGTCGGCGACCTCTTCGACGTCGTCCCCGCCCTCACCGAAGAGGTCAACACCCGCAAGGGCTGAGCGTCTGCGCGGCGGGCTCGGCCGGTGACATCCCCGGCCGAGCCCGCGCCTCGCGCGTCGTAGGGCCAGGGACCAGGGCGATGACCCGTGAACGGCAAGCTGAAGGTCCTGCGCGCGATGGTCATCAACGTGCAAGCCGCTGGGGCCCGTTGAGGACCGCCTTCCGCCCAGCCGTGGCCCGGCCGTAAATGCGTTGGAGATGCGTGCCCCGGCCACATACCGTTCCCCGGTCGATCACGGGAAGCCGATCCCGGTAAGTCGATCGCGGAACGAGGAGCTGAGACCACGGTGGAGCACAACGGATGGGCCGACGAGCGGTACGGGGCGGTCGCGGACGTCTTCTCGCGGAACTTCGCCGACTTCGATGAACTCGGCGCGTCCGTCGCGGTGTTCGTCGACGGGCGCCAGGTCGTCGATCTGTGGGGCGGCGTCGCGGACGAGCGGACCGGGCGCCCGTGGGACGAGGACACGGTCGTGCCGGTCTTCTCCTGCGCCAAGGGCGTGGTCGCCGTCTGTGTCCACCTCCTCGCCCAGGAGGGCCGCCTGGACCTCGACGCTCCGGTGGCCCGGTACTGGCCGGAGTTCGCGGACGGCGGCAAGGAGGCGATCACACCGCGCATGATCCTCGCGCACCGCGCGGGAATCCCCGTCCTTGACCGCTCCCCGAGCTTCGACGAGATCACCGCGTGGACGCCGGTGATCCGCGCGATCGAGGAGCAGGAGCCGCTCTGGGCGCCGGGAACCGCCCACGAGTACCACGGGCACACCTTCGGCTTCGTACTCGGCGAACTGATCCGCCGCGTCACCGGGCTCACCCCGGGCGCGTACTTCCGCGAGGCCGTCGGCGACCGGCTCGGCCTGCGGACCTGGATCGGCCTGCCCGATGAGGAGGTCGCCCACCTGGCCAGGCTGGCCCAGGCGCCGGGCAGGCCGGGCAACCCCGACCCCGAGTCGCTGGTCATGCGCATCGTGACGATGAACGGGGCCTTCGCGTTTCCCGGCCTCGACGAACCGCACGGCTGGAACGACCCGGCGCTGCTGGGCGCCGAGATCCCCGGCGCGGGCGCGGTGTCGTCGGCGCGCTCCCTCGCGAAGCTGTACGCGGCAACGGCGACGGGCGTCGACGGCTCGGCACGGCTGCTCGCGCCGGACACCGTGAGCGACGCGCTGCGCGAGCTCACTACGGGGCCCTCCTGGTCGGGCTTCCCCGACCTGGGTGCCCGCTGGGGTTCGGGCTTTCTGCTCGACGCCCCGCGGTTCCGGCCGATGCTGGGCGCGCGCAGCTTCGGCAATGACGGCGCGGGCGGTCAATTCGCCTTCGGTGACGACGAGTTCGGCGTGGGCTTCGCCTATACCGCGAACCGGATGATCGGCCATGGCGACGCCCGCTCGGCGCGGCTCATCGAGGCGGTCAGGAAGTGCCTGCCGGAGGCGTGAACCACCGGCCTCGCGCGTAAATCTTCCCCGCCGGTCCACTCACCGTGGCGATGTGGCGTTCAGCTCGTCGGCCGTGCGGAACCCTCCGATGTCCGGTATGCCGGACAGAGGGCCACGCCTGACGATCCCGGTCGTGCGTATGCTCACCGACTCGGCCCGGAAATCCGTCCGCGGATTTCTGTTATCTCCGTACGGCCACGCGATCTCCCAGGTGTAAGGCCACAACGTGCCGACGAAGAAAGCGAGTGAGGCAGTCCATGATCGGTGAACACGATCCTCTGGTGACGGCGGCGCAGACCGGGGACCAGCAGGCGCAGGACGAGCTGGTGGCCGGATATCTGCCGCTGGTCTACAACATCGTCGGGCGGGCGCTCGACGGGCATGCCGACGTCGACGACGTGGTGCAGGAGACCATGCTGCGGGCCCTCGCGGGCCTGGCCTCGCTCCGCGACCCGGCGAGCTTCCGGTCCTGGCTCGTGGCCATCGCCATGAACGAGATCCGCAGGCACTGGCAGCAGCGCGCGTCCGGGCAGAAGAGTCCGGGCCCGCTCGACGAGGCGCACGACGTCGTGGATCCCGGCGCGGACTTCGTCGACCTGACCATCATCCGCCTCGGCCTGGTGGGCCAGCGCCGCGAGGTCGCCGAGGCCACCCGCTGGCTGGACACCGACGACCGCGCCCTCCTGTCGCTGTGGTGGCTGGAGGTCTCCGGCGAGCTCACCCGGGCGGAGGTCGCGTCCGCCATGGAGCTGCCGACGCAGCACGCGACGGTCCGGGTGCAGCGGATGAAGACGCAGCTGGAGACGGCCCGGATCGTCGTCCGCGCGCTGGCCGCGGCGCCTCGGTGCCCGTATCTGAGCGACGTGGTGGCCCCGTGGGACGGCACTCCGTCCTCCCTCTGGCGCAAGCGCCTGGCCCGGCATGTCCGTGACTGCGCGATGTGCTCGGGCCACGGCGCCGGCCTGGTGCTGGCCGAGCGTCTCCTTGTGGGCGTCGCCCTGGTGCCGCCGACCGCCGCGCTGGCCGCCCCCGGCGCGATAAGGGCGCTGAGCACGGCCGACGCGCACCACCTGGCTGCCGACGCGCACATACCGGCCGACGCCACCACCACAGCGGCGAACGCGTACGAGATATCCGGCTCGCGGAGCGCCCCGGCGAGACACGCGGCCAAGCGGCACCGGACGCCGCACAAGGCCCGCACCGTGGCCGCGGGCGTCGCCGTGCTCGTCGTGGCGACCGGGGTCATCTACTCGGCCACGCGCCCCTCGGACGACGTACAGACCGAGGCTGAGCCGCTCACCGCCTCGCAGCCGCCCTCGTCGGCGGCTCCCTCCACCACGGCCCCCACGCCCAGCAAGTCTCCGTCCGCCTCCCCCAGCCGGACGAAGAAGGCGTCACCCAAGCCCACGCCGTCGAAGACGAAGACGCAGGCGCCGAAGCCGAAGGCGCCCCCGAAGCCCACCCGCACCAGCAGCGCGCCCCAGGCGCCACAGGCCCCCGCGGGCAATGCGTACAGCGCGGAGGTCACCCGGCTCGCCAATGCCGAGCGCGCCAAGAGCGGCTGCGGCCCGCTGACCCTCAACAGCAAGCTGGGCGACGCGGCGCAGGGCCACTCCGACGACATGGCGGAGCGCGACTTCTTCGACCACACGAACCCCGACGGCAAGGACCCCGGTGACCGGGTCACGGCCGCGGGCTACAAGTGGAGCACCTACGGAGAGAACATCGCCGCGGGCCAGCGCACCCCGGCCGCCGTGATGGACTCCTGGATGAACAGCTCCGGCCACCGCGCCAACATCCTGAACTGTTCCTTCAAGGAGATCGGCATCGGCTACCGGCAGGGCAGCGGCGGCCCCTGGTGGACGCAGAACTTCGGCGCTCGCTGAGGGCCCTCCCCCGGGCCCGGCGGGCGCGGTGTTCGACGGGCGAGGGTGCCTTTGTTCGAATAGCGTGAGATCGACAGGAATCCGCCGGAACTGGAGGCCTCGCGATGTCTGCGTACCCGGAAGGCACCCCCTGTTGGGCGGACGCGATGTTCCCCGACGTGGCGGCCGCGAAGAGCTTCTACGGCGAGCTGCTCGGCTGGACGTTCGACAGTGGCTCGGAGGAGTTCGGCGGTTACACCCAGGCACGGTCGGACGGCAAGGCCGTGGCTGCGGTCGTCCCGCGGATGCAGGGCATGGACGGCCCGGCGGCCTGGAACCTCTACTTCGCGTCGCCCGACGCCGCCGCGACGGCGGCGAAGATCCGTGACAGCGGCGGAACCCTCGCCGTGGAGCCGATGCGGGTGGGCGATTTCGGCACCATGGTCACGGCCCAGGAGCCCAGCGGCGCGTACTTCAGCGTCTGGCAGCCGGGCACCCACGAGGGCTTCGAGAAGACGGGCGAGCCCGGCGCCTACTGCTGGGCGGAGCTCACCACGCGGGACCCGGCGGCGACGGACGCGTTCCTGCCCGCCGTCTTTCCCTTCGAGGTGAAGAAGATGGAGGTCGACGACGTCGACTACAGCGTCCTCCAGGTCGGCGGCCGGCCGGCGCTCGGCCGGCTCAAGATGACCGACGACTTCCCGCCGGACGTGCCGCCCTTCATCAACGTCCACTTCGCCGTGGACAACTGCGACGCGGCGATCGTCACCGTCACGAAGCTCGGCGGGCAGCTGCTCTTCGGCCCGATGGACAGCCCCTTCGGCCGCTTCGCCACGGTCGCCGACCAGCAGGGCGCCGCCTTCGGCATCATCGATCTGACGGTCACGGAGGGCGAGATGCCCTCGTTCTCCTAGGGGTTCACGGGGCCCGGGTGAACGCCCGGCGGTAGGACCGCGGGGGCACGCCACGACGGCGTACGAACTGCTCGCGCAGGACGGCCGCGCTGCCGTACCCGACCCGGCGGGCGATCTCCTCCACGGGCAGGTCCGTGGTCTCCAGGAGCTCCTCGGCCGCGCTCAGCCGCAGGTTGAGCAGCCAGGCGTGCGGCGTGGTGCCGGTGGCGGCGGTGAAACGGCGGGCGAAGGAACGCCTGCTCATCAGGGCGCGGCGGGCCAACTCCGCGACCGGCAGCGGCTCGTGCAGATGCGCGCGGGCCCAGGCGAGCACGTCGGCGAGACGCTCGTCCTGACAGTCCTCCGGTACGGGAGCGGCGAGGTACTGCGCCTGTCCGCCGTCGCGGTGGGAGGGCAGGACGAGGTCCCGGGCGATGGTGTTGGCCGTGGCCGCGCCGTACTCCCGCCTGAGCAGATGCAGGCTGAGGTCGAAGCCCGCGGCCGCTCCCGCGCCCGTGACGATGTCCCCTTCGTCGATGTAGAGGGCCTCGGCCTCGACGGTGACCTCGGGGTGGCGCTCGGCGAGCAGGTGGGCGAACCGCCAGTGGGTGGTCGCCCGCCGTCCGTCGAGCAGCCCCGCGGCGGCCAGGGCGAACGCGCCGACGCAGTGCCCGGCGACCAGCGCACCCCGCTCGTGCGCCGCGGTGAGCGCGTCGAGCACGGCAGGCGCGGGCGGCGTACGGAAGTCGGCCCAGGGCAGGGTGATCACGAGGTCGGCGGAGTCGAGCCGCTCCAGACCCTGCTCCACGGTGATCGGCAGCCCGGCGTCGGTGCGGACCTGCCCCGGAACGTCGGTGCACAGGGCGAAGTCGAAGCGGGGCAGCCCGGGTCCCCGCTCGTCGAACACCTCCGAGACGATGCCTGCGGCGAGGATGCCGACGCCAGTTGGGGCGTAGGCGGCGATGGTCACGAAAGGCGGCATACGAGAGTGTGCCACGGCGTGGCACGTTTCCTGCGATCAGTGGCAGAAGGGCCACTTTTTGCGAACGGCCCCGCCCGGAAGACTCATGGGCATGACGAACACACAGACGGACGCGCAGACAGACACGCAGACGGACACGCAGGCAGAAGCGCGGACAGACCTGCCGAAGGACGCCCCGCTCGGCCGCAGCGCCGTGTACACGATCCTGACCACCGGCTACACGGGCTCCACCGGCCCCGGAGTCGCCGCCACCGTCTCCTACGTCCGCGACGCGGACCGGCACGTGATCGTCGACCCGGGGATGGTGGCGAGCCGGGACCGGATCCTGGGCCCGCTCGCGGATCTCGGCCTCGGCCCGGACGACATCACCGACGTGGTGCTCAGCCACCACCACCCGGACAACACCATGAACGTGGGCCTGTTCGGGCGGGCCCGCGTCCACGACCACAAGGCGATCTACGAGAACGACCAGTGGACCGACCGGGACGCCGAGGGCCATGAACTCGCCCCGTCCCTGCGGCTGATCCGCACGCCGGGACACAGCCGCGAGGACATCACGCTGCTCGCGGGCACGGCCGAGGGCACGATCGCGTTCGTCGGTGACCTGTGGTGGCGGCCGAACGGGCCGGTCGAGGACCCGGTGGCGCCGGACCACACGGTCCTGCGGGCGTCACGGCAGCGGGTGCTCGATGCCGCGGACGTGATCGTGCCGGGGCACGGTGGCGCGTTCAAGGCCGACGCGTCGGCGCCGCTCTAGCCGCTTGCCTCCGGTGGGCGCCGCCGTACTCACAGACGGCGCCAGCGCGCGGAGGCGAAGGAGAAGACGCCGAAGAGGATGAGCCCGGCCGCGACCGCGGCCAGGAGCCAGGGCCCCACGGGAGTGTGCGCGAAGCTGCGGAGCGTCGCGTCCACACCCTTGGCCTCGTCGGGGTCGAACTGGACGGCCGCCGTCACGATGAAGACGCCCGCCGCGGCGAACACGGCCCCGCGTGCGGCCCCGCCGGTCACCCCCAGGACCGTGACGACCTGCCGTGTGCGGCCCTTGAGGGAGCCGAGGTCGAGCTGCCGCAGGAAGCGGCGCATCATCGCCCGTACGGCCAGCACCACCCCTACGCCGATCAGCACGCAGCCCGCGACGCCCACCAGGTAGCGGCCGTAGGGAAGTTCCAGCGTGGTCTTCGTGTAGTCCTGCGACTTGGCGTCGCCGCTGGAGCCCTGGCTCTCCCCGTTCGCGTACGCGGCGGTCGCCCAGCAGACGAAGGCGTAGAAGACCGCCCGGCCGCCGTCGAGGGCCCGGGACCCGGCCTTGCGGCGCGGCCCCCGCTTCAGCACCGCGCGGGAGCCACGCCACAGCGCCATGCAGCCGAATCCGACGACCAGCGCCCACAGCATCACCTTGCCGAAGGGCTGCTCGGCGACCTGGGCCAAGGCGCCCTGCCGGTCGGCCTGTTTGCCTCCGCCGCCGAGTGCGATGCGCAGCGCGAGCGCGCCGATGAGGACGTAGACGACACCACGGGCGACGAAACCCGCCCGGCCTGCCGCCGTCAGCGATTCCCTCTCCGCTTTACGGGCAGCGGCTTTCTTGGACCTGCCGCGTGTGCGCGCAAGAGACGGCGCCATCGTGTCCTCCCCCGGAAACATGGACGCGCGGTGCGCGCCCGGTCCCCGAGTGCCCCGGTCAGCGCCAGACCATGCCTGGTGGAGCTTGCCCCCCGGAACCTCAGGTGACGCCCGAGAGCAGGAAGCCGAGCAGCAACAGGCCGAAGCACATCGGCACGACCACGAAGACCAGCAGCAGGGGTAGCCAGGCCACGAGCCCCTGGCGCACGGTTCGGCCGGGCTTGAGGCGGCCGTGCGGGCGGTTCACTTCCGTCCGCAGGCCGAGGCGTTCGGCGGCGCGGTCCGACACGACGACGCCCGCGCCCTGCGGCCTGCGCAGAAGGGCGCTGCGCACCAGGGCGTCGACCGTCTCGCCGCCGCCCGCGAGTTTGTGGACGATGAGCCGCACCCCGTGCTCATCGGTGAGGATGAGCCGGTCGTCGGTCCTGGCCTGCCCCGGCACCTCCATGCGGCCGACCTTGGTGAGCTTGGCGAGGTCGACCGTGTGCCGCCCCGTCAGCGTGCGGGCGGACAGCAGGTCGCCCTTGTGCGGGCGGGCGCGCCATCCCATGTGGGCGTAGGACGCCACCAGGACGCTGATGAAGAGCGAGATCACGTTGAGGAAGAGGTATCCGTCGCCGATCAGCCGGTCCCGGATCAGCAGTGCGGGCACCACCAGCAGAAGCGGCGGCGTCAGAAGGACCACGGCGTCGGCGACGCGCCGCGCCGTTCGTCCCTGTCCGGCGGACACCGCCGCGTTTCCGGCAGCGTCGGCGGTGGTCCTACGAGCGTCGGTGGTCACGACGGCGACGCTATCGCGCGGGGATCGCGTGGCGGAAGGCGCCTCAGAGCAGCTGTGCGGCAGCGGTGATGTGCGGGCATCCGGCGGCTCCCGGCACGAAGTCCACACCTGTCTCGTCCGCCATCGCGGCGAAGAACTTCCGGCCGTCGGCGGACTGCCGGGAGGTGCTCCACGCGTACGCGGACCAGGGGTCCGTGGCGCGGTGGAGGGCCTCGCGTCCCAGACCCATGCCCTGCCAGGGCCCGGCGACCGTGATCGTGTTGACGTGTCCGGCGCCGCACGCGTGGCACACCTGGTAGTCGACGTGCCCGATGTCGCGGCCCTTGCCGTCCAGGAGCGTGATGACCCGACGGCCCGCCGCGACCGCCGCCGGCGCGGACCGGTAGGTGACCGCCTCCGGGCAGGAGCGAGGCGGCTTGCGGAACTTCACCGCGGTGCCGCGCTCACGTGGGCGGCCGGGCGACGACACGTGACTTCGTCGGCACGGGACATTGCGAGCACAGTAGTCACAGGACGCAACACCCGTATATCCCCGTAGCGGGTGGCATTGCGTATCCGCGATGACGGCGGCGGATGCCACGTCGAGGACGGCATCGGACGGCCATCAGGCCGGCTGCCGCGGTTCCTGCCGCGGTTCCTGCCGCGGTTCCTGCCGCGGTTCCATCAGGCGGGCCAGCAGGTCGTCCAGGCTGACCAGGCCGGTGAGCCGCCCCGATGCGTCGCAGAGCACGGCGAGCGAGGCACGGCGCCCGCGCAGTTCCTCGACGGCGTGGGCGAGCGTGTCGTCGGCGGCGAGTTCCGGGACGGGTCGCGCCAGTTCGCGGGCGGTCAGGGCGCGACTGCGGGCGCGGGCCACCAGGGCGTCACGTGCGTGCACCGAGCCGACGACGGTGGCGCCGTCCTTCACGAGCAGCCGGGTGCGGTCGCTGGCCGCGGCGACCTCAAGGACCGCCTCGATGCTCGCGTCGGCCGGGACCGACGTGATGTGCGCGGCCGCGGTCTGGAGGTCGCCGACCGCGGTCAGCGGCGCGGTGAGCGAGGTGGCGATGAGGCCCGAGTCGATCTCGCTGATCAGGCCGAGCCGCCGCGACTCCTGGACCAGGTAACCGAGTTGCTCGCGGTTGTGGACCGAGGTGAGTTCGTCGCGCGGGGTGACCTTGCACAGCCGTACGAGCGCGTTGCTGACCTTGTTGAGGAGGGTGAGCAGGGGGCGTACGACCTTGACGACGGCCCGGAAGGGCGGGGTGAGGAGCATCGCCGAGCGCTCGGGGTGGGCGATGGCCCAGGATTTGGGGGCCATCTCGCCGACGACCATGTGCAGGAACACCACGACGACCATGGCGAGCGCGAAGGCGATGCCGTAGCTGAGCCCGGCGGGCAGGCCGAGCTTCGCCAGGAGCGGGTCGAGTTCGTGGGAGATGGCGGGCTTGGAGACCGAGCCGAGGCCCAGGGTGCAGACGGTGATGCCGAGTTGGGCCCCGGCGAGCATCAAGGACAGCTCCCGCATGCCCGCGAGCGCCGACCTGGCGCCGCGCTGTCCGGCGGCGACCGCACGCTCCATGCGGTGCCGCTTGGCGGCGACGAGCGCGAACTCGGCGGCGACGAAGAACCCGCTGGCGATCAGCAGCAGGACGGTGACGAAGAGGGCCAGCGGGAAGCTCATGCGGGGGTCTCCTCGGCGGTCGGCGCGTCCACGCCCGGCAGGCGCTCGATCCGTACGCGCTCGGGCACGTGCCGGTCCAGGCCGAGGACGGCGACGGCGACCCGGCTGCCGTCGGAAAGCCGCACGGTCAGGCGGTCGCCGATGGCGGGAAAGCGGCCGAGCCGGTCGATGATCAGCCCGGCCACGGTGTCGTAGTCGTCCTCCTCGGGCAGATCGATGCCGGTCGCGTCGGCCACTTCGTCCAGCCGGCGGCCCGCGTCGACGAACCAGCCGCCGCCGTCGGCGACCGCGAGCTCGACGACGGTGTCGGACTCGTCGGCGATGTCCCCGACGAGTTCCTCGGCGATGTCCTCGTACGTCACGATGCCCGCCACGCCGCCGTGCTCGTCCAGGACGACGGCGAACTCGTCGTCGCGCTCACGCATCTGCGCCACCGCGCCGGGCAGCGGCAGGGTGTCGGGCAGCAGCAGGGGGCGCCGGGCCAGTTCGCCCGCCGTGGTGCGCTCGAAGTGCGCGGCGGGCAGCCGCATCAGCTCGCGCACCCCGAGGACGCCCGCGACGTCGTCCGGATGGTCCCCCATGACGGGGTAGTTCGAGTGCCCGTGCTCCGCGACGAGCCGCACGGCCTCGTCCGCCGTGGCGTCCTTGCGTACGAAGGTGACGTCGGCCCGCGGCACCATCACCTCGTCCAGCGTGCGCTCGGAGAACTCCAGGGCGTGGTCGAGGAGTTCGGCGCTCTCCCGGGGCAGCGTGCCGTGCTCGTGGGACTCGCCGATGAGGTGGCTGAGCTCTTCGAGCGTGGCCCCGTGGTGCAGCTCCTCGACGGGCTCGATGCCGATCCGGCGCAGCAGCCGGTTGGCCGCGCCGTCGAAGACACGGACGACGGGGCCGACGACCTTCAGATACGCCAGGGTGGAGGCGGCCAGGGACTTCGCGAGGCGGTCGGGGACGGCGAGCGCGAGGTTCTTGGGGGCGAGCTCGCCGATGACCATCTGGAGCACGGTGGCGACGACGAAGCCGAGGACCACGGAGAGGGCGGAGACGACCCCGTCCGAGAGGCCCGTACCGTCCAGGGCGGGCTTGAGCAGACCGGACACGGACGGCTCGGCGAGGAAGCCGACGACCAGGCCGGTGACGGTGATGCCCAGCTGGGCACCCGAAAGCATGAACGAAAGCCGCCCGAGCACCTGCACGGCACGGGCCGCCCGCCGGTCGCCCGCTTCCGCCTCCCGGGCGAGCGCGAGGCGGTCCGCGGCCACGTACGCGAACTCCTGCGCGACGAAGTAGCCGGTGCCCGCGGTCAGGACGAGCACGGCGAGCAGACCGAGTACGGCGGACAGCAACGGTGGCTCCGTTCCGGTGATCCGATGAAGGGGCGTGTCGGTCATTTTGGGTGCGGGTGGGGCATTTCGCCACGTCGGGCTGGGCCCCTCTGCCGCGTGAATCGACAGTGGGTGTAGAAGTATGGCTAACTTCTACACCCACTGTAAAAGATTCGCAAAGTGCCGGGTCGGCGAGATCGCCGGGACCGCCCAGAATTCCGGGAGGTCTCCGGGAGGTCTCCGGGAGGTCATACGTCGCGTCGTCGCAGGCGCCACGCGGCCACGCCCAGGAGCAGCAGGGTGTACGCGGCGACCAGGCCGAGCGAGGGCCAGGCGCCGAGGCTGCCGACCGTCTCCGGGGTCGCGTCCGAGGTCTGCGTGAGCTTTTCCAGCGCGGCCGTCGGCGTCGCCCCCGTGACCCAGCGACGCAGGTCGCCGAGCAGCGGGCCGAACAGGGACGGCAGGAGCAGGACGCCGACCACCGTGACCACGGCCCCGGCCGAGTGCTTCAGGAGGGTGCCGACCGCCAGGCCGATGAGCCCGACGAGCGCGAAGAGCGCGGCGACGCCGAACAGCGCGGGCAGCGGCTCCCCTTGGGCGTACCTGCCGTCCTCCAGGACCGCGCCGCCGATGAGATACGCCGCCGCGCAGGAGCCGAGCCCGGTGACGTACAGGAGGCTGACCAGCAGGGTCGCCTTCGCGGCGAGCACACGGCCGCGGCGCGGTACGGCGGTGAGGGTGGCGGCGATGGTGCCGCTCGCGTACTCGCCGCAGACGGTCAGCGCGCCCACCGCGCCGGCGACCATCAGCGAGACGACACTGAGGGTGAGGCTGCCGCCGAGCACCGTGTCGTCGGGCCGCAGGCTTCCGCTGACCCCGACGAAGACCGCGCCGAGTACCGTCAGCAGGCCGGTGACCAGGAGCGTCCAGCGCGTGGAGCGCAGACCGGTGAACTTGGTCCACTCGAAGGCGAGGGCCGTCCTTCTCGTCATCGTCATCGTCATCGGACCGGCTCCTTCGCCTCGAACGCCTCGGACTCGTACGTCGCCGCCGCCGTGCCCCTGTACTCCACCGAGGCCCGCGTCATCTCGGTGTAGACCTCCTCCAAGGAGGAGAAGACCGGGGTGAGTTCATGGATCACCAGGCCTTGCGCACGGGCCAGCTCGCCGATCTCGACGGGCGTCAGTCCGTCGACCCGCCATCCGCCGCGCGCGTCCAGACGCACGGACGCGCCCGCCGTCTCCAGGAGCACCCGCATCCGCTGCGCCTCGGCGTCGGGCGTACGCAGCAGGGTCGCGCCCTGGGAGTTGGTCTCGATGAAGTCCCTCATGTCCGTGTCCGCGAGAAGCCTGCCGCGGCCGATCACGATCAGGTGGTCGGCGGTCAGTTCCATCTCACTCATGAGGTGGCTGGAGAGGAACACCGTTCTGCCGTCCGCGGCAAGGGACTTGAGCAGTTCGCGGATCCAGCGGATCCCCTCGGTGTCCAGACCGTTGACCGGTTCGTCGAGGATGAGGACACCGGGGTCGCCGAGCAACGCCGCCGCGATTCCCAGGCGTTGGCCCATTCCCAGGGAGAGCCCCTTGGCCCGCTGCCCCGCCACGCGCGTGAGGCCCACCGCTTCGAGGACCTCGTCCACCCGGGTGCCGCCGATTCCGTTGCTGCGGGCCAGGCCGAGGAGGTGCTGTCGTGCGGTGCGCCCGCCGTGCACCGACGTGGCGTCCAGGAGCGAGCCGACCTCGCGCAGGGGCGCGGCGAGGCGGTCGTAGCGTCGCCCGTTGACCGTGACGGCGCCGCCGGTCGGTGCGTCGAGGCCGAGGATCATGCGCATCGTGGTGGACTTTCCGGCGCCGTTCGGGCCGAGGAAGCCGGTAACGCGGCCGGGCCTGACGGTGAAGGTGAGCCGGTCGACGGCCGTCTTGCCGCCGTACCGCTTGGTGAGTTCGTGTGCTTCGATCATGCCGTCGACGCTACGGAGAGCGGGTACCTCCGGACATCTGCCGAGGGGAGTCGGCCGCTACTC
>NZ_JBHUZJ010000137.1:0-12834 GCF_042667685.1 Streptomyces sp. NPDC057302 | reverse complement strand
ACGTGAAACACGACGCCCCACCGGTCTCTGACAAGCTCCTACAGGGACAGCCCGCGCCACCCCTCCGGGTCCACCCCGCCCGGCACGGGAGCCGCCGCGTCGTACGGCTCACGCGTGAAGAAGAACGACCCCAGGTCGAGATGGCTCACCGCCCCGTCGGGCCGCCGCACCGCCCGCAGCACCTCCCCGGCGAAATAGCCGTCAAGACCGGTCCAGGAACCGTCGCCGTTCGGCCGGAATCGCGAACCGCGGCCACCGCCCGACAGCGGCGACAGCTCGACCGCCCCGGCGGCCCGCGGTCGCAGCACGAAGGCGCTGGTCCCCCAGTACCAGGGCCCCGCGAGCTCCAGCAGGGCCTTATCGAGTTCGGGCAGGGGCCGCCACGCCTCGGGGATACGCGGCTCGGCCTCAGCCACGATCTTCAGCAGGTCGAAGGCCAGCGCCGTCACGGCCGGGCCTGAGGTGCAGTTGGTCAGCGTGACCGCCACCAGGCCGTCCTCCTCGCTCGCCCACAGCCCGGCCATGAAGCCGGGCAGCGAACCCCCGTGCCCGACCAGAGTGCCCCCGTCCCCACGGATCAGCTGCACGCCCAGGCCGTACGTCACGTTCCAGTCCCCCGCCTGCGCGGGAGAGGCGGGCGCCCGCATCTCCCGTACCGAATCGGCGGACAGGACCCGGTCGTCGCCCTCCAGGAGGAAGGCGCCGAAGCGCGCGAGATCCGCCGTCGTGGACCACAGCTGCCCTGCCGGAGCCATGAGGCCCAGATCCTCGGCCGGTTCCGGCATCATCACGTCCGCCCACGGATGGACGGCCCAGCCACCCGCATGCGGTGCCTGGGGCTGCGCACTCGTACGGTCAAGCCCCAGCGGCTCCAGGATCTCGCGCCGCAGCACGGCTTCCCAGGAGTCGCCGCGCAACGCCTCGACCAGCGAACCGAGCAGTGTGTAACCGGGGTTGGAGTAGTGGAAGCGGCGGCCGGTGGCGTGCTTGAAGGGCTGCTCGCCAAGGACGTCCCCGATCTCGGGGCGCTGCGACGCAGGCGTGCGCTCCCACCACTCCCCGGGGGTCTCGGCGGCCAACCCCGCGGTGTGAGCGAGGAGTTCCGCGAGGGTGACGTCGCCCGCCGCCGTGCCCGGCAGGTGCTTCTCCAGGGGGTCCGAGAGGTCGAGTACGCCCTCGTCGCGCAACCGCATCACCAGCACGGCGGTGAAGGTCTTGGTGATCGAGCCGATGCGGTACTGAACGTTCTCGTCCGGTGCGTGCCCTTCGACGCAGGTGCGCCCCTCGGTCCACACCAACTCGCCGTCCCTGAGCACCGATGCGACGAGCGAAGGTGCCCGTCCCTCCGCCTGAGCGGTGGCGACGCGATGCAAAAGGGCTCGACGGGTGCTGGGCAACAGCTCTTCACGGGGTGATGTCATGGCCCTAGTCCACCTGCGGAGAAGCCGGGCGTCGAGCGAATTCCGCCGACCGCGCTACGCGGATCGCGCACCCGTGGCTTTGCGGCCCTGCCGCAGCTCTCAAGGGCTCTCTCCGTAGCAAGCGGCGACCGCGGTGGCGCGGTCGTGCAGCGAGGTGCGCAGCCACTGCGGGGACAAGGCCTCCGCGCTGGTGGCGAGCTGCCACAGCGCCCACTCCGCGTGCCGCGGGTCTTGGAAGGTCACCTCGAGCCGCAGCCAGCCGTCCGCGTCGGTCTCTTCGGTGAGGACGGCCAGCGCTGTGCCCACCAGGTCGTGCCGCCGGGCCGGGTCCACCCGTACCAGCACCGAGACTTGGTCGCCGCCGGTCCGGAACTGCGTGCTGCGTTCCTGCCAGGCCCGGTCAAGGTCGACCCGGTCCGGTCGCTGCGCCGGTTCGGCGAGTTCCTCGGCGGCCAGCACCCGGGACAGCCGGTAGGTGCGGTCCGCCCCGGACCGCATGGCCAGCAGGTAGCCCTGCTCGCGCACGGTCACCAGGCCGACCGGGTCCACCGTGCGCCACTTCGGGTCCTGGCCCACGGCCGCGTAGTGGATGCGCAGCTTGTGTCCGGCGAACACCGCGCGCCGGACCTCGGCCACGATGGTCTCGGGCACCTCGTCAGCGGCCAGCCGGCGCGAGAGGAGGTCGGTCTTCGGGTCGATGAGCAGTCGCTCGACCGCGTCGCCCGCGGTGATCCGATAGCTCTCGGGCAGCGCGTCAACCACCTTGAGCATGGCCGAGGCGAGCGCTGAACCGAGCCCGAATGCCTGTGCACCACGCCGCGCTCCGGCCACCAGCAGGGCGAGCGCTTCGTCGTGGTTCAGTCCGGTGAGCTCGGTCCGGAAGCCGGGCAGCAACGCGAAGCCGCCGTTGCGACCACGCTCGGCATAGACCGGGACCCCGGCGGCGGACAGCGCCTCGATGTCACGCAGCACGGTGCGGGTGGACACTTCCAGCTCGCGGGCGAGCGCGGTCGCGGACAGCCGACCGTGGCGCCGCAGCAGCAGCACCAGCGAGACCAACCGGTCGGCGCGCATGCGGAGAAAGCTACCTGAATACACGACACAGGGTGTCGCGTATTCATTGGGAGGCTCATCGTCATGACGAACAAGAAAGTGGCCTCTGAGCCGAACGACCTGGGCAGGTACTTCATCGAGCGCGCCAACGCGGGCGACGTCGACGGGCTGGTGGCGCTCTACGAGCCGAACGCCGTGCTGGCGTTCCCGCCGGGCAACCTCGCGACCGGACACGCGGAGATCCGCAAGGTGTACGAGCAGTTCGTCGCGGCGGCGCCGGTGCTCTCACCGGGCAGGCAGCACCCGGCGCTGGTGAGCGGCGACCTGGCACTGACCGCGGCCACGCTGACCAATGGCGACGTGACGGTCGAGGTCGCCCGACGCCAGCCGGACGGGTCGTGGCTGTGGGCCGCGGACCAGCCGGCACTCGCGCCGTAGCGGAACGGCGGTGGGCCTGCCGGCACGACCGGGCCCACCGCCGCTCAGCGGCTTCCTCTTCTGCTGCTGCTACGTCTGTGCCATGTCCACGAAGCGCGAGTAGTGGCCCTGGAAGGCGACCGTGATCGTCGCCGTCGGGCCGTTACGGTGCTTGCCCACGATGATGTCCGCCTCGCCCGCGCGCGGTGATTCCTTCTCGTACGCGTCCTCGCGGTGCAGCAGGATCACCATGTCCGCGTCCTGCTCGATCGAACCGGATTCACGCAGGTCGGAGACCTGGGGCTTCTTGTCCGTACGCTGCTCGGGACCACGGTTCAGCTGCGAGAGCGCGATGACCGGGACTTCCAGCTCCTTGGCGAGGAGCTTCAGGTTTCGCGACATGTCCGAGACTTCCTGCTGGCGGCTCTCGGCACGCTTGGAACCACCGGACTGCATCAGCTGCAGATAGTCGATGATCACCATCTTGATGTCCGCGCGCTGCTTGAGGCGGCGGCACTTCGCGCGGATCTCCATCATCGACAGGTTCGGGGAGTCGTCGATGTAGAGCGGAGCCGCCGAGACCTCGGGCATCCGGCGCGCGAGCCGCGTCCAGTCCTCGTCCGTCATCGTGCCGGAGCGCATGTGGTGCAGCGCCACCCGTGCCTCCGCGGAGAGCAGACGCATCGCGATCTCGTTGCGCCCCATTTCCAGGGAGAAGATGACGCTGGGCAGGTTGTGCTTGATGGACGCGGCACGGGCGAAGTCGAGCGCAAGCGTGGACTTACCCATGGCGGGGCGGGCCGCGATGACGATCATCTGGCCCGGGTGCAGGCCGTTCGTCAGCGAGTCGAAGTCGGTGAAGCCCGTCGGCACACCGGTCATCTCGCCGCTGCGCGAACCGATCGCCTCGATCTCGTCGAGCGCGCCCTCCATGATGTCGCCGAGCGGCAGATAGTCCTCGCTGGTGCGCTGCTCGGTGACCGCGTAGATCTCGGCCTGGGCGCTGTTGACGATCTCGTCGACGTCGCCGTCGGCCGCGTATCCCATCTGCGTGATGCGCGTGCCCGCCTCGACGAGGCGGCGCAGGACCGCTCGCTCGTGGACGATTTCCGCGTAGTACTCGGCGTTCGCCGCCGTCGGCACCGTCTGCACCAGCGTGTGCAGGTACGAGGCTCCGCCGACCTTGGTGATCTCGCCGCGCTTGGTGAGCTCGGCCGCCGCGGTGATCGGGTCGGCAGGCTCGCCCTTGGCGTACAGGTCGAGGATCGCCGTGTAGATCGTCTCGTGTGCCGGCCGGTAGAAATCGTGGCCCTTGAGCACCTCGACGACATCGGCGATGGCGTCCTTGGAGAGCAGCATTCCGCCGAGCACGGACTGCTCGGCGTCGAGGTCCTGCGGCGGTACGCGCTCGAAGGCGGTGCCTCCGCCGTCCCAGCCGCCGCCTTCACGGCCGCGGTCGTGCTGCTCGTCGCGGCCTCTGCCCCCGTCGCGGCGCTGACGCGATGCGGGCAGACGGTCACTGGGACCGCTGTCGGCCCAGGGGTCGTCCAAGGGCTCGGAAATACTCACCGGGCCACCTCCCTCACGTCCGCCGCGCGGACCTCGCCGTGCCCTTCTTTCTTACGGCACGACACTGACAAATGGGCGGCCCAACTCCGGTTCTGACGCGTCGGTTTTTCGGGCTTTCCGAGGTCGGATCACGAGGGGGGCGCCGCCCCACGGTAGGCCCGTGGCCACCGTCAGCCAATCTGGTTATCCACAGACGGTGTGGATGACGGGCGCGTTGCTGTGGAGAACCTCGCCAAACCTGTGTACGGCTCGGTGGACAGGCCTGTGAACAAGCACTCAGCCTTCTCGACAAACACGCCCTGACCTGCAACTTTCCCATCCACCGGCTGTGCAGAAGAAAAACTTCCCCAGTCGGACCAAGATCGTGGCAAACAACGCTCCGAAGAGCGTCGCACTCGAGACCAGGTAAGGGTCCCAATGGCATTGCATCTCTTACCTGTGGAAGATTAGATTGGTGTCCATGACACAGGCTCCCGCGGCGCCCAAGGCCGCTCGGCGACAGCATGACCGAGAGATCATCGCACTCGCCGTTCCCGCCTTCGGCGCACTCGTCGCCGAGCCTCTCTTCGTGATGGCCGACAGCGCCATCGTGGGCCATCTCGGCACCGCGCAACTGGCCGGTCTCGGCGTCGCCTCGGCTCTCCTCACCACCGCCGTGAGCGTCTTCGTCTTCCTCGCCTACGCGACCACGGCCGCCGTGGCCCGCCGGGTGGGCGCCGGAGATCTCCAGTCCGCCATCCGCCAGGGCATGGACGGCATCTGGCTCGCCCTCCTGCTCGGCGGCGCCGTCATCGCCGTCGTCCTTCCCGCCGCGCCCGCGCTCGTGGAGCTCTTCGGCGCATCGGACACAGCGGCCCCGTACGCGATCACGTACCTCCGCATCTCCTCGCTCGGCATCCCCGCCATGCTCGTCGTGCTCGCCTCCACCGGTGTCCTGCGCGGGCTCCAGGACACGAAGACCCCGCTGTACGTGGCGATCGGCGGCTTCGTCGCCAACGGCGTCCTGAACGTGGCCCTCGTCTACGGCGCCGGCTTCGGCATCGCCGGCTCCGCCTGGGGCACCGTCATCGCCCAGTGGGCGATGGCCGCCGTGTACCTCTTCGTCGTCGTACGCGGAGCCAGACGCCACGGCGCCTCCCTGCGCCCCGACGCCGCCGGCATCAGGGCCTGCGCCCAGGCAGGCGCACCACTTCTCGTCCGTACGCTCTCACTGCGGGCGATCCTGATGATCGCGACCGCGGTGGCCGCTCGCCTCGGGGACGCCGATGTGGCCGCCCACCAGATCATCCTGTCCCTGTGGAGCTTGCTGGCTTTCGCGCTCGACGCCATCGCCATCGCGGGCCAGGCGATCATCGGGCGCTATCTGGGGGCGAACGATGCCCAGGGCGCCCGCGACGTCTGCCGCCGCATGGTGCAGTGGGGCATCGCCTCGGGAGTCGTACTCGGCGGCCTTGTCGTGCTCGCCCGGCCACTGTTCATCCCGCTCTTCTCCAGCGACTCCGTCGTCCAGGACGCCGCCCTGCCCGCACTCGTGGTGGTGGCCGTCTGCCAGCCGATCTGCGGCATCGTCTACGTTCTCGACGGCGTGCTGATGGGAGCGGGAGACGGCCCGTATCTGGCCTGGGCGATGCTGGCCACGCTGGCGGTCTTCGCTCCCGTGGCGCTGCTCGTACCGACCTTCGGCGGCGGGCTGACTGCCGTCTGGGGAGCGATGACGCTGATGATGGCGGTCCGCATGGTCACCCTGTGGCTGCGCACGCGCTCCGGACACTGGATCGTCACCGGCGCCACCCGCTGATCGTGGCCCGCTGTTTCACGTGAAACAGCGCATCCCGTGAAGCCGGGCACCCGGGCACCCGGGCGACGATGGATCCGTGAAACACGTTGGGCCGCACCCCTGAGGGTGCGGCCCAACGGTTGCTTCAGCTCTGCCAAGCGCAGTGCTTAGGCGGAGACGACCTCGATGTTGACCTTGGCGGCAACCTCGGGGTGCAGACGCACGGACGTCGCGTGGGCGCCCAGCGTCTTGATCGGCGCGCCCAGCTCGACACGACGCTTGTCGATCTTCGGACCACCAGCGGCCGCGATCGCCGAAGCGACGTCAGCCGGGGTGACGGAACCGAAGAGACGACCGGCGTCGCCGGAGCGGACGGCCAGACGGACCTTGACGCCCTCGAGCTGGGCCTTGACCTCGTTGGCCTGCTCGATGGTCGCGATCTCGTGGATCTTGCGAGCACGACGGATCTGCTCGACGTCCTTCTCGCCACCCTTGGTCCAGCGGATCGCAAAGTTCCGCGGGATCAGGTAGTTGCGGGCGTAGCCGTCCTTGACGTCTACGACCTCGCCGGCGGCGCCGAGGCCGGAGACCTCGTGGGTGAGGATGATCTTCATTATTCGGTCACCCTTCCCTTATCGCGCGGTGGACGTGTAGGGCAGCAGCGCCATCTCACGGCTGTTCTTCACGGCCGTGGCGACGTCACGCTGGTGCTGCGTGCAGTTGCCGGTCACGCGGCGGGCACGGATCTTGCCGCGGTCGGAAATGAACTTCCGCAGCATGTTCGTGTCCTTGTAGTCCACGTACGTGACCTTGTCCTTGCAGAATGCGCAGACCTTCTTCTTAGGCTTGCGCACAGGCGGCTTCGCCATGTGTTCTCTCCTGTTTGATCAAGAAGTGTGGGAACGGCCCACCCCTGGCCCTGAGGCCTAGAAGGGGGGCTCGTCCGAGTAGCCGCCGCCAGAGCTGCCGGAGCCGCCGGAGCTTCCGCCCCAGCCACCGCCGCCACCCTGCTGCTGGCCGCCGCCGGCCGGCGCACTGGTCGCCCAGGGGTCGTCGGCGGGAGCACCGCCACCGCCCTGCGGCTGACCGCCACCGGAGCCGCCGCCCCAGTTGCCGCCGCCCTGCTGCTGACCGCCGCCACCGCCGCCGAATCCGCCGCCCTGGCCGCCTCGACCTGTGGTCTTGGTGACCTTGGCCGTGGCGTTCTTCAAGCTGGCGCCGACTTCCTCGACGTCCAGCTCGTAGACCGTGCGCTTGACGCCCTCACGGTCCTCGTAGGACCGCTGCTTCAACCGGCCCTGCACGACGACGCGCATGCCTCGCTGAAGCGACTCCGCGACGTTCTCCGCCGCCTGACGCCAGACCGAGCAGGTGAGGAAGAGGCTTTCGCCGTCCTTCCACTCATTGGTCTGACGGTCGAAGGTGCGGGGAGTGGACGCGACACGGAACTTCGCGACCGCCGCACCGGACGGGGTGAAGCGCAGCTCGGGGTCGTCGACAAGATTGCCGACAACCGTGATGACGGTCTCGCCTGCCATGGGGGAACCTCTCGGCGGGTTTGCTGCTGGCTGCTTTTGCTGCTGCTACTCGGATCCCGAGTACCGCTGAGCTAGGAAGCTCAGTGGGTCTCGGGACGGAGGACCTTGGTCCGGAGGACCGACTCGTTCAGGTTCATCTGGCGGTCGAGCTCCTTGACGATCGCAGGCTCGGCCTGCAGATCGATGACCGAGTAGATGCCCTCGGGCTTCTTCTTGATCTCGTACGAGAGACGACGACGGCCCCAGGTGTCGACCTTCTCGACCTTTCCATTGCCCTCACGGACGACGGAAAGGAAGTTCTCGATCAACGGGGAGACAGCGCGCTCCTCGAGATCGGGGTCGAGGATGACCATCACTTCGTAGTGACGCATGTGGAACCCACCTCCTTTGGACTCAGCGGCCACGGTCGTTCCGTGGCAGGAGGGTCGTGATGCGTACGCAACGGTATCGGCAGCCACTGACAATCGGGCTCCCCGATCAGTAGACCGATCGGGAGTCCCTGCCATGGCATGGGCAGACACCGGTGCAGACGGTACAGACTACCCGCACGGGGGCTTCCGGTTGAAATCCTGTGGTCGGCGGGCAGAATCTGTACACATCGGGTGTGTATGGCGCTACTGTGCGCCGCCTCACGCAGGAGGTGCCTCATGGCACAGACATTGCGACCGAACACCGCTGGCTCTCTCTTCGCCACGGACGGCAAGGCCCATCCCATGCAGGACGCGCTGCTCGGCGTGACCCTGATCCTGGGCGCGATCGCCTTCGTCACGGCGATGTTCCACAACCTCCACCTGCTCAGTTCCTGGGCCGGCCTGGTGGGGATCGCCACGGGTGCGTGGGGACAGTTCATCTCCGAGACGACCCGCGAGCGCTTCGGCCTGATCCTCGGCCTCGGCGCCTCCGCGGTCGGATTCTTCCTGGGCATGGCACACGGCGGGCTCTTCGGCGGGCTCTGGTAGACCGCCCCTGGACGCCCCCGCCACACCTGGGCCGGGGGCCCAGGTCCCGTACGCCCAGACGGGGCGCTCTCGGGGCACAGTAGGCTTCGGCGCGAGAGCCGGAGCCCCTGTACCCATGGGGACACACCAGCCGAGGAGCGCCCCGAATGAGTCTGACCCTGAGGACCATCAGTCGCGAGCAGCATCTGGCGTATATCCAGAGCCTGCCGTCGGCAAGTCATTGCCAGGTCCCGGCATGGGCGGATGTGAAGAGTGAATGGCGTTCGGAGAACCTTGGCTGGTTCGACGACCGGACCGGCGAACTCGTCGGTGCGGGCCTGGTGCTCTACCGACAGCTGCCCAAGGTGAAGCGCTACCTCGCTTACCTGCCCGAGGGCCCGGTCATCAACTGGTACGCCCCGAACCTGGACGACTGGCTGCAGCCGATGCTCGCGCATCTGAAGCGACAGGGCGCCTTCTCCGTGAAGATGGGCCCGCCGGTCGTCATCCGGCGCTGGGACGCCCCCGCGATCAAGTCCGGCATCCAGAACCCGGACGTGAAGCGACTGCGGGACGTCGAGGCCTCGCACATCGAGCCGCGTGCCTTCGAAGTCTCCGACCGGCTGCGGAAGATGGGCTGGCAGCAGGGCGAGGACGGCGGCGCCGGCTTCGGTGACGTCCAGCCGCGCTATGTCTTTCAGGTGCCGCTGGCCAACCGCTCCTTGGACGAGGTCCTCAAGGGCTTCAACCAGCTGTGGCGACGCAACATCAAGAAGGCCGAGAAGGCCGGTGTCGAGGTCGTCCAAGGCGGTTACGAGGACCTCGCCGAATGGCAGCGCCTCTACGAGATCACGGCGATCCGCGACAAGTTCCGGCCCAGGCCGCTGGGTTACTTCCAGCAGATGTGGCGGACCCTCAACTCCGAGGATCCCAACCGCATGCGGCTGTACTTCGCGCGGCACAACGGCGTGAACCTGTCCGCGGCGACGATGCTCGTCGTCGGCGGGCACGTCTGGTACTCCTACGGCGCCTCGGACAACATCGGCCGCGAGGTCAGGCCCTCGAACGCGATGCAGTGGCGGATGCTCCGGGACGCCTACGCGCTCGGCGCCACCGTCTACGACCTGCGGGGCATCTCCGACTCCCTGGACGAGACGGACCACCTGTTCGGACTGATTCAGTTCAAGGTGGGCACGGGTGGAGAGGCTGTCGAGTACATCGGCGAGTGGGACTTCCCGCTCAACAAGCTGCTCCACAAGGCGCTCGACATCTACATGTCGCGCCGCTGACCGCACCGACCCGGCACAATTCACACAGCCACAAATACTCTTCATACCTCTGATACACCGCAGCCACGAGAAAGGTTCCGGGATCCGGCCATGGCGCTCACGCTCTATGTCGACACCGCGCGCTGGCGGGCACACCACAAGCACGTGCTGGAGCAGTTCCCGGGAATCGTCCCGGTCTGCAAGGGCAACGGCTACGGCTTCGGTCATGAGCGCCTCGCGGAAGAAGCGACCCGCTTCGGCTCCGACGTCCTCGCCGTCGGCACCACGTACGAAGCCGCCCGGATCAAGGACTGGTTCAGCGGCGATCTGCTGGTCCTGACCCCGTTCCGGCGGGGCGAGGAGCCCGTGCCGCTGCCCGACCGCGTCATCCGCTCCGTGTCGTCCCTGGACGGCGTACACGGCCTCGTGGGCGCCCGCGTCGTCATCGAGGTCATGTCCTCGATGAAGCGGCACGGCGTGAGCGAGCAGGAGCTCTCACAGCTGCACGCGGCCATCGAGGACGTACGACTCGAGGGCTTCGCGATCCACCTGCCGCTGGACCGCACCGACGGCTCGGACGCCGTCGAGGAGGTCATCGGCTGGATGGACCGGCTGCGTGCCGCCCGTCTTCCGTTGCACACGATGTTCGTCAGCCACCTCAAGGCCAACGAACTCGCCCGCCTGCAGCAGCAGTTCCCGCAGACGCGCTTCCGCGCACGCATCGGCACACATCTGTGGCTGGGTGACCACGAGGCCACCGAGTACCGCGGCGCCGTCCTGGACGTCACGCAGGTGACCAAGGGCGACCGCTTCGGCTACCGCCAGCAGAAGGTCGCCTCCGACGGCTGGCTGGTCGTCGTCGCGGGCGGCACGTCCCACGGCGTCGGCCTGGAAGCCCCCAAGGCGCTGCACGGCATGGTGCCGCGTGCGAAGGGCGTGGCCCGCGCGGGTCTCGCGACCGTCAACCGCAACCTGTCGCCGTTCGTCTGGGGCGGCAAGCAGCGCTGGTTCGCGGAGCCGCCGCACATGCAGGTCTCCATCCTCTTCGTGCCCTCGGACGCGCCAGAGCCGAAGGTGGGCGAGGAGCTGGTGGCCCATCTGCGGCACACCACCACGCAGTTCGACCGCCTCGTCGACCGCTGATCGCAGCCGGGCCGGCCACAGGCACGACCGCAGACTGAAGGGCCGGGAGCGACGGTTGTCGCTCCCGGCCCTTCAGCCGTTCTCCACCGCCTCAGCGGCCTGTTCGCTCAGGGCGAAACATCGGTCGAGGTCGACCCCCACCGCACCTGGGACCTCTCCGTCGCGTGCACCGCGTGCCGCGGCGGATGGGCCGCCTGCCCGAGGACGAAGACGTCCTGAGCGCCGTCCAGGACGCCCCCGGAGGGGTCGTCGTCACCGGACCGCCGGACCGGGTCCCTCTCCGGCATCAGGATGTCGCGTACGACCACGGCACACAGGTACAGCGTCCCCAGCAGGTGCACCACGATGGCGAGTTGATAGCCCTCGGTCGGCAGGCCCTTGTGGGCCTCTCCGCTCGTCGTGTACGCGAGGTACAGCCAGATCCCCAGGAAGTACGCGACCTCGCACGCCTGCCAGATCAGGAAGTCACGCCAGCGCGGCCGGGCCAGCGCGGCGAGGGGGATCAGCCACAGTACGTACTGCGGCGAGTAGACCTTGTTGGTGAGGATGAACGCGGCGACCACCAGGAAGGCGAGCTGCGCGAAGCGCGGGCGACGCGGCGCGGTCAGACCGAGCGCGCCGACGCCGAGGCAGGCCAGGAGCATCAGGGCCGTCGCCAGGGTGTTGACCGTGTCCGTGGACAGCGGATCGTCCATGCGCTGCGAGAGGATCAGCCAGAACGAGCCGAAGTCGACGCCCCGTTCCTGGCTGAACGTGTAGAACTTCGCCCAGCCCTCGCGGATGTGGAAGCCCGTCGCGTCGTGCGTGATCATCACGGGCAGGTTCACCACGAGCCAGGCACCCACGGCGGCCCCGGCTGTCATACAGAAGGGGCGCCACCGCCCCGCCCGCCAGCACAGGATGAGCAGCGGGCCCAGGAGCAGCGCAGGGTAGAGCTTCGCGGCGGTCGCAAGGCCGAGCAGGATGCCCGCGGAGAACGTCCCTCCGCGCGCCCACATCAGCATCGCGGCGGCCGTGAGAGCGACGGCGAACAGATCCCAGTTGATGGTGGCCGTCAACGCGAAGGCAGGCGCCAGGGCGACCATCAGGCCGTCCCAGGGGCGGCGCCGGTGGGTGCGGGCGACGCAGACGGCGATGACCGCCGTACAGGCCATCAGCATCCCGGCATTGACCATCCAGTAGAACTTCTCCTGGTGCTGGATGCTGCCGCTGCCCGGTGTGAGCCAGGAGGCCACCTCCATGAACACACCGGTCAGCACCGGGTACTCGAGGTACTCCATGTCGCCGGGCAGCTTGTCGAAGTAGGGCACCAGCCCGTCGGCGAAGCCGCGCCCCTGGTAGAGGTGCGGAATGTCGGAGTAGCAGGCGTGCGTGTACTGCGAGCTCGCGCCCTGGAACCAGGCGCCGCCGTAGCACGGCAGCTTCTGCACCATGCCGAGCGCGAACATCCCGATCGCGATGAGCGCGATGACGCGTACGGGAGTCCACCACGTCGCCGCGTACAGCACTCTGCGGCCGATGGGTCCACCGATCAGCTCGCTGCCGGCCGCGGCGACCTCATCCTCCTTGGTCGGCCGTACGGGCTCCTGTTGTGCACTGGGGGTCTTGTGCACGCTCGTGCGCGTCGTCTCTGCACTGGGCATGCCGCACATCCTGCCGTACGCACCTGAGAAGCCGACGAGGGCCGCCACACCGGTGCGGTGTGGCGGC
>NZ_JBHUZJ010000136.1:0-12983 GCF_042667685.1 Streptomyces sp. NPDC057302 | reverse complement strand
CCACCGAGATCGTCGCCGCACGGTCCGCGACCCGGGTGCTGATCCTCACCACGTACGACACCGATGTGGAGATCGAGCGCGCCATCGAGGCCGGGGCGATCGGTTATCTGCTCAAGGACACCACCCGCGATCAGCTCGTCGACGCCATCCACGCGGCAGCCCGCGGCGAGACCGTACTGGCGCCACGGGTCGCGGCGCGCCTCGTCGCCCAGATGCGGCGCCCGGCCCAGGTCACCCTGACCGCGCGGGAGTCGGAGGTCCTGCACGCGGTGGCGGACGGGCTCTCCAACGTCGACATCGGCCGGCGGCTGGTCATCGCCGAGGCCACGGTGAAGACCCATCTGCTGCGCATCTTCGCCAAACTCGACGTCAGCGACCGCACCCACGCGGTGGTCGTGGCGCTGGAACAGGGCCTGCTGGTACGCCCGGGGCGGGACTCGCGCGCCTCCCGCCCCACCGCGTAACGGCCCCGGCGCGTCAAGCCGTAGCGCCCTGCCGCCCTGCCGCCCTGCTGCCCTGCCACGAACCGCCGCCGGTCGGCCGCGGTCCCCCGGTGACCGATGCGGTGTCCACCGACCGGTGGACACGGAGTTCAACCTGTCGAGCCTGTCGGCGCCCGTACCCCGACGGCCAGCATGAACACCATGAACGAGACGCGGAAGCAGCACGGGGAACCGGTCGTCAGCCTCGATTCGGTGAGCAGGTTCTACGGCGTGCCCAAGAACCGGGTCACCGCCCTCGACGACGTGAGCATCAGCCTCGAACAGGGCACCTTCACCGCGGTGATGGGCCCGTCCGGTTCGGGCAAGACCACCCTCCTGCACTGCGCGGCCGGACTCGACAGGCCCACAGCGGGGACAGTACGGCTCGACGGAACCGACCTCGGGAGCCTCAAAGAACGCCGGCTGACCAAGCTGCGCCGTGAACGGATCGGCTTCATCTTCCAGTCGTTCAACCTGCTGCCCGCGCTCACCGTTGTCGACAACGTCACCCTGCCCCTGCGACTGGCCGGAATCCGTCCGAAACGGGCCGCCGTCGACGACGTACTGGCACGGGTCGGTCTCGGCACCCGCCGCGACAGCCGCCCCGGTGAACTCTCCGGCGGCCAGCAGCAGCGCGTCGCCATCGCCCGGGCCCTGATCACCCGTCCAGCCGTGATATTCGGTGACGAACCGACCGGTGCGCTGGACACCCGTACCGCGAGTGAGGTGCTGTCGCTGCTCCGCGAGGCCGTTCAGGACGCGGGGCAGACGATCGTCATGGTGACCCACGACCCGGTGGCCGCCGCACACGCGGACCGCGTACTTTTCCTCGCCGACGGCCGGCTGGCCGGCTCCCTGGACCGGCCGACCGTCGAACAAGTAGCCGCGCAGATGACACACCTCGGTGCGTGGGACGACGAGCGGGCCGCCGCCCGGCAGGCCCCCCGCTCCGCAGTACGGGTCACGGCGCGTGAACTCGGGGGCCGACGATGATCAGAATCGCGCTGCGCACCCTGCGCTTCCACAAGTACGGCTTCATCGCCTCGTTCATCGCACTCTTCCTCGGCGCCACGATCGTGATCGGCTGCGGCGGGCTGCTGGAGACCGGGATCCACAACACGGCCCCGCCCAAGCGGCTGGCCGCGGCGCCCGTCGTGGTCACCGGCGACCAGCGCTACATCGGCACCGAGCGCGAACTCATCTTCCCCGAACGCCTCCGCCTGAAGAACGAGTTGGCCAAGGAGCTGCAGTCATTGCCGGGTGTCGCCACGGCTGCGAAGGACGTGTCTTTCCCGGCCCGCCTCGCCCGCACGCCCGGCACGAACTTCGCCCGCACGCCCGGCACGAAGGTGACCGGCCACGGCTGGTCGTCCGCCAGGCTCGCACCGTACGGCCTCTCCGCCGGCACCGCGCCCACCGGCCCCGACCGGGTCGTCCTGGGCATCGGCCTCGCCGAGCGGGCCGGGCTGCGGCCCGGTGATCGCATCAAACTGGCGACGGGCGGCGAGGCCAGGAGTCTCCAGATCTCCGGCCTGGCCACCGGGCCCGACGACGACGCGCACGTCTTCCTCTCCGACGCGGAGGCCGCCCGCGCCTCCGGTCACCCCGGCACGATTGACACCATCGGTGTCTTCCCCGCCGCCGGGACCGACCCGCAGGAGATCGCGGAGCGGGTACGCGACAAGGTCGCCCGGCAGCCAGCTGCGGGACAGCGGGCCCCCGGACAGCAGATCACCGTCCTGACCGGCGACGACCGCGGCCGGGCCGAGTATCCGGCGGTCCTCGCCGACGGCAGCGATCTGGTCCCGCTGGCCGCAGCCTTCGGCGGGCTCTCCGCCATGGTCACCGTCTTCGTCGTCTCCGGCACGCTCGGCCTCTCCATCCAGCAACGGCGCCGAGAAATGGCCCTGTTGCGCGCCATCGGTGCCACCCCGGGGCAACTGCGCCGACTGATCCTCGGCGAGACGATGGTCCTCTCCGTAATCGCCACCGCACTCGCCTGCCTGCCCGGGCCCGCGTTCGGCCGGTGGCTGCTCACCGCGTTCAGCGACGCGGGCGCGGTGCCCGACGCCATCGTCTACCGCGCCGGATCCGTCCCGCTGATCGTCGGCGCCGGTACCGCGCTGCTCACCGCGATCGGCGCGGCGCTCATCACGGCGCAGGGCGCGGTGCGTACCCGGCCGACCGAGGCGCTTGCCGAAGCCGGTCTCCAGCGCCGCTGGTTCAGCCGCTTCCGGCTGGTCGTGGGGCTGCTGTGCGTGGCCGGCGGTATCGCGCTGGCGATGGGCACGGCCGCCTCGGCCGGGCCCGACGCGGCGGGAGTGGCCACCCCGGCGGCCATGGTGTGGGCGGTCGGCTTCGGGCTCCTCGGTCCGGTGCTCGTACGGGCCGTCGTCGCCGCTCTGCGCCGTCCGGCCGAACGCTGGCTCGGGCTGGCGGGTCACCTCGCCACCCGCAACGCCGAGGTGCGCACCACTCGCCTGACGGCGGCGGCGCTGCCCGTCATGCTCGCCTCCGGCCTGGCCCTCGGGCTCACTTACCTGCAGACCACTCAGTCGGACGGCGCGAAGCAGGCGTTCGACGCCAGCCTGCGTGCCGATCTGGTGGTCACCTCGGACTCAGGCGGGGTGCCGCTCTCGACGGTCGACGCCATCAGGCAACTGCCGGGCGTTGCCGCGGCCACCGCGCAGATTCCCAGCGTCGGCTACCTGGAGCCCGACGAGCCCATGGCCGGCCCCAGCGCCCCTGCCGAAGGGACGTCGGAGGGAGAGCAGGAATCGGCGGGTCCGCAGCCCACCGAACTGTCCCTCCAGGGCATCACCCCCCAGGGAGCAGCGCGTACGACAGCCTTCCGCGCCTCCAGCGGTGACCTCGACGCGCTGCGCGGGGACTCGGTCGCCCTGCCGACCCGCGCCGCGCAGGGCCACAAAATCGGCGACATGGTCGCGATGCGGCTCGGGGACGGCAGCCGGGTACAGCTGCGGCTGGTGGCCACGGTGGACGGAAAACGCGGATACGAGACGGCCCTGGTACCGGCATCGCTGCTGGTCGGCCGCACCAACGCGGGTCTGGTCCCGACGATCCTGGTCAGCGCGGCCCCGGACACCGACATCGGCCGACTGAGTGCCGGGCTCGCAGAGTTGACGCATCGTCATCCCGGCCTGCACCTTGCCGACCGGGCGGCCCTCGCAGCCGTACAGGCCCAAACGGACGATACCCAGGCGTGGATGGCGTACCTGGTCCTCGCCGTGGTGGTCGGCTACTCGGTCATCTCCCTGCTCAACACGCAGATCCTGGCGACGACGGAGCGGCGCAGGGAATTCATGCTCCAACGTCTGATCGGCGCCACCCGTCGGCAGGTCCTGCGGATGATGACGGTGGAGGCGCTCATGATCTCACTGGCCGGCCTGCTCCTCGGTCTGCTCGTCGCCGCCGCGACACTGGTGCCGCTGAGCCTGAGCATCCTCGGCTCCGCGCTGCCGGGCGGCTCCCCGTGGATCCTGGTCACGGTGATCGCCGCGACATTCGCTCTGGTCCTCGCCTCGACGCTGCTGTCCACCGGAGCGATTCTCCGTGCGCGTCCGGCCGCCGACTCCAGCGGCTGAGCCCTATCCGGACGACCGGCGGCCCCTGCCGGTCACATCATGGCTGGTGACGGAGCCGCGGTGGCGGCGCGTTCGCCGACAGCGCGGTGGCCCCGTACAGCGCACGCTGTACGGGGCCACCGTCGCGGTCCTGCGGGGCGGCCTCGCGAACGCCCTGCGAGAGACGGACAGCGTGTGCCGCGGCTGGACGCCCCGGGTGCCGGCCCGGCTGTACATGGCGGGCGGCGGCGAGCAGGCGTCCACCACCAACACGGCGACACGCCGTGGTGCCGGCTGCTGAACCGCACAGCTCCATAGACCTTCCGCTCGGCACGAAGCACGTGTGCCGTGGCCAATGTGGCGTGACCGCACAGTTGGGCCTCGACGAGCGGGGTGAACCAAGTGAAGATCACCAACAGCATCGCCTTCGTGAAGGATCTTGGCGGTGCTTGACCTGGTACGGCCCGTCCAGAGCCGCCTGGTTGGATGGCTGCATGACGGATTGGTCGATACTCACCGACGCTTGCGGTTCCGCGGAACACGTGCCCGGTCTGCTGGACCGGTTCGAGGCCGATCCGAGCGGTGTGTGGTCCGAGCTGATGGACCACCTGTGTCCGCAGTTGGACACCGCCTTCAGTGCTAGCTTCGCAGCTTTTCCGCGCCTGGCCGAGATTGCGACCGTGGGCAGCCCGGAGACCTTGGACTGGGTGCTGCTTGCGGCGGGAGCAATCGCTTCCTGCTCGCCCGCGCTGTCCGATTCCAACAGCCCTTTGACGGTCTTTTCGGCTCCAATAGCGGCTCTACACGAGCTCACCGATCGCCGCCTGAGCCGGACGGCCGCCGCTGAGGACTACGTGAACCTACTGCAGGCCCTGCTCTCCTTCGAGGGCGTCGAGATCTGGGACCGCTCCCTGGACGGCCTGCAGAGCGGGGAGTACGAGGTCGGCTGTCCCTGCTGCGGCGTCAATGTGTTCGTGGTGATCGGGCAGGACGACTCCTTCTGCTGCACGGACGACTACGCGCTGTCGGAAGTACAGAAGTCACCCCTCCAACCGGCGCGAGTACATGAGCTGGCTGAGCTGCCCCGAAGGTTGTTCACGCGGGCAACGGCGGACGGTCAGGGAAACGTGGCTCATGGCGTCCGTTACCTGTTCGGGCAGGCTGCATGTCCGGACTGCGGGACCGACTTCTCGGTGGCCGAGCGGGTGGTGGCCGGCTGGATTCTGTGAAGTGATGAGGCTTCAAAATAGCGGTTCCGTCCCGAGGGTCGACGCGACCTTCGACGACGCCGGAACTCCAGGTGAGGGTCAGTCCGGCGGTGACGGCGTTGAGGCCACGTCGAAGGAGGAGCCGAACGACTCGAGGAAATCAGCCAAGACACGCCCCGAGAACCGGTCGGTCGCCGGGTCCTCCGGCGTGACGATACTGACGGCGAAGTACTCGGCCAGCAGAAGTCCCGTACCCTCGACGGCTGTCGCGGCCTCGGGATCCGCGCACTGGACTCCCGTCACCTGCCCTGCGCGCAGTGGCTGCGGATGGAGCCGGTAGAAGATCGAGAAGGGCCCCTCCCCCGCGTCATCGAGGGCATAGCCGTTCTCCTCCCAGAAATCCTCCATCTCCTGGCCTGCCGAGAAGGTGACGATGCCCGAGTAGTCGTCGTCGTCATCGGTGTCCGGGAGCTTCCAGTCGGCCATGAATTCCGCACTGGCCGGTTCTCCACAGAGGAACAAGCCAGGCCATCGCTGGTGCTGGCGCATGACGAACTGCTTCACCACCGCGGGGAACGCGGTATCTGAGATGAAGTCGCTTGAGTGCCCGGTGATTTCCATGGGTTCGTTACCTGTGTATTCCGATGCAGTCCCGTTCAGGAATTTGACCTGTAGACGTGCGTGCGCCTCGAACCACCGGTCTGCGACCGAGGTCCGCAGTACGCGAGTTGCGCCTACTGCGGCACTCATCAGCCTCTAATTGGGCTACTCCGGGCGGATCTGCGCCGCCTGCATACCCTTCTGGCCACGCTCAGCTATGAACGAGACGGTCTGACCATCCGTAAGAGACTTGACCCCGTCAGACTCGATGGCCTCGACATGTGCGAAGAGTTCGTCACCGCCCCCTTGCGGAGTGATGAAGCCAAACCCCTTCTCGCTGTTGAACCACTTCACCGTGCCGGTCTGCCGGTTGGACATATCAGCTCCAAGGTTGCGCGGCGGCCCAGCGCCGCCAATTGGATCTTGTCACGCGTAGGTCGGTTCGCCCACCAGGCCTCGGTAGAACCGCAGCGGCGCGCACGTCATCCGCAGCCGCCCTGCACCGTCACTGGCGGCTGCGGTCAGGCACGAGTGACGGTGCAGGGCCCGCCAACCCACACGCTCAGCTGGAGGATCCCGGGTGGTCTTCCAGGTCTTCAGGCGTTGAAAGGAGACGCCTTCCTCGCGAAGGAGAAAGCGCAGGCCCTCATGGCTGATGTCGTCGACCACCCCCGGCGACCAGGAAGTCGGCCAGCTTGGTCAGACTCCAGGTCGAGAGCGGCCCGCTAATCGGGAGGCATTTCGAACAGCCGCTGCGTAGGGTCTGCCGGATGACGCTCTCTCATGATGTGGCCGGAGACGGTCCTGTGCTGGTGCTGGTGCATTCTGGGGTGTGTGACCGGCGGATGTGGGATGCGCAGTGGCCGGCCTTGATCGACGCCGGCTACCGGCTGGTGCGCTGTGATCTGCGGGGCTTCGGTGAGACTCCGGCGCCGGACCGGCCTCACAGTGACGCCGAGGATGTGCTGGCCCTCCTGGACAGTCTGGGCATCGCGCAGGCGACGCTGGTGGGATCCTCGTACGGCGGGCAGGTCGCCCTGGAGATTGCCGCGCGCCGGCCGGATCGGGTGAGCGCCATCGGGTTGATCTGTTCCGCCCTGCCCGGTCATGAACCTTCTGCCGAACTGCGTGCGCTCGGGGAGCGTGAGGATGCGCTGATCGAGGCGGGGGACATCGTCGGCGCGACGGAACTGATGGTCCAAACCTGGCTCGGCCCGGACGCCGATGAGACCGCCCGCGATGCGGTACGCCAGATGCAGCGGCACGCCTTCGAGTTGCAGCTGGCCGCCGCTGAGGAGTTCGAGCCAGTCGAGGCCATGGTTGATCTGACGGCCATTCAAGCGCCCTGCCTGGTCCTGTCGGGCGCGCATGATCTGGCGGACTTCCGACAGATCGCTGCCCGATTGCCGCATCTGCTCGCGAACGCCGACCACGTCGAACTGCCATGGGCAGGTCACCTTCCCAGCCTGGAGCGGCCATCGGCCGTTACCGATCTACTGATCGACTTTCTCAAGGAGAGCGTCCCTGTCGGTTGAACAGACCCCGCTCGCAACACTCCTACGCAGCAACCATCCGGCTGCGCCCTGCTCCTGGAGGATCAGTCGGCCAGGCATTACCCCTGGCCCGCGAGGGCAGCGAGGCGGGCGAACTCCCACGGGTCGTGTGCGCTGAAGACGGTGACCTCATCTACGTGGTCTCGGAGAAGGCCGCGTAGTAGGTCGCGGGCCACGACACGTGCCGCGGCATCGGTCTCCGCACCCTGCTGGACCGGCTCGAGGACCGGGTGGGAAAGGGGCGGAGTGTGGTCGATCTCGCCGTGATACATGTACGCGTCGCCCGCGTGCAGCAGCCACCGCCCGTCGCCATCGCGCACGGCGACACCGGAGTGTCCCGCGGAGTGGCCGGGCAGCGGCACCAGCAGCAGCTCGCAGGCCGGCCCCTGCGGCCGCGCCACGCCCGGGAAGCCGAACCACTCTGTGTGCCCTTCCACGGGTGCGGGTGTCAGCAGCGGGGCGTGCGCCCGGTGTGCTGGCATGAAGCGGTCGAGGCTGTGCCGGTGGTGCGCTGCCATGGGGTCGGTGACGGCCTGGTACTCGGCGGGGTGCACATGCACGCGCGTGTGAGGGAAATCAGGCAGACCGCCCGTGTGGTCACGATGCAGGTGGGTGAGCACAACGTGCCGCACGTCCTGTGGCGAGTAGCCGAGGCGGACGACCTGGGACAGCGCGCTCTCCTCGGGGTCCAGCGCAGGCTGGGCGTAGGCCACCCAGTCCGCGCCCAGCGACCTGTCAGGGTGCTGAAGGTCGGCGGTGCCGAGGCCGGTATCGACCAGGATCAGTCCATCCGAATCCGTCTCGATGAGCAGGCAATGGCAGACAGCGGCCAGTTCGCGGTTCACGGCGCCTGCCGTGGGCTCTTCGCCGAGCGCCGGAATCTTCCGGAGGGAACCGCAGTTGAGGTGGTGGATACGCATCAGGTCCCCTGAAGGCAAGTGGGCGGGCTGTTCCCGACGGACGTTAGGAGGCGCCTTCGTGACTCACCAAACGGTTGGACACACACCGGCGGTTGATCAGGACGGCCCGCTGGCGGACTGTCCTGACAGCGCCCTCGTTCCTCCGGGCCACGAACCGCGATGCCCTATCGACATCACCCTCGCCACGCTGAGCGGCCGGTGGACGCCGCTGGTACTCCGCGAGCTCCTACGCCGCGATGAGGCCACGTACTCCGAACTGTCCGCCGCCCTGCCCGCCCTTTCCGACAAAGTCCTCTCCGACCGGCTATCCCAGTTGACCCGCGCGGGCGTCATCCAGCGCCACCGCAGACCCGGTTGGCCTCCTCGGGTCCGCTATGTTCTGACCGGCCAGGGCCGGGCGCTGGAGCCGGTGGTGCGCAGCATGTGGGAGTGGGGCACGGCGCGGCAGGACGCCCTTGGCTGTTCGTCAGACCCGTCGGACGCGCCCTAGGGGAATAACCTTCGTCCGCACCGGCACTGGCACCGGCATCCACGCGATTCGGGGGTGCGGTCGGCGGCGCTCAGACAAGGCTCAGCGCCGGGAGCCACGCACGGCGCTTAGTCGCCCTTGGGCCAGGTCGGGCCCTGGTTGGTCCAGACGACGCCCTTGTTGCGGCACAGGCAGAAGGGGTGGCCGATCGGGTCGGTGTAGACCTGCCAGCCGTAACCGTTGGGGCCGATGAAGTCCTGCCTCAGCGTTGCGCCGAGGTCGAGGACGCGGCGCTGCTCGGACTCGATCTCGTCTACCTCGAAGTCGAGGTGGAACTGCTTGGGGTGCTCGCTGTCGGGCCACTGCGGAGCGCGATAGTCGTCCACCCGGATGAATGCCAGCTCGATCTCGCCGAACTGGATGCCGGCCCAGTCCTCAGAGCTGCCTTCCTTGATCGGACGGCCCGTCACCTCGGCGTAGAAAGCCGCCAGCTTCATCGTGTCCGGGCAGTCGATAATGAAATCGGTGAGTCGCAGCATCCCGCGATCTTGCCACAGGCTCACACCCGACTTCGAGAACCAGCCCTGAGCAGCTCCGCAGAGGTGCGGGAACAGATGGTTCCTGGGACATCGTCCCCCAGAACCCCCGTTCACCAGGGGCCGCCAGGTTTGTACCGTGAGTGCGGATCAGCAGCGGACTTCGGCGGAGCCGCTGAGCTGACCCGCCAGCCGGGTGTGATGCGGGGTCGTCATGTCCTGTTGTGGTCGATCAGGCGATGACGGGGACGGTCTCGGCGCTGTTGGTGGACCAGTTGGTGACGATGGGCTTGTCGACGTCGGCGGGCTCGGGGAGCTTGAGTTCGGCCGGGTTGGGGTCGTCATCGGTGAGAGAGACGATGACGCTCTCGAACTGGATACCGCCGTCGCTGTCGGTCGTCTTGGGGCTGATGCCGGTGTAGGCGGTGGTGGATCCGGTGAGCTTGATGGGGTCTTCGCCGCCCTGCCCGACGGGAGAGGCGGCGCCCTCGGCGCCTGAGCCGAAGGACACGCTGGGCGTGTTGACGTCCAGGTAGCAGGTTATGCCGGACTTCGCCTTTGCGGCGACGAGGTAGTAGCCGCCTGCCTGGGACTTCTCGGTGAGCGTGAAGGTCACGTCGTTGGTGCCGCAAGCCTGTCCGTAGCCGCTCTTCTCACCGTCGCCTGCCTCGCCTGCCCCGGAACCGGCCTTGTCCTTGGAGTCGGTGGAGCCGGAGCCGGAGTCGGGGGTGGAGGTGGAGTCGCCGGACGGGCTGTCCTTGGAAGGGCTCTCGGTCTTGCCGCCGTCGGCGGTGGGGGTCGTGGAGGTGTCGGCGCTCGTGGTGTCGTCGGGACCGCACGCGGTGGCGGTGGCTGCGAGGGCCGTCACCGCGACCGCGGCCAGGACGAGGCGGGTGGACCGGGCGGTGCGACGCGAACGCATGAGAATCTCCAGGGGCTGTCGGTAGTGGTGTCTGTTTCTGACAGCACTGACACTAGGGCCGCCTTGATCTTCAAGTGGTTGTGGGATTGTCCGCGTTCTGTCTCAGCAACGCGCTTCCACGAAGCGGACATTGAGTGCCCGACCCCAGCCGCCGAGACCCGCGCGGGGCGATCGGAGCCCGGAATGGCAGCGCCTGGGGACGGCTCCGGTCAACGACGGCAGCACAGCCGCCCCCACCGCCCGCCGTGGTCTCCGCCTCCACCGTCAGATCGTCATTCCACGTGGCTCATGTCTTGCCCAATGTGGTGGTGTCGGCCGTCAGACCTTGCGCCAGCGGGCGTTGGCCCAGGAGAAGAGACCGAAGGCCGCGAGGCCGACTGCGATGAGGACGAGGAGCCAGGGGCCGGCGGGGGTGTCGGTGAAGGAGCGCAAGGTGTCGTCCATGCCCTTGGCCTTGCCGGGCTTGTGCTTCAGGGCTGCGGCAACGGCGAACCCACCGGCGACGGCGAAGACTGCGCCCCTGCAGGCGCCACCGAACACTCCGAGGAACGTGACCGCTTTGCGCGTCTTCGGTGACATCTGGGACATCTTCAGGTGCTTCTTGAACTTGCGCATGATCGCCCTGACAGCGATCCATAGGCCGGCACCGGCCACCACCGCACCGGCGATCCCGACGATCCACTGCCCACCGGGCCAGTCAAGGGCTTTCGCAGTGATGTCCTGGGACTCCTTGTCGGAACTCCCGCTGCCACTGCCCTTCTCCCCGACCGCGTAGGACAGCACGGAGTACGCGACGAATCCGTAGAAGACGCAGCGCCCTGCGGCCATCGCCCTCTTGCTCGCCTTCGTGCCGTCGGGACCTGCCTGCCCGAAGGCCGCTTCGGTCAGCCGCCACAGAGCCATCCCCACCAGCGCTATGCCCAGCAGCCACAGCAGAACGGTGCCAAAGGGCTTCTCGGCGATCTCAGCGATCGCGCCACCCCGGTCTGCCTGTTCACCGCCTCCATCCGAGAAAGCGATCCTGAGCGAGAGCACGCCGATGAGCAGATAGATGACCCCGCGGGCCACGAAGCCTGCACGGGCTGCGCCCTCAACTGCTGTGCTGTTCGCCGCACGCCGGGCCTGCCTACGACCGCGTGCTGTTGCTGATCCAGTTGCCATGCCCACCTTGTGCCCCCAAGGGGGTGGGCGATGCCTGGATCAGGACCTTCGCGTACCTGTCTTCCCGTCCGTCCTCCAGGAAGGTGACGAGATCCCTGTTACATCTGCGCGCTGAAGCGGATCCAGAGGGATGGGATGCCCGGCTTCGGGTCACAAGGGCGGATGGCTCATACGCTGAACTACACGGAGAAGCATCCATGACCCATACGCAAGACGTTTTCGCAGACACCGCCGAGACGGCCGGAGCTCCCCAGCCGTCCCCCTCCCCCTCGGCAGACTCCCCCTCGGCAGAGGAACGGCAGGAGAACGAAAGCGGGATTCTTGATGAGCGGGCCCAGCGCGCGAGACGCAGGCTGGAGCGGCTCATAGGAGTTGCGGCCACCGAAGGCAATGCGCTGATCGCATTGCGCAACGGGGACGAGATCTTCAAGGCGATGTTGGAGGGGATCCGCGCTGCCCGGCACACCGTGGACATGATGACGTTCGTGTACTGGAAGGGCGAGATCGCCCAGCAGTTCGCCGACGCACTGGCCGAGCGGGCACGCCAGGGGGTGCGGGTGCGCCTCATGCTGGACGGTTTTGGCAGCCGGCTCATCGAGAAGGGCCAGCTCGAGGTGATGGAGCGGGCGGGTGTGCAGGTGGCCTGGTTCCGCAAGCCGCTCTATCTGTCACCGCTGAAGCAGAACCACCGCTGTCACCGCAAGGTCCTGGTGGTCGACGAGGAGACCGCGTTCACCGGCGGGGTGGGTATCGCCGAGGAGTGGTGCGGTGATGCCCGCAATCCCGATGAGTGGCGCGACACTCATGTCCAGGTCAGCGGTCCAGCCGTGGACGGGCTTGCCGCCGCGTTCGCCCAGAACTGGGCCGAATGCCACGACGAACTCTTCGACGACCGTGACCGGTTCATCCACCACGCCCCGCAAGGCGACGCCATCGTGCAGGTGGTGCGGGGCTCTGCCAGCTTCGGCTGGCAGGACATGCAGACACTGCTTCGCGTGGTGATCGAGTCGGCCGAGGAGCGGATCCGGCTCGCCACCGCCTACTTCGCACCCGACGCCTACTTCATCGAGCTGCTGTGCGCCGCCGCACGCCGCGGCGTCGAGGTCGAGATCCTGCTGCCGGGCCCGCACACCGACAAGAGGGTCTGCCAGCTCGCGGGCCAGCGTTATTACGAAGACCTCACCGCCTGCGGCGTGAAGATCTTCCAGTACCAGCCGACGATGCTCCACACCAAGGTCATCACCATGGACAGCACCATGGCCCTGGTCGGTTCGACGAACTTCAACCGCCGCTCGCTCGATCACGACGAAGAGGTCATGCTCGCCGTCCTCGACCGTACGTTCACCGCCACACTCGACAGCCATTTCACCGAAGATCTCGATCACAGTGTGCTCATCAGGCCCGGACGCTGGAAGCGCCGCTCACCCCTTCAGCGCGCCAGGGAAGCAGCTGTCGTACCCATCCGGCGCTTCCTCTGATCGACCAGGCCCGGTACTGCGGCTAGTGCGGCAATGCGCATGACAGCGCGGTGGGCGGGCTCCCTGAGGG